>NZ_JBFBJI010000028.1:0-125908 GCF_040702065.1 Streptomyces sp. NPDC086777 | reverse complement strand
GCGCCCGCACCCCCGGTGCGGGCGCGGCGGCGTGCGTCTCGGCCGACGTGGGGGAAGTCCCCCTGCGTCGACGTGGGGAGCCGGCGGAGGCCGACGGTCACGGCGGCGCGGCCGCGCGGCTCCGTCGGTGGTGCGCTCAGCCGACCCCGGCCGCCCGCAGCAGGGCCGTCACCGCCGCGGCCCCCAGGACCACGACCACGAACGGCGCCCTGCGCCAGGCCAGTACGCCCGCGGCCAGCACCCCGGCCGGGCGGGCGATCCCCGCGAAGCCGCCGCCCTCGGTCAGCGCCCCGGTGGCCAGCAGGGCCGTCAGGAGCACGACCGCCGCGGCCGCCGCCAGTTCCTGGACCCGCGCCGGGATCTCCACCCGGCCGTGCAGCGCCGGGCCCACCAGGCGGAAGGCGTACGTGCCGAGGGAGAGGACCAGGATCATGACCACCGTCGCGTTCATCGTCGTACCCCCGGAAGCGTGAACAGGCCCAGCAGGGCGAGGAGGACCGGGATTCCGGCCGGGACGGCGTGGGCCGCCGCGAGGGCGATCGCCGCGCCGAGCAGGGCCGCGCGCCGTACACCCCGGTCCGCGCGGAGGGCGGGCAGGACCAGGGCGACCAGCACGGCCGGGAACGCCGCGTCCAGGCCGTAGCGGCCGGTGTCGCCGAGGGCGCTGCCGGCGAGCGCCCCGGCTGCCACCCCCACGTTCCAGGCGGCGAACAGGCCGAGCCCGCAGACCCAGAACGCGGCCCGGCGGCGGCCCGGATCCGGCTGGGACAGGGCGAAGGCCACCGTCTCGTCGGTGACCAGGTGGGCGCCGAGCAGACGGGTGGCGCGGCCGGGGCCGAGCAGGCCGGCGACGGCGAGGCCGAAGGCCGCCGTGCGGGTGTTGAGGAGCAGGCCGGTGGCCGCGGCCGCCAGCGGGCCGCCGCCGGCGAGCAGCACGCCGACCGCGCTGAACTGGGCCGAACCGGCGTAGACCACGAGGGACATCAGGACCGGGACCCACCACGGCAGGCCGCCGGCGACGCTGACCGCGCCGAAGGAGACGCCGACGATCCCGCCGGCCAGCCAGACGAGTGAACTGTCCCGGACCAGGGATGCCGTTCCCGGCGGCCGGGCCGGACGTTCAGCCGCTCGGGCCGCTCGGGCCGCTCGGGTTGTTCGGTTTGGCGAACGCATGTTCTTTACAGTGAACGCGTAGAGTGGTGTTCGTCAAGGCGAACAATCGTACCGATGGAGCGAACGATCGTGATGTCCGAGGCAACCGGCCGGCCCGACCGGCCGGACCGGCTCCCCATGGAGTGGATCGCCGGGGCGCTGAAGCGCGAGCGGGCCCGGGCCGGGCTCTCCCTGTCCGAGCTGGCCAAACGGGCCGGTGTCGCGAAGTCGACGCTGTCCCAACTGGAGGCGGGCGGCGGCAATCCGAGCGTGGAGACGCTGTGGTCGCTGGGCGTGGCGCTCGGCGTGCCGTTCAGCGCGCTGGTCGAGCCGCCGGTCTCCGGCGTCCAGGTGATCCGGGTGGGGGAGGGGCCCACGGTCGCGTCGGAGCGGGCCGACTTCGCCGCGACCCTGCTGTCGTCCAGCCCGCCCGGCGTCCGCCGGGACATCTACCACCTGCGGATGGAGCCGGGCGTGGCGCGGGAGTCCGAGCCGCACATTCCGGGAACGGTGGAACATCTCGTCGTATGCAGCGGGCAGGTCAAGGCCGGGCCGCGCGGAGAAACCGTCGTATTGAACCCGGGTGACTATCTGACATATCGCGGCGATGTCCCGCATCTCTACGAGGCGCTGGCGCCCGGCACCACGTTCGTCCTGGTGATGCAGCACGTCTGAGCCGGGAGGAAAAGGCAGGAGCCCCGTCGCCTGACGGCGCGGGGCTCCTTGGGTACTGCACTCAGTCTGCGATCAGACGTGGTTCGTCTGGGATCAGACGGGGGTGACGTTCTCCGCCTGCGGACCCTTCGGGCCCTGCGTGACGTCGAAGCTCACCTGCTGGTTCTCCTCCAGGGAGCGGAACCCGCTGGCGTTGATCGCGGAGTAGTGGACGAAGACGTCGGGGCCGCCGCCTTCCTGGGCGATGAAACCAAAGCCCTTTTCGGCGTTGAACCACTTCACGGTTCCGGTAGCCATAAGCCCTCCTTGGGCCCAAAGGGTCGCCCTGCTCCAGAACCTGCAAGTGTGAAAACAAACTAAGTGCCGCACAACTGCATATGTCTGAAAACTACGAGAGCCCGCGGTTACATGCTCCGCAGGCTCTGTACTGCAAGGGAAACCAAACTGCAACTTGCGGCGAGCCTAGCATGTGGGCAGCCGAACGCAACAGAGGCCAAGATCACGTCACCCGGACGTTTGAATGCCCCCGAGGGCGGGTTGACCGCAGGGACGGTCGGGACTCCAGGGGTGGGGGCGGTCCCAGCACGGTACCCCATGGGGTCTAGTCTCGCGATGTGGACAATTCTCGCACCCGGCCGCGCGTCGGCCACATCCAGTTCCTGAACTGCCTGCCCCTCTACTGGGGGCTCGCGAGAACCGGCACCCTCCTCGACTTCGAGCTGACCAAGGACACCCCTGAGAAGCTCAGCGAGCAGTTGGTGCGCGGCGACCTCGACATCGGGCCCATCACCCTCGTCGAATTCCTGCGCAACGCAGACGACCTGGTCGCCTTCCCGGACATCGCCGTCGGCTGCGACGGCCCGGTGATGTCCTGCGTGATCGTCTCGCAGGTGCCGCTGGACCAGCTGGACGGCCGCCGGGTCGCCCTCGGCTCCACCTCGCGCACCTCGGTCCGCCTCGCCCAGCTGCTGCTCGCCGACCGCTACGGCGTCCAGCCCGAGTACTACACCTGCCCGCCCGACCTCAGCCTGATGATGCAGGAGGCGGACGCGGCGGTCCTGATCGGCGACGCGGCCCTGCGCGCCAACCTGCTGGACGGTCCGCGCTACGGCCTCCAGGTCCACGACCTCGGTGCGCTGTGGAAGGAGTGGACGGGCCTGCCGTTCGTCTTCGCGGTGTGGGCGGCGCGCCGGGACTACCTGGAGCGCGAGCCGCACCTCACCCGTGAGGTGCACGGCGCCTTCCTCGACTCCCGCAACCTCTCCCTGGAGGAGGTCGCCAAGGTCGCCGAACAGGCCGCCCGCTGGGAGGCCTTCGACGAGGCGACCCTCGCCCAGTACTTCACCACCCTCGACTTCAGCTTCGGCGCGTCGCAGCTGGCGGCGGTCGCGGAGTTCGCCCGCCGGGTCGGCCCGACGACCGGGTTCGCGGCGGATGTGCGGGTCGAGCTGCTGTCTCCGTGACACGCCCCGCGGAGCCGCGCCCCGAAAGGGGCGCGGGGAACTGCGCGACCCGCCCCCACCGGACCCGCGGCAAAGCCACTGCCTGACCGGCCGCAAAGCCACTGCCTGACCCGCGGCAAAGCAAACTGCCGAACCCGCGGAGCGAATAGGCTGCTGCCGAACTCTCTGGGGGGTGAGGGCACATGCTGCCGCTCGCGGGCGACGAACCCACGGCCGTCGGGCCGTACCGGCTGCTCGGCCGGCTCGGCTCCGGCGGCATGGGCCGCGTCTATCTGGGCCGTTCGGCCGGCGGCCGCTCCGTCGCCGTCAAGATCGTGCACCCGCACTTCGCGCTGGACGAGGAGTTCCGTGCCCGCTTCCGCCGCGAGGTGCAGGCCGCGCGGCGGGTCGGCGGCGCCTGGACCGCCTCGGTCCTGGACGCCGACCCGGACGCCCCCGTGCCCTGGGTCGCCACGGCCTACGCGGCCGGTCCCTCCCTGACGGCCGCCGTGACCGACGGCGGCCCGCTGCCCGGGCACACCGTACGGGCGCTCGGTGCCGGGCTCGCCGAGGCCCTGGCGGCGGTGCACGAACTGGGTCTCGTGCACCGGGACGTGAAGCCGTCGAACGTGCTGCTGACCCTCGACGGGCCGCTCCTCATCGACTTCGGCATCGCCCGCGCCACGGACGGCACGGCATCCCTGACGTCGTCGGGGGTGTCGATCGGCTCGCCCGGATACATGTCCCCGGAGCAGATCCTCGGCAAGGGCGCCACGGGCGCCGCGGACGTCTTCTCCCTCGGCGCGGTGCTGGCGTACGCGGCCAACGGGGCGGCGCCGTTCCCCGGGGACTCGTCGGCCGCGCTCCTCTACAAGGTCGTCCACGAGGAGCCCGAACTCGGCTCGCTCGGTGGTGAGCTGCGCGAGGTCGCCGAGGCCTGCCTCGTGAAGGAGCCGGGACGGCGGCCGGCCCCGGCGGAGGTGGCCCGGCGGCTGGCTCCGGAGGGAGCCGCACGGCTGGTGGCCGGCGGGTGGCTGCCGGGGGCGCTGGTGGAGCGGGTGAGCCGGAGCGCGGTGGAGGTGCTGAACCTGGAGGCCGCGGAGGCCGTGCCGGCCGCGGTACCGGCGTCCGGGCCGGTGGAGTTCAGCACCCCGTCCGTGGCGGGGGAGTTCGGACCGCCGCCGACGGTGCCGCCCGAGGCCGTGCCCGCCGTCCTACCGGGGCCGCGGGATGCCGCGCCCACGTCGCAGGGGGCGCCCGGGTCGCCCGGCAAGGTGTCCGTGAGCGTCGCCGCCACCGCCGTACCGGGGGAGGGCGGCCGTGGCCGCCGGGTGAGCTGCACCGTGGCGCTCGCGGTGGCGGCGGCGCTGGCGGTGGTCACCGTCGGGGTGGGGTTCCTGGTGCGACCGTTCCTCGGGTCCGGCGGCGACGGGGCGGGCGGTGACACGGGTGCCGCCGCCAAGCCGCCCTCGACGTCCGCGTCGACGTCCGCGTCGACGTCCGCCTCGTCGTCCGCGTCCGCGCCGTCGTCCGCGTCCGGCGGCGGGCAGATCCCGGCGGCCTATCTCGGCACCTGGCAGGGCTCGGCCACCGCCCTGTCCGGCAACCTGCCCGTCGGCACCTTCCGGATCACCGTCGAGCAGGCGGCGGTCGGGCACGAGCTGGGCCGGCTGCGGCAGACCGACCAGCTGGGCGGGGTCTGCACGGACGTCCTCATCCTGAGATCGGTGACGGCGGCACGGCTCGTCGCCTCCTCGACCGGCGCCAAGGGCAACCACGACGGCTGCGACCCCGGCACGAACACCGTCTACCTGACCCCGAGCCACGGCGACCTGGTCTACACGTCGGACAGCTCGGCGGAGGGGAACCCGGTGGCGGTGATGTCGAAGGCGGGGGACTGAGGGAACCCTCGAAGGCGGGGGACCGAGGACACCCGGGGACCCCCGCCCTTCGACCGCTCCCGGCTACTGCGGGGTCGTCACCGTGACGTGCTCCCCGCTGCCCAGGTGCAGCATGCCCTTGCCGGGCTGGATCGGGCCGCCCACCATGGCCCGGGTGGTCCGGATGCCGATCAGCTCGCCCGAGCCGGACTCCTGCGGGGAGAGCAGGATGCCCCGGCGCGCCTTCTTGGCGTCGACCTGCCAGCCCGAGAAGCCGTCGCAGATCTCGTCCTCGTCACCGGCGATGACGACGGCGAGGCCCTCCTCGGTGCCGCGCTCCACGATCCGCTTGAAGACGTCCTCGGCGTCGCAGTCGTCCAGCACCTCGGCGTCGTCGACGAGTACGACGACCGGCTCGGCCGGGGACGCCGACGACAGCACCTCCGTCAGCTCGTCCTCGTCCACGTCCCGCCCGGTGAAGACCTTCAACACGCCGTCGCGGCCCTCCAGTTCACGCAACGGCGACTGCCGGGGCGCGGCCACGACGATCCGTACGCCGTTCGCGAGGTAGGAGCGGGCGAAGCCCAACAGGGCGGTGGAGCGGCCGGACTTGGCGGGCCCGCCGATCACGAACGCGGGAACGCCCTGGGCCAGGTCCGGTCCGAAGGCGGTGAGTTCGTCGCCGCCGACACCGACCAGGGCCCACAGCGGGGCGGCCGCCGCGGCCGGGGTGCGCATCGCCCAGGCGTCCTCGAAGGAGATCCGGCCGGGCAGCACGTCCACCCGGAACGGGCGCCGGGAACGCGGCACCTCGGCGTCGCGGGCCTCGGCCGACTCGCCGATCGCGACGATCGCCGCGTTCTGCCCCTGACCGGTGGTGTCCGCGGAGAGCAACGCGAACTGCGTCTCGGCGGCCGTCTCGCTGCGGAAGGCGCGGCCGGGCGGGATCTCCTCGGGGACCTTGCGGGAGTTGATGTCCAGCATCGAGAAGTCGGCGCGGTCGGCGAGCCGCAGGCCGTACTTGTCCTCGGTGAGGGAGGAGATCCGGCCGGCCAGGATCTGCCGGTCACCGGTGAGGACGAGATGGATGCCGACGCTCGCGCCCTCCCGCATCATCACCATGATCTGGTCGGTGAGGTCACCGTGGTTCAGCTCGCCGAGGGTGGGCAGCCAGCCCTCCCAGCGGTCCAGGAGCAGCACGATGTGCGGCAGCCGTTCCGCCTCCGGCACGGCCGCCCGCTGCTCGCCGATGTCCGCGAACCCTCGGTCGGCGAGCAGCTCCTGACGACGGTTCAGCTCGCCCGACAGACGAGCCATGAGCCGTTCCACCCGCTCCGTCTGGTTGCGGCCGACGACCGCACCGCAGTGCGGCAGCCGGGTCAGTGCGTTCAGCGCGCCGTTGCCGCAGTCGATGCCGTACAGGTGCACGTCGGCGCAGGAGTTGGTGCGGGCCAGCGAACCGGCGATGGTGCGCAGCACCTGGGAGCGCCCGGTGCGCGGGGCGCCCGCGACGATGAGGTGCCCGAAGGTCGCGAAGTCGACGGCGACCGCGCGGCGGGCCTGGTCGGCGGGCAGGTCCTCGACACCGTACGCGGCGGCGGGCAGCGCGCCCTGCGCCTGCACGGCCGGCACGTCGTCGAGCAGCAGCATGTCGTCGAGGGCCGGCAGCCACGGCGAGTGCTGGGCGGGGATCCGCAGGTCGGAGTTGGCCTCGCGGACGGCGTCGACGAGCACCTTCAGGTCGGTGATCTCGTCGTCCTCCTTCGCCTCGGACCTCGGCTTGCGCAGCGCGGCCCGCCCGAGGTCCTGCCAGGTCAGCGCCCCGGCCCAGGGGGCGAGCGTGGCCGGGTCCGCGGCCCCCGGCCGCCGTCCGCCGACCCGCCCCGACTGGAAGGGGACCAGCGAGGCGTGCCCGAGCCGGACGTACGCCCGGCCCGGCGTGCTCTTCGCGATGTGCCCGGCGTCGGGCGCGTCGATGACGTCGGTCGACTCACCGGCGTCGGTCACGCGCAGCGCGATCCGGAGGTTGGTGTTGGCGCGGATCTCGGGCGACACGACACCGGAGGGCCGCTGGGTGGCGAGCAGCAGGTGGATCCCGAGCGACCGCCCTCGCTGGGCGATGTTCACCAGTCCCGTGACGAAGTCGGGCAGGTCGCGCACCATGGACGCGAACTCGTCGATGACGATGAGGAGCCGGGGGACGGGGGAGCGGGAGGGGTCCCTTCTGACGAGGTCCTGGTAGTCCTCGATGTCCTTGGCGTCGGCGGCCGCGAGGATGTGCTCGCGCCGCTTGAGCTCCGCCCCCAGCGACTCCAGGGCCCGCTCCACGAGGTGGGCGTCGAGGTCGGTGACCATGCCCACGGTGTGCGGCAGCTTCACGCAGTCCTTGAACGCCGAGCCGCCCTTGTAGTCGACGAGCACGAACGTCATGTTCTCGGGGGTGTTGGCGACGGCCAGCGCGGCCACGATGGTCTGCAGCAGCTCCGACTTGCCGGAACCGGTGGTACCGGCGATCAGCCCGTGCGGCCCGTCGCGCCGCAGGTCGATGCCGAACGGACCGTCGTACGACTCCCCGATGACCGCCATCGTCGACTGCCCGCCCATCCGCCAGCGCGCGGCTATCGCGTCCCGCGTGGGCGGCTCCAGCTGGAGCACGTCGAGCAGCCGGCTGGCGGCGGGCAGCGCGGAGTCCTCGCTCTCGCCGCTGATGTCGCGCAGCGGGGAGAGCGAGCGGGCGAGCCGCGCGCACCAGGCGGCGGAGACGAGGTCGGGCCGCACGTTCAGCTTGCGCAGCGCCCCGCTCTGCTCGACACGCAGTCGCAACTCCAGTTCCTGCGGCGCCTGTTCCTCGCCCCCGCCGCCGCTCTGGGGATGCCAGGCCTGGAAGGACGGAAAGCCGCCGACGGCCTGCTGTGCCACGGGCGCCGCCTGCGCGGCCTCCTCGGTGGCCCGAGGCTCGGCGACCACGACCCCCTGGCACTCGCCGGGCAGGAACCGTTCCTCCTCGTCCAGGCAGAGGGAGCGGATGGCGACGCCCGGCCCCTCCTTCAGCAGCCGTACGACACCGGGCATGGACCGAAGCCGCCGGGAGCCGTCCCACACCACCACGATGTCCGGGTCGGAGAACGCCGGCCCGTCCGTCTTGCTCCGGCCGCCCTTCTGCAGGGCCTTCTGCCGGCCGTCGAGGAGCTGGGTGAGCTCGCCGACGCGGGCGCCGACGGTCTCGGAGTCGGTGCCGATGAGGACGTTCACGTCCTGCCCGCCGGCCGGGCGGGAGTGCGGCAGCCACCGCACCCAGTCCCACCGGTCTCCGGCGTCGTTGTCGGTGAGGACGTAGAACTGCACGTCCATGGGGCTGTGCAGGACGGCGGTCTGGGCGACGGCCCAACGCCCCAGCGCATGCGCCGAGTCACCGGGCCCGGCGACGCCGATCACCCCGAGGTCGCGCAGCGAGAGACCGACCGGGGCGTCCTCGATGTACCAGCGGACCTTGCGCTTGTGCTCGTCCTGCTCGGGGTCGTCGAGCTCGACCTCGGAGGGCACGCGCCCGGTGCCGAACCGGATCAGCAGGTGGTCGGCGTCGGTGCGCCGCCGCTCCCACAGCCGTGTCCGCGGTCCGGTGCCGTACGTCAGCACGGCGGCCGGGTCCGGCACCGCGGCCCGCCGTGCGGTCCGCTCCGCGGCCAGCGCCTCCTGCGCCTCCCCCTCGATCCGCGCCTTGTGCTCCTTGTACTCCTTGAGCTGCTTGGCGTGGGACTTCCTGCCGTGCTTCTTGTCCATGAAGTAGTTGCCGAAGAGCATCAGGGGGCTCATCAGCGCCATGATCAGGTAGTACCAGCGCCCGAACATCATCACGGAGACGACGGCACCGACCAGCGGCAGCAGCGCCATCAGCCAGGGCAGCGGCCGGGCCTCGTAGTCACCGAGCGGGTTGGGCAGCGAGAAGTGCGTCTGCCGGTCGGCGGGCCGCAGCCGCGGGGGGCGGTTGTAGTCGAGCCCGGCACCGTCGTCGGACCACTTGAGCGCGGCGTTGGGCGGGGCGTACCCGGTGATTTCGAGAAGGGTGTTACCGAGGGCGAGTTGAGCGCCGAGCGGCCAGTCCCCGCCGCTCTCCACACTCTCCCCGTCCAGCCTGGCGCCTTCGCTGTGCACCTGGAGTTTGCAGGTGCCGTCGATGGCGATGGTGAGGGTGGCGGCGCGGGCGGGCAGTTCGGGGTCCTCGACGCGGAGATGGGAGGCGGGTCCGGCGCCGATGTCGTACCGCCCGACGCCGAGCCGGTGCACGGCGCCGGCGGCGGGACCGCCGGCGACCCGGAACTCGACGATGCCGGTGGGCTCACCGAGCAGACACCCGGCGGGATCGTGCAGACTGACGACGACACCGTCACGCAGCGGCGAGCCGACGACGGTGGCGGCGGGGTCGAGGGCGTACCCGTCGACGTAGGCGAGCGGCCCGGAGACCGGGACGGCGGCGGCCTGTTGCCGGTGCGCGCCGATGGGGATGACCTGGGCGCCGCCCTCGCCGGGGTCCGGATACCCCAGCCCGACCTGCCGGGCCAGCTCTCTCGCGACGTCCCCGACGGTCGACTCGGGATCTGCGTCGAGCACCACGTCGGCGGCTGCACCGCCGACCGGGTCGACGACGGTCAGACTCAGGCGCACGTTCCGTCCCCCCACACACCTAGAGCACCCAACACAGTGGAAGTGACCATAGCCGCCCGCTCTTTCCCGGGTGCAACGGGATGTGTGCGCTTCACGATTCCGCCGCACAAGGCCCGTGCGGTCGCATGCGTCACCCCCGTAGGATCTTTGCTCGTGCGGACGGCCATGTCATGGCCAAGGATCCGCGCGAACGGTGCCACGGGGGAAGGCCCTGAGGCCACACGAACGGGAGGGAGCCGTCATGGCCGGCAAAGACACGGATCTCACATATGCCGAGATGGAGAAGGTCGCGGGCGACCTGATCAAGGACATGCACGAGCTTGAGGACAAGATCAAGAACGTCGAGAAGCGCGTCTCCGCCCTGGTGGAGAACGGCTTCACCACCCAGAAGGCCTCGGGAGCGTACGACGACTCCATGAAGGACTTCACCAAGGGCGCGACGAAGACGATCCAGGGCCTGCACGGCCTGTCCGACTTCCTGAAGAAGGCCAAGGAAGCGTACGAGCAGCTGGACGACTCGTTGGCGAAGCAGGCCAAGGGCTAGTCAACCAGCCATCTCGGCCTGCGACGAGTCCCGTCGGTGCGATGGAGCGGTCGGCCATCGCACCGACGGGCTCTGCGCGGACCCTTTTTGAGCTTTCCCGACGGGGCAACGGGGGTAGTTGTGTCGGATCAGACGGCCGATCTCGCACGTATCAAGGAGAGCGCCCGGTCGCTTTCCAGGATCCACAAGGAGTTCGCCGACAACGCGAATCCGGCGAAGGGGCTCGGGGTGCCCGTCTTCGGCGAACAGGGTCTGGTCGACGTCTTCGATGACTTCGGCGACAACTGGCGGGTCCACCGCGGGCGCCTGCTCGACGAGTTGGAGAAGCTCTCGAAGATCCTCACCGCCGCGGCAAAGGGCTACGAGGACATCGACCACCAACTCGCCGACGCCCTGCGTGGGACGGATGCCAAGCCGGCCGGACCCGCCGGAGGCGCGAAGTGACGCGGCCCCGGGCCGACGAGTGGGCGGTGATCGGCGAATCGGCCGATCCGGTGCCCGGCGACCCGGACGAGGTCGCCGCACTCGGCAGAGAGCTGCGCAAGACCGCCGAGTCCATCAGGAAGCAGGCCGCCGAGATCAAGGCCCTGTCCTCCGTCGAGGCGTGGAAGAGCAAGGCGGCGGACGAATTCCGGCAGCAGGCGCAGGAGGCCGAAGGAAAACTGCGCAAGGCCTTCCAGCGCTACGACGCGGCGGCAGACGCGCTGGGCGAGCGGGTCCTCGATGGTTCGTACTCGAACGAGTACGCCTCGGAGCTCCACCGTGCGCAGGAGATGGCCGACAAGGCGCTCCGCGACGCCCGGACCGCCGACGACGAGCACCGGGCGAGCGGCGGCGCGCTCGACAAGCTACCGAAGGACACCCCGGACGACGATCCGAGCCGCAAGAAGCTGCAGAAGCGCCAGGAAGCGGCCAGTTCGGCGCTGGAGCGGGCGAAGCGTGACCTGGAGGCGGCGAAGGAGGTCCGCGACGCGGCGGCCAAGCGAGCCCGCGACGCGATCCGGCACGTCATTGACCACGACGGTCTCAAGGACAGTGGCTGGGACAAGTTCAAGGGGTGGGTGCACGATCACGCGGGGACGCTGAACTGGTGGCTCGACGTGCTCGGCTGGGTCGCCACCATCTGCGGCACCCTGGCGTTGTTCGTAGGGTGGATCCCCATCGTCGGTCAGGCCCTGGCGGGCCTGCTGGGGTCGATAGCCCTGGCAGCGACGCTTCTCTCCCTGATCGGACACCTCATGCTGGCGCTTGCGGGCGAGGGCAGTTGGTTCGATGTCGCACTGGACGTAGTCGGCCTGGCCACCATGGGCATCGGCCGAGGCGCCATCGCTGGTGCCAGGGGAGCGATGCAGGGAGCCAAGGTGGTGGCCCGTACAGCGGCCTTCCGGAGCGCCATGGAGGGGGTGACGGCGAAGGCTGGCAGCGCCGCCTTCAGGAGGGCCGAGACCCAGGCCTGGAAGCTGGCCAACCGGCTCAGCGGTGAGGCACCGCGCGGAAAAGTGGCTGCGCAGGCCTTGGCCGGCGCGCCCAAGGGCTGGTTCCCCGGCATGGCACGCGTCAAGGAAGCCTTCAGCCCCAAGGCGATTTACCAGGAGGCCAAGGAGGGCTTCAAGGGGATCACCGACTTCAATTCGACCAATATGAGGAACTTGTTCAACCGCAGTACGTGGGCGGACGCCTCGTTCAAGCCCGGTGACAGCGGGCTTGACACACTGAGCCAGGAGATCAACAAGATCGCACCGGAGGTCCGTGAGGTCGACAAGGTGCAGGCCGCCATGGGCGTATTCAAGACACAGACCCACATCTGGCAGGGTACGACCGCTGTGGCATCCTTCATCGACGCTGCGGACAAGGGAGAGGTGACCCAGTACGTAGGGGATCTCTTCGGCACTGACGCGTTGGACGACGGACTGTGGGCGGCCACCGGCATCAAGGACGCTTGGACAACGAGTGATGGCTAGTCGATTCGTCTCCGGAAACGAAACCCCGGAACCGGCCCTGCGGCCCCGGATGAGGCCCTTCTACGCGGCGGACGTCGCGCGTCACGCGAGGGTGTACCAGCGGGGAGGCAAGCTGATCCTGCGCGATCGCAGGGGGCGGGAGCGTCACTTTCCCGTAGGAGAAAGCGGCATCACGCGCGCACGGTACGTCCCTCCGTCCGAGAGCGGAAAGAATGTCCCGTCTGCGGAACGATGGGGTGCGGTCGACTTCCTTACTGCCGGGGGACGTCCCGTACTGCGGGTTCCCTTGGCGGAATGGCTTCCGGAGGCTGGACGGGTCGGCCTCTTGGAACTGAGACCCAGGGAATGCCTGGAGCGCACGGGCCTTCCGGCGCTCCTCGCGGAACTGGGAGTCCGTCTGGAGGAGGACGAAAGCGCTGCGTCGGCGGGGACCGAGGCCGACCGGGAACCCGGGGCTCGGCCAGACACCGCGAGGAACGCAGATCTCGCGGTCTGGCACAGCTGGGTCCGGGGGCTCGGCATGCTGGTCTGGTTCGTGTTCTTCCTCGTGGTGCCCATGCTGGGACACGGCAACCGGTGGACCATGCTGATCGCGACGACCGGCCTGTTTCTGGTGCCCGGAGCTGACCTGGTTCTGGGGATCCTCCAGAGGGTGCGCACGCACAGCGACGCACTGCTCTGCGGGGCCGACGTGGTCATGCCCTCCCCTGAGTCCGGAGCCGGTGCCACGCGCCGCTTTCTCGACACTGCGGCCCTACGTGTCCTCCCTGACGACTTGGTGATCACCGACACGGTGGGCGCAGAACGATGGCTCCCGCTGCGGAGAAACCACGGCGTGACCCGCCTCGTCCGTCTCGTCGAACCGTCGTCCGGTGCCGTGCTCGGCGTGGAGTTCCGGGACAAGCAGAACGCTGCACGCGCACTGCTGCCGTGGCGATGGTGGTTCGCGGGGCCCGCGGGAGCCGAGAACTGGTCCCGCTTCCTCAAGGCGTCCGGTCTGTCCGTCTCCGACGAGAAGGTGCGGCACAGCCGGGACGCGGACGGGTGGTGGAAGAACCACACCATGGCCGCCGACGCACGATGGTTGGCCCCGGTCGACCCCAAGAGGGCGCGAGAGAAGACAAGCTGGCACTCGACGGTCCTCGGAGGCGGGGAAGCGATCGTGGTACCGATCCTCGGTCTGATCCCGTTGCTGGGCCTCGGCTCCGACCAGCCGGTGGCGCGGGTGGCCGGCGTCCTGGCGGCCCTCACCATTCTCGTGGAGGTCGTACCGGTGGTCGCGCACCGTCTGACGAGCCGCTTCCGGCTCGATCGCCGAGCTGAAGTTGAGGCAGCATGACCACCACGCCGACGCCGCCTTCTGACTACCAGCTCATGCTGCCCGACGGCTGGTTTCGTGTCGCGTTGGAGCCGGAGCGCCGAGAGCGGTCTGTCGACGCCCTGGTGAAGCGGCAGTTCAGCGGTACGGACGACGTGCCGCACCTGCGTCAGCTGCTGCGCAAGGAAATGTTGGAACGTGCGACCGACGCGTACGACGCCGGCGGTATCGAGCTCTATCTCAGCCTGCAGAGGGCAGCCACATTGACGATTCCCGCCTCGTTGCTGGTCACTCTGTTGCCTCCGAACTCTGGCAGCACCTCGTCCCTGAACGAACTGGCCGCAGGCCTCGGCGGCGAGGGGCGCACCGCGTCACTCGTCGAGCTTGCCGCCGGCACTGCTCTCCGCCTTCGCCGGGACCCATCGGCGGCCCCGATGGCGCCGCCGACAGCAGAGGGGGACTACGCGCTGCCTTCGGTCATGCTGGACTACCAGCTCCCGGTGCCAGGAGCGGCGGCTCACCTCCTGTTGACCTTCTCCACTCCGCTTCTGCAGATCGCAGATGCCATGGTCGAGCTCTTCGACGCGGTGGCCGGCTCGCTCACTTGGCTGGACGGTGACGCTATCCATGAATGACATCCAGATGTGCGGCATCGTCTGCCCGACGGACTGGGTACCACTCCCGCTCGATGCATCGGACGACGTGAAGAAGTGGGCAAAGAACACCGCGGCGGAGCTCTGCGAGCGGAGCAGCGCGGCAGGGTTCGAGCTGGACGCCGGGGCTCTGCGAAAAGACCTGCGACGCTGGGCCGAGGACAGCCGCATTCGTGCTCCGTTGTACGGCTTCGCCTTCTACCCCGACGGGTTCGACATCGCCCTGGCACTGTTGGAGGTCGAGGTCATCCGGCCTGATGAGACGGTTCCGCGGCTCTCTCTCGACTGGCTGGCGGACACTTTCAGCGCGCATGACTTCGGCCCGCCGCAGATCTCGCGCCCCGAGGTGCCGATCGGCCCCGCCGTACGCCTGCGCCAGAACTTTTCCGCAGACGGTATGCCGCGCGGCGGTCCCGGAGTTCTGCTCCAGACCGTCACGTACGGAGTCCTCCCGGTCGGAATCGACGACGCCCTCGTTCTTCTCGTTTCCTGGACCTTGCCGGGCTTCGATGAGGTGATGGAGGACGCGGCGGACAGCATCGCCAGGACGCTGACGATATCCTGACGCTCGGGCGGGGGGTGTGACCGTGCTGTCTCAAGGCGCGGGTGCACGGACGACGTTACGCAGCCGAGCCGGCAGGAGGGCCCCGCAGCGCGCGTTCTGCAGAACCGGCAGAAATAAGCAGCGCGGGGCACATGCGTCAGATCAGCGAACGACCGCTTGGATTTCCTTGACGCCAACGTCCCGCGTGGTTCCGAAGGTGCTGTCGGGCAGGCTGTCTCCCGTGCCGCCGGTCCCGGTCCCGGAGATCTTCCAGGTGATCGTCGCCCGGAGCTTGAAGACGCCGTCGCGGGGTGAGCGCAGGTACCTGATTCCGCAGGGCGGCGTCCTGCCCGCGTCTCCCTTGGCGTAGGGCTCGCCGATGGAGCCGTCGGCGTTGAAGACGCACTCGCCGAAGGCGGGGAAGATCTCGGCGTCCGTGGTGCCGGGTTCGAGCTTCAGGGAGACGGGCTTCGCGGTGGTCGTGGCCTGGATGGCGAAGCCGGGAACATTGAGGGCCGCCGTGGCCTGGACCTCGCCGAAGACGGCATTGTCGAGCCAGGCCCAGGTCGGCAGGTTCCCCTTGGTGGTGCCCTAGGGCGCGAGGGTCACCTTTGTGTCGGGCAGTTGCATGCGCTGGTACGCGAGGGCGGCGAACATCTTTGGGCTGACGGCCTCTTCGTACCGGGCCGGCGGCGCGTCACCGTTCTCGACCCAGCAGGGGAGGCCGTTGCACGAGCTCCGCTTGAGCATGTCGGGTTCATCGGGATTCTCGACCGCGGCCCAGAAAATCCCCTCGCCGTCCTGGTCGACGTTGTAGCACGCTCCATCTCGCCGATCGCCGCGCCCGCGGTACCGCCCATACCGGGCGGGTTCCTGGCGCTATCGATCTGTCCGGACATCTTCTTCTCGAAGTCCTTGCACGTGAGGAGCAACGGTGGCGAGTGGAGTCAGTGAGGCGAAGAGGCGTCGGTCAGGGACGGACGGCCGGTGTCGCTTCGCAGAGGTGGGCGGTAATGACCCGCGAAATCGTTCGACTCCTCGCGATTACACCTGTCGACTCTCCGTTTCGGGCGTTGCCTGCTCGTGGGTTGGTTCGCGGTGCTCCTCATCGTCCGGTACGACCAGGCGCATGCCCCGGGACTCGGCGACACGCAGCGCGTCGGTGAGGCATTCGGCGAGGCGGATGCCGGCGTAGCGGACCTCGGTGTACGGCGACATCGGGTCGTCGAGCACCTGGCGGGCACGGCCGAGGACGTCGGTGCCGGTGGCGACCTGGGCGGCCTCCAGGTCGTCGGCGAGGCGGGAGAGGTAGCCCCCCTTGTTGTCCGTGACCAGGTAGCAGGGCTTGCCCTCAGGTGTGGGCCAGGGGAGGAGGCGGGGTGAGGCCGGGGCGTGCGCGCGGCTGTCTGCCTGTTCCATTACGCAGCCACCTCCGGCGCACCGATCACGTGCTGGTCGAGGTCGATCCCGAAGTCGGCGGCCAGTACGAGGGCGAGCCGCCGGCGTTGCCGGAGGGCGGCCTCGCGCTCGCGCGCGGTGAGGTAGGGGCGGACCAGAGCGGAGTCGGCGCCGTCGAGGAGGGTGGCCAGGCCGTACGGCGACCAGTGGCCGGGGAGGTGCGGGGGCTCGGCGGTGAGGGGACAGCGTACGAGGGTGAGGTGCAGGTGCGGGAAGGGCTGACGGCGAGGGCGGCGGCGCCGTTTCCCGGTGCCGGGGGCGAGGAGGAGGCGCAGCCATTGGAGGGCGCGGGGGGATAAGGTCGTGCATGTCGACGCTCCTGGTAAGCGTTGGCCGTGCCCCGGGAGGTCTAGCCACCTCGCCGGGGTCCTGTCATTTCGACCATACCGGTAACTGCGTCCCCCTGCACCCCTAAGGTATATTCCGCGTCCCGCTGCGGCGGGACGCGTTCTACTCCTGCGATGTGCGTAGGGCTGCGGCACGGTGGAGGCATGACCGAGCTTCCGCGTTACGAGTACGTGAAACTCGCCGACGCCATCGCGGCAGACATCGCCTCTGGAAAGCTGCAGCAGGGGGCCGCGCTGCCCGGTGAGCGCGCTATGACTGATCTGTACCGCGTGAGCATCGGTACCGTGCGTCGCGCCATCGTGGAACTCCGAAAACGAGGGCTGGTCGCGACGCTGCCCGCGAAGGGGACGTACGTCATCGGGATGCCGGAGTCAGACGGTGATGCCCACAACGGGGACGGTTCGAACGTCTGAAGGAGCTGCTTGGCGCTGTGTGGCCCCTGCTGCCATGTTGGCCACTCGGCAGCAGCAGCCTGCCACCCTCCCCGCTCCTTCGCGGGCGCCGGCGCCGGGCATGTCTGTCCGTAGGCGTTCAGTTCTCCAAGGCCGACTCGTCGGCTCTGCCGACGCCTTGTTCTGACGAGCCCATGTTGTTTTCAGGAGCGGGAAAGGACACGGTCCGTAGGATCGCCACCGTTCCGTCGCAGAACTCACCCCAGTATTCGGTGGATGCCGTATGAAGGGTGAAGACGGCGGTGTACGGGCCGGTCGGGAATGGAACGTGGACCTCGATCTGACCGGTCAATAGCTTCTTGGGCTGGCCGTCTGCCGTGATCGCCGGGTTGAGGCTCAGCTCGCGCAGGGTGACGCAGGAGACCGCAGGGCCGCAAGGCAGGTCCATCCAGCGGGCGTCGTTCAAAGGATCGCTACTGAGCGCGGCGAGGATGCCCTGCGCCGCTGTCTCCGGATCCGTCTGATCTGTCTGGACGGCGGCCACGGTGAAGGCGCATTGGACGACACCACCGTCGTCCGTGGAGAACAGGCCCAGCGCGGAGTACGCGAGGCCGCTGTCCGACAGATATTCGGCGATGGCCTCGAAGTAAGGAGCCGCCGGGGTCCAGATGGACTCGTCGCCTCGGGAGTACAGCTCGCGCACGAAGGTGTGGGCGAGCGCGGCGCGTTCCTCCGAGGTGCCGGCGAGCGGGAGCGCGAAGAAGCCGTCGGGGGTGACGAACGTCATCGGCGGGACGGGGTTGTCGTCGGTGCCTGGAGTGGGCGGAGTGACATCGGTGGGGGTGGCCATGGGGCGCTGTCCTGAAGTCGTGATCGGTCAGAAGCCGTAGTCATCGGGCTGGGGCTTCACTTCTTCGCCGTCGGGGCCCATCAGACGGATTACGGCGATGCGCTGCCCGACCGGCGGGTCCTCTGGGCCCAGTTGCTCGGCGAGAAAGTTGCCGCTCGGTCGGCGGGTGACTACAGGGGGCGAAGCGAAGCCGCTCTCGGTGACCATGTCGTCGACTGTGCGGCGCTGGCCGGGGGTGAGTGCGTCGGGGCGAATCAGCTCGTTCGGGATGGTCAGGTAACGGAACCACTCGCCGGTGTATACGTGAAGGCGGCACCAAGAGCCGTCGGTGAAGCGGATGACGGTGTCCGCCTTGTCCTTGCTGTACGCCTTCCTCTCCACGGCCGTGATGTCACGGCGCCCGCACTCCCACAGGACCTCGGCCTCGCGGCCGCCGCCACCCGGGTACCCGATGAAGACGATTCGTTGGTCGGTGACGAATGCTTTGGTCTGATAGGAGGCATGCCGCCGGCCTCGATCGAGCTGCCAGGGCAGGGTGCGGGCGAGAGTATCCCGTGCAGCCCACATGACCGGGAAGTCCTCGACCTCGTTTTCGGGATCCTCCGGTGGCGTTTTGACGGGGCCGGAAGGGCCCTTGATGGTGCTGCCGGACCCGGCCAGGCTTTCCAGACCACCCACGACCACTGCAAAGAGCCCGATCAGGCCGGACCGGCCGGCGGAACGAGCCCGGCCACGATTCTCGGTCCGCGGGGTGTAAGTCGGTCCTTCGGGCCAGCCAGGGAGGGCGCCCTGGATGTCGTTCCGCTCCGTGTCGCGGAACCAGCGCATGCCGGAGACCTTGGGGGCGACGCCAGTGGCAAAGGTGACGAGGCACCGGGTAAGCAGTAGTTCTCCGGGACGAGGTTGCCAGGTAGTCATGCAGTGTGCCTTCGGTCGTCAGGGGGAGGTTGCGGCTTCGTCGAGGCGATCACCCGCGGTGAAGTGTTCATGCGCGGCACTGACGATACTGACCGCCTTTGGACCGATCTTGAACACTCCGTCGATGCCTCGGCCCAGTTTGCTGAACGGGTCGACAGCCATCTTCTCCGGCGTGAGCAGATTCCAGGACTTCGTGCCGAGTGTCTGTCCCTGCCGATAACCCGCGTTCATGACGCCGGCCAAGCGGTTCAGTTTCGTGCTGTCGCTCCCCACCAACCGCATCGGACTCTTGCCCCAGAGCGCTACGGTCTTTCCGAAGGCTTCCAGGCGCTTCCCGCCCATCACTGCCTCGGCCTTCTCGCCGAAGGAGACAAAGTTCCGGGAGGCTGCCGGACCCAGATCCCTGAACCCGGCACCGAAGATCGTCTCCGCCGACTCCGCCACCCCCTTCTCGACCACGACTCCCTCCTTGCCGAAGGCGCCGATGCCCGGCAGCAGACCGAGTGCGTCTGTCCCCAGCTGCATCCAGGTGACGTCCGCTCCAGCCGCCATGGCGATCGAATGGGACAACAAGGCCAGCCCACTGGTGAGGATGGCCGCCGCACCGAAGATCGCTCCCAAGGGTTCGAAGGGGAGCGTGATGATGGCCAGAAGGCCGAGCACTGCCGTGAGATCGCTCAAAATGTCGCCGACCATCTTGATCAGGTCCGCGTGATCTTCCAGCCACTTCCCTGTGGCATTCCACGCATCCTCGATCCCGTGCCCCAGCTTGTCCCAGAAGCCGGGCTCGTCGGGCGCGATGTCGGCGGCCTTGTCGAGTTCCTTGCCGATCTGCCGGGCAGCTTGGCGGTACTCCTCTTCCAGCTCGTGGACCTTCTGGATGACGCCGTCCACGGCGCTGGAGGCCTTGCCTAGTTCCATGCTGCCGTCGCTGCCGGCCTTCCCCTCGGCCTCTGCCTTGGCGTCGAGTCTTTCTCCGGCGCTCTTCTCCAGCCGGTCCGCCCGGTCCTGGAAGTCCTGGAGTTCACCTGCCCAGCGGTGCAGGGCACGGGAGGCCTTGTCGAAGGAGTCGTGGCTCTTGCGGACGAGCGGGGTGACGTCCTTGTCGATGTAGTCGGTGAACGCGATCGCGGTCTTGCCCTTCCAGGCCCCGCACTCGATGCGTTCCAACTCACCGAGCGCCGTACCCAGCTCGCCGGCCAGCTTGCCGAGCTGCTTCGCGAGATCCCGGGTGTCCTCCACGCTCCCCGGCGTGGGGTCCCAGCCTATGTGGGGGAAGGCAGGCCGTTGCCCAGCCACGTCACTTGCCCTTCTGCTTCGGAGCCTTGAGGGACTCGGCCAGGTCCAGGTCGAGCTTGCCGAAGCTCTCGCCGATCTTGTTGATCATCTTCACGGCGCCCTGGGTGTGCTTGCCGAGCTGCTTGATGCCGTAGCCCCAGTCGTCGGCGAAGTCCTGGACGTCTTCGATGAGTTGTTTCTCTCCGACGGCCGAGGCGTCCGCGCCGCGGAGGGTGCGGCGGGTGGTCTCCATGCGGTCGCTGATGGACGAGAAGGTCTTCTTCAGGTCCTGGAAGATCGTGTCTTCGAGGCGCAGGTCACTCATATCGGATTCCGGTCTCCTGGGGCAGCCCGGAGCCGCAACTCGGCGGGCCGCTCGCGTCTCGTCAGCGGTTGACCGCCTGGATTTCCTTCACGGTCACGTTCTGCTCGTACGTGGACAGGCCGTCGGGGAGGCCCGGCTGCCGTGCCGGCCCGTCCGGATCGGCCGAGTCCGTCCACGTCACCTTCCACGTGATCGACGCCTTGAAGGGGTACGTGCCGGTTCCGGACGAGCGTTGGTAGGTGACGTTGCAGGCCGCGTCCTTACTGTCGACCGTGTAGCCGCCGTTGCCCTTCACCAGGTCGTACGTGCAGGTCTGCGGATCGGCGTCCGACGTACCCGCGTCGACCCTGAGGGCCACGGGAGTCGCGACGGTCGTCGCAGCCATCTGGACGCCCTTGTAGTTGATGCCGGCAGTCGTCCAGACCCGGTCGAAGTTCCCCTCGAACTTCACCCGCGTACCGAGGTTCACCTTGAGGTGGTCCGGGCTCGGGCTCAGCACCACGGGCGGCTTCGGCAACTTGGTGGAGTTGTAGGCGAGTTCGGAGAGGATCTCCGGCGTCAGCTGGTTGGGGTCCGCCTTCGGCCGGGCGGGCGGAACCCAGATCTCCCAGTTGGCCGGGGTCACGGGACAGGCGTCGGTGTAGTCGTCGTGGCGGAACTGCACCTGCCACCACAGGCCTTTGTCACCCTTGTGGTAGTCCTCGTCGGCACGCTTCTTCGCGTAGCTCGCGGCCGGTTCCTGGGCTCCCTTGTACGAGGACTTGATGAAGTCCTCGTACTCGTCCGCCGTGTACATCGGTTCGTACCAGCAGACGGGGGGCTTCCAGTCGGCGTTCGAGGACGTGGCGGTCGCCGTGGAGGTGGACGAGCCGGGGGTCTTCTGGGTGATGCGGATGTGGGCGCCGATGGTACCGGGGCCCGAGTCGGCGCCGGAATCGCCGCCGGGGTTGGCCCCCGGGTCACCGCCGGGGTCGGCCGGAGGTTGCCCGCCGGTCCCCGTGTCATCACCTGTCTTGGGATCACCGGCGTAGGCCGGGAACCCAGTTCCCAGCGCCACCAGGAGGCCCGCGGCCACGGCCGTTTGGACGACGGCCCGAACCACGCCGGACCTCAGCCCTGGACGCACGCTGCGTCCCCCTTCTTCCAGTTCTGCTGTGTGACCTGCCAGTCGCCGGCCGAGTCACGGGCGGCTTGAAGGGTGTACAGGACGAAGTCCTTGTTGCTCGGCTTGGTACGCAGAACCTTGTTCGTCTTGATTTCCTTGCCGTACGCCTTGCTCTGGTCCTCGCAGTAGCGGGCCGCCGCAGTCTTGCCGTTCGCGACGTCGGTGACCTCGAAGTCGTAGTACCGGTAATGGCCCGTGAGTGTGAGGCCCTGCTTCTTGAGGGTCGCAACACGCTGGGACCAGTAGGTGTAGGCAGCCCCACCGAAGTAGCGGCTCATATTGGTGGTCTTGCCGTCACCTTTGCCGAAGGCTTCGATATTGGCCTGGGTCGAGTACGCCACGTCCCGCAGGATCGCGTCTTTCGTGACGTCTCCCGTCGACTCCCGGTCCACCGTCACGGTGATGTCCGACGGAAACGCGAACGTCGGCGTGTTCTTGTCGGCCGGGGCGGATGCGGACGGCGAAACGGAAGCCGATGCTTCCGTACCGGCCCCCGCGATCTTGTCGTTCTTGTCCTTGGAGCCGTCGTTCCCGCCTCCGCACGCCGTCAGCAGCAGAGCTGCGGTCGCGGCGAGCGCGGCGGCAACGGGCATGGTGCGGCGCTTCACTGTGGACTCCCCCGTGAGAATGAAGTTCGGCAAGAGTGCAAACGGTATCTGCGGGATCCCGGGTTTCGCCACCGCGAACTTCGCTGTAAATATGATGATTGCGGACATTTGAGGTGCCCCGCAGGATGAGGTGGCCCGGTGGTGACGGCGTGACATGGCGCCGCCCCGGGCCGGCCGCAAGGGCATCGTGAAGATTGCGCGGGCATGGCGTGGACGCCTGTCCGCCCCGGTCGGGCGCCGCCCCGCCTTTGACCTCCCTTTGCGGTCTGTTGGTTGTAGCCCCGAAAACCCTCGACACACAGTGACCCTGGCCCTCTGCGTCTCGCGGGGCGGTCGGCAGGCAGGTGTTCACGGGGGTAGTAGTGGCGGACCACGTCAAGGTGTCCACGACAGAGCTGCGGGAGATCAGCAGATCTGTCGCGAAGTTGAAGTCCAACTTTGAACATGCGAAGGATCTCGTCGACTCGTACGGCTCCGAGATCGGGTCCGGCGAGGTGGCCGACGCCCTAGGGGACTTCGCGGACGACTGGAAGAAGAAACGCAAGGAGCTCTGCGACGGGCTGGAGTTCCTCGGGAAGACCGCGGGTGAGGCGGCGAAGGCCTACGACGGGGTCGATCAGCATCTTGCCGACGCGCTGGTCAAGGCTCAGCCGGGGGACAAGTGAGCGATCACGACTTCTCCGGCGTCGACTGGCAGACGGCTCGGTACGACGACAGGGAGTTCACGCCGGGGGACCCGTACGAGGTGGCCCGGCTCGGGAAGCGGATCTCCGACACGGCCCGGCTGATCGAGGAGCAGGCCGCCAAGCTGAACAACCTCGTCGACGGGAACGGGTGGGACTCGGATGCCGGGAAGGCGTTCACCGAGAAGACCGGCGCCACCGTCAAACTGCTGAGCCAGTCGCATCAGCGGTACGCGGCCGCGGGGGCGGCGCTCGGTTCCTCCGTGCCGTACGAGCCCATCGCCGACACCGTGCGGGAGAATTGGGCCACCGCCCTCAACCACGCGCAGAATCGCGTGCGTTCCGCGCTGAAGAAGGCCGCGGCTGCCGATGCCGACAGCAGTAACTACCAGAAGCAGATCGATCAGCACCCGTCCGCGGACGACAACCACCCGGACAAGCAGAAGCTCAAGCGGCAGAAAGAGGCCTCGGACGGGGACCTCGACGCCGCCAAGCGGGAGCTCCGGGCCGCGCTCGACTACCGGGACACCCAGGCCGGGTATGCCGCCAAGGCGATACGGGACGCCGTCGAGCACGACGGGCTGAAGGATCCCAAGCACCACTGGTGGGACAACTGGAAGGACTGGGTCGCCGAGGTGGGGCACTGGGCGGGGGTGGCCGCGGCCGTTCTGGGGGTGCTGGCCCTCGCCCTCAGCTGGGTGCCGATCCTCGGCGAGGTGCTCGGTGCGCTGGCCCTCATCGCCTCGGTCGTCGCCCTGGTCTGCGACACCGTTTCGGCGCTGGACGGCAAGGGCACCTGGCTGGACGTCGCCATCGACGTCATCGGCGTGCTCTCCTTCGGCGCCGGGCGGGTCCTCGGGACGACGGCCAAGGAGGCGGCCATGGCCGCCCGGGGCGCCTCCGCCGTCAAGGACCTGCAGTTGGCCCGGGAGGTCGGGCTGAATCCGACCGCGGCCCGGGAACTCGCCGAGACCCTCAACGGGGTAAAACCCGGAGAGATCGGCAAGGCGCTGTCCGAAGGGCCCACGAAACTCCTGCCCCGGATGCGTTCGGTGGTCAAGGAGTCGTTGAACCTCAAGGCCTACGCGACCGACATCCGCGACGCCCCCGCGGTGCACCGCGCGGCCAAGGCCTTCGCGGAATCGGCGCCCAAACTGGCGGAGATCGGGGACTCCTCGTTCAAGACCATGGCCGGTCAGGCCAACGCCCTCTACTACGGCAGCCAGGTGCTGCCGCTCCTGGCCGGCTGGTCGAACC
Source organism: Streptomyces sp. NPDC086777 (assembly GCF_040702065.1). Lineage (NCBI taxonomy): Bacteria > Bacillati > Actinomycetota > Actinomycetes > Kitasatosporales > Streptomycetaceae > Streptomyces > Streptomyces sp. NPDC086777. The sequence continues at coordinate 101,795 of NZ_JBFBJI010000028.1, read as the reverse complement.
TGGCACACACGCACTCCAGCGAGCCGTGGGCCACCGGGCCGAACTTCCTCCAGGGGGCGAAGGAGATTCCGGGCATCGGGGCCGGCGGAACACCGTTCTACAACTGGCACTGGAGCACCAGCGGCTGACCCGGTCGGCTGTCGGGAAACCCAGAGCGGAAAGAGCAAGGATCACGTGGCGAGTGAGGACGAGCGGTCCGTCGACGAGCTGTTCGCGGAACTGCCGGAGAAATGGCAGCGGTCGTTGGAGGAGGTGGGGATGGGGCTGCCGGAGCTGCGCCGTATCGCGGCCGGCCCGGACGGCATGCGACGGGTACGCACCATCCTCGCCGAGTTCTCCGACTCCGTCACCACTCCTCGTCCGGTGCGGGCCGGATACGGCGGCGGAACACCGGTATGGCCGTGGGCCCGGCTGCTCCTGGTGGCCGTCGTGTCGGTCGTCGTCTGTCTGCTCTCCAGCCTGTTCATCGGCAAGGCGGCGGCGTTCGTCGGGTTGCTGCTCGGGCTGCCGGTCATCTGGGTGGCCTTCAAGACCCGTGACTCCCGAGGGGCCCCCGCCGCCCGGTACGTCACCGCGGCCGCCTATCTCGTACTGGTCCTGGTCGGCTCGTACTTCGCCAACGGCTGGTACCTGCAGCTGCGTGGGGTGGAACAGACGGTCACCATCGCCACGCCGACCCACCAGTGGACGCACGGGACCCGTGAGACGTACTGCAGGGTCCGGCTGCGGGACGGGTCGGTCCACGAGGTGATCGACAACAAGGGGAACTGTGCCGACCGGGTCGGGCAGACGACCACGGCGGTCGTCGACCCGGCAGGTCACTACAAGCCCTCCCTCGGCACCAAGTCCGCGATCGGCGGCGTCTCCGAGGGCTACGTCTGCCTGGGCGCCGCCGTGGTGCTCGTGCTGGCGCCGGTGACCGTCGTGGTCATGGGACGGCGCAAGCGGTACGACCAGGCGATCGGGTCGGCGGTATGACAGACGGGACTGCCCGTACGGCCACCGCACCCCCCTCCGACTACCGTCTCGCCGTTCCCGAGGAGTGGGAGCGGATCGTGCTCGATCCCGAGCGGTGGCCGCACCGTATCGACAAGGTCGTCAAGCGGGGGCTGCGGCGGACCCGCGCCACCCCCCAGCTGGAGGCCGCGCTCGCGGAGCGGATGCGGGAGCAGGCCGAGGCGGCGCACGCCAACGGCGGGGTCGAGATGTACGTCATGAACCAGGTCCTCGGCCAGGTCCCGGTCTCCGCCGGCCTGGTCGTCACCCTGCTGCGGCCGGCTCCCGGCACCGAGGCCGGGGACCTCGGGGACATCGCCCGCTCGCTCGCCCTGCGTACGACCGAGGAGGCGGCGGACGTCACCCTCGTCGACCTCCCCGCAGGTCCCGCCGTACGCCACCGCTATCTGCGCCGCCCGGCCGCCGACGACCCCGACGGCAACAAGCTCGCCGTCACGCATCTGGACGTCTACCTCGCCGTCCCGAACGGCGACCAGCGGCTGCTGCTCTCGTTCTCGACGCCGATGGAACCGCTGGCGGACGCCCTGGTCGGTCTCTTCGACGCCGTCGCCCGCACCCTGCAATGGATGGCCTGATGCCCGAGTTCGCCGCGTCCACGGTCCACATGAAGGCGCCCGAGGACGCCGTGTCCCTGCCGGTACGCGCGCCGGAGGCCGACCTGCGCGCGTGGGCCGCGGAGGCCGCCGCGCGCCGCGTCGGACCCGACGGCGACCCGAAGCTCCTCACCGCCCTCGCCGCCGAGCTCCGTGAGGCCGCCGCCGACTCGCGCGAGCGCGGACCGGTCACCGCGCTGTCGTACGTGCCGGAGCCGCGGCTCGGGGAGCTGGCGCGGATCGAGCTGTCGGCGCTGGTCGCCGACGACACGTACCCGTCGCTGAGCGTCGAGCTCCTCCGGAGCTACCTCGCCGCCCCCACCGCCGACTCCTACCGGCCGCCCGAGGCCGAGCTGTGCACCCTGCCCGCCGGGCCCGCGGTGCGCGTCCGGCACGCGTACGTCCGTGACGTCGGCCGGGACGGGCTGGGGACGATCATGGAGACGTGCGCGTACGGCATCCGGGCCGACGAGACGTGGGCACTGGTGCTGTTGACGTCCTGGCAGGCGCCGACCCGCACGGACGCCCTGTGCGAGCTGACCGACGAACTGGCGCGGACCGTACGGGTCACGGCCTAGCCGGAACGGTCACGCAGCCGTCAGGTGACCGACCAGGGCCTCGCCCTCGAAGGACGTCAGACGGCACCAGGAGCCGTCCGTGAAGGTGATCCGGAAGTCTCGTCCGCCGACGCTGAACGGCCGCCGTTCGACCGTGGCGACCGTGCTCAGGCCGGTCTCCCAGAGGATCTCCTCCCAGGGGTTCCTGGGATCCTGGAGCCCGCCGAGGACCAGCAGGCGGCGGTCGGTCAGGACCAGGTGCGTGACGTCGGTGTCGGGGCGGCGGGCCGGGTCGAGTTCCCAGGGGAGGGTTCGGGCGACCGTGCCCGGGGCGGCCCACAGCACCGGGAAGTCGGTCTCCTCGTTCTCCGGGTCCTCGCTCCTGCCCAGTCCGGGACCGCCGGAGCCGCCGCCGGAGGGCACGTTGCCGTCGGCGGCCACGGCCAGGGCGAGCACACCCAGGAGGAACGTGACGCCGAGGACGGTCCGCACCACGAAGCCGGTCCTGGACCTGAGCCGGTAGACAGGTCCCGTCGGCCAGCCCGGCAACTCGCCCTGTATGTCCCGCCGTTCGGGGTCTCGGAACCAGCGCCTGCCCTGCACCCGGTCCGCCGCGCCGGTCGCGAAGGACACCGGCGCGCGCGCCACGATCTCCTCGCCCTCCGGGGGGTGCCAGGAGTGGCGCTGCGGCACGGTCACGGTCGGTCCTCCTCAGGGTGGTTCACGGCGGCGGGATCCGTCGTCCGGCCGGGTGATCCGTGATCCTAGTCAGGCCGGCGTCGGAAACCGGCCGCCGGCGTGAGCACTTCGTGCAGGCCTGATGGGCGCACGGTGACGGCACCGGGTGCGGACCGGCCACGAGCACGGTGCGGTCGATTCACCGGCGCACACCTCGGCATCCCTTGAAGTGTCCAGAGACTCAACCGCCGCACGGGCCACCGCCGTTGCAGATCGCAACGACGATTTCAGTGAGGTCAAGGAGTCCGGCCGCGCCTTGAGGGGCTTATGTGCGGCTGATACGGTGCGATCGCTTGACACGCACCCCGCGGGCGAGTATTTGGCCGGTCCGGGGTGATTGGTGTGGAGTGTCCGCTTTCGTCGTGCCGGTGGGCAGGGCGACGAGCGTTGACAGGTTTTCAGAGTTCTTGACAGACACTGTCTTGGCTGTAACGGGGAGCGGTTGCGTGAAGATCCAAGAGCGTACGGGGGCGGGCGCCGGTCGTTCCGCCGGTCCGGCTCAGCCTTCGGTCGGTGACCGCCTTCCCACCGCGCCGCGCGAGCGCAAGCCCGCTCTGGCCGCGCTCGCCGTCCTGCTGATCCTGCTGGGCGCGCTGGGGGCGACGACGCTCGTGCTGCAGGCGGGCGACCGGATCGAGGTCATCAAGGTGACCGCCGACATCCAGCCCGGCGAGTCCGTGACCAACAGCGATGTGACCTCCGTGATGGTCGCGGCCGACGACAGCATCAACTACATCCGGTGGTCCCAGCTCAGCGCCCTGGAGACCCTCAAGGCCAAGACGACCATCTACAAGGACACGGTCGTCATGGGGCAGATGTTCGGCACGGGGAGCACCCTCTCCGCCGGCAAGGCCGTGGTCGGCCTCTCCCTCAAGGAGGGCCAGTACCCCGCCAGGCTCAAGACCGGTGACGTCGTCGCCGCCTACCGTGTCAGCAGCAACGGCGCCTCCACCGGCGGCAGTTCCTCCTCGTCGTCCTCCGGCGGCAGCGACTCCCCGATCGTCAGCCAGGCCAAGGTCAGCTACGTGCCGGACAAGCAGAGCGGCGACGGCTCCCTCGTCAGCAGCACCAACCTCGCCGTCACGCTCACCGTCGACAGCGGCGACGCCGCCGCGCTGGCCCAGGCCGCCTCCACCGGTTCGGTCGCCCTCGTCCTCGTATCCGGCAACGGCAACTAGAAGGCGGCCCCCACCCCATGGCGCTCATCGCAATCGCCGCCGACAAGGGCTCCCCCGGCGTCACCACCGCGGCCGTCGCGCTGGCCGCGGTCTGGCCGCGCCGGGTCCTGCTCGCCGAGGCCGACCCGGCCGGCGGCGACCTGGTCTACCGCAGTGCCGCCGCGCACGGCGGACCGCTCAACCCGAACACCGGCATGCTGTCCATCGCCGCCACCGCGCGGCGAGGGCTCGTACCGGACCAACTCTGGGATCACGTCCAGCCGTTGAGCGGCGGGCTGGAGGTGCTCGTCGGGCTCGGCATAGCCGAGCACGCGGCCGGGCTCGCGGGGCTGTGGCCCACCCTCGGGCACGCCTTCGCCGCCCTCGCCGACTCCCCGAACGCCCCGGCCGACGTCATCGCCGACTGCGGACGGATCAGCGGCGACACCCCGGCCGTCGAGATGTTCCCGCACGCGGCGCTCGTGCTCCTCGTCTCGCGGACCGAACCCGAGGCGCTCGCCCGGGTCCGGGACCGGGCCGCCGCCCTCGCGCAGAAGCTGCACGGCGGCCCGCGCGGCGCCGCCGCCCTCGCCACCCCGCTGATCGGGGTGGTCCTGGTCGCCGACCCGTCCAGCTCGGGCAAGCTGGTCAACCAGGTCAACGACATGCTCGTGCACGCCCAGACCGGCGCCCGCGTGGTCGGCACCATCGCCGACGACCCGGCCGGCGCCGACCAGCTCGCCGGCCGCAAGCGCGGCCGCCTCGACAAGTCCCTGCTGATCCGCTCGGCCCGCAAGGTCACCGCCGACCTCCACCAGCAGTACGGCGCCGCCTGGTCCGTACCGACGCAGGCGCCGCACGCGGGGGCCGGCCGGTGACCGCTGTCGACCACCAGCTGGTCAAGCGGTTCCGGCAGGACGCCGGCGACCGGATCGCCGAGCAGCGCCGCCAGGACCAGGCGTCGGGCGTCACGCCGATGTCCACCGAGGACGAACGCCAGTACGCCCGCGCCGTCATAGCCCAGATCCTGGAGGAGTACGCCCGCGCGGAGATCAACGCCGGACGCACCCCGCTGGACGCGGAGACCGAGGAGCAGTACGCGGCCGCCGTGCACGCGGCACTGTTCGGCGTGGGCCGGCTGCAGCCGCTGCTCGACGACCCGGACGTCGAGAACATCGACATCAACGGGTGCGACCAGGTCTTCGTCGGGTTCAGCGACGGGCGGGAGGCCGTCGGGGATCCCGTCGCGGAGACCGACGAGGAACTCGTCGAGCTGATCCAGGTGCTCGGTGCCTACTCCGGCCTGTCGTCACGCCCGTTCGACTCGGCCAACCCGCAGCTCGACCTGCGGCTTCCCGACGGGTCCCGGCTCTCCGCCGTCATGGACGTCACCCGGCGGCCCGCGCTCTCCATCCGCCGCGCCCGCATGGGCAAGGTCTTCATCTCCGACCTCGTGGGGAACGGGACGCTCACGCCCGAGGTCGCGCACTTCATGGCCTGTGCCGTCCGCGCCCGCAAGAACATCATGATCGCGGGGGCGACCAACGCCGGCAAGACGACGCTGCTGCGCGCCCTCGCCAACGAGATCCCGCCGCACGAGCGGCTGATCACCGTCGAGCGCGCGCTGGAGCTCGGGCTCGACACCTTCCACGACCTGCACCCCAACGTGGTGGCGTTCGAGGAACGGCTGCCCAACTCCGAGGGACAGGGCGCCATTTCCATGGCCGAACTGGTCCGCCGGTCACTGCGTATGAACCCGTCCCGGGTCATCGTCGGCGAGGTCCTCGGCGACGAGATCGTCACCATGCTCAACGCCATGTCCCAGGGCAACGACGGTTCGCTGTCCACGATCCACGCCAACAGCTCCAGCGAGGTCTTCAACCGCATCTCGACCTACGCGCTCCAGGCCTCCGAGCGGCTGCCCATCGAGGCCAGCCAGATGCTGATCGCGGGCGCGGTGAACTTCGTCGTCTTCATCCAGCGGCGCAACAACTACCAGACCGGCGGCCGCCTCCAGCGCATGGTCACCTCCGTCCGTGAGGTCAACGGCGTGGACGGCAGGGTGCTGTCCAGCGAGGTGTTCGCGGAGGCCCACGACGGCCGGGTCGTCCCGCACGCGCCCATAGCCTGCCTGGAGGACCTGATGGCCTACGGCTACCAGCCGCACGGGGCGTGGGGGTGACATGACATGAACCTCAATCCCTTCGCCTCCCTGGGCTCCATGGGCGGGCTGTTCTCCAGCACGGTTCTCTACGGCCTCGGCTGCGGTGTCGCGGTCGGCGGCGGACTCGCGCTGCTGATCCTGGCCGTCCGCGGCCTGCCCGCCAAGCCCGAGCACGAGAAGCAGAAGGCGAACGAGCGGGCGGCCGAACTCGTCCGGTTCGCCGGACAGCGCGGTTCGCTGGCCGCCATCGTCGGGCTCGCGGTGCTGCTGCTGACCCGCTGGGCGGTGGCCGGCATCGCCGCCGGCGTCCTCGTCTTCTTCTGGGACAAGCTGTTCGGCGGTGCCGCCGAGGAGCGGGCCGCGATGAAGCGCGTGGAGGCCCTCGCTTCCTGGACCGAGTCGCTGCGCGACACGATCGCCGGCGCGGTCGGCCTGGAGCAGGCCATCCCGGCCTCCGCCCGCGCCGCCGCACCGATCCTGCGGCCGCACCTCGACGCCCTCGTCGACCGGCTGCGCGCCCGCACCCCGCTGCCCGACGCACTGCAGCACCTCGCCGACGAGATCGACGACGCCTCCGCCGACATCATCGTGGCCGCGCTCATCCTCAACGCCCGCCTGCGCGGCCCCGGTCTGCGCCAGGTACTGGGCGCGCTCGCCAAGTCGGCACGCGAGGAGGTCGACATGCGCCAGCGCGTGATGGCCCAGCGGGCGTCCACCCGGCGCTCGGTGCAGATCGTCGTCGCCGTGTCGGTCGCGTTCGTCCTCGGCCTCGCCGTCTTCAACCGGGACTTCGTCGCGCCGTACGGCACCGCCGTCGGACAGCTGGTCCTCGCCCTGGTCTGCGGGCTGTTCGCGCTCGGCTTCTGGTGGCTGCGCAAGCTGTCCACCATCGAGACCCCGGAACGCTTCCTGGTCCGCGACCAGTCCTCGGTCCAGTTCGTACGACCGCCCAGCACCGCGCCCGGCCGGCCCGGTGCGCCCGGTCACCCCGGTCAGCAGACCCTGCCCACCGAGGAAGGAGCCCGCCAGTGAATCTCACGATGCCGATTCTCGTCGGCGTGACCCTGGGGCTCGGCGTCTACGTCCTGATCCGCGCCCTGATGCCGTCCCGGCGCAGCGCGGTCGCCCAGGTCGCGCGGATCGACGCGATGCGGGCCCGCGGCGCGGCCTACGAGTCCGCGCGGCAGACGCCGGACACCGGCCGGCTCGGCACGCTGCGCGCCGAGGTCGGCGAGCGGGTCGCCGAGTTCTACCGGCAGCAGGGCTGGGAACAGCGCTCGCTCCGCGCCGACCTCGCCGTCCTGGACCGCAGCTGGGAGAAGTTCCTCGCGACCAAGGTGCTGCTCGCGGCGGCCGGCCTGATCTTCGGGCCGTTCCTGTTCGCCGTCGTCTACACGATGGGCTTCGGCCACAACCCCGTCATCCCGGTCTGGCTGGCGCTGGCCTGCGCGGCCCTGTTCTTCTTCCTGCCCGACCTGGAGGTACGACGGGACGCGGCCGACAAGCGCCGGGACCTCAGGCGCGTGATCGGGGCGTACCTCGACCTGGTGTCGATGAGCCTCGCCGGTGGCCGCGGCCTGCCCGAGGCCCTGATGGCGGCCGCCGAGGTCTCCGACGGCTGGGCCAACCAGCGCATCCGCAACGCCCTGGCCGACGCCCGCATCACCGGCGTCAGCCAGTGGCAGGCCCTCGGAGCGCTCGGCGAGGAACTCGGCGTGGAGGAGCTCAAGGACCTCTCCGCCTCCCTCGCCCTGGTCGCGGACGACGGCGCCAAGGTCCGTGAGTCCCTCGCCTCCCGCGCCGAGACCATGCGCCACCGCGAACTTGCCGAGATCGAGGGCAGCGCGGGCGAGAAGTCCCAGTCGATGCTCGTCGCCCAGCTGCTGCTGTGCGCCGGCTTCCTGGTTTTCCTGATCTTCCCGGCGGCGATGCGGGTGTTCCAGGTGTGAGCCGGCCCGAGCTGACCCGAGCTTCGTAGAGAACCTTCGCCAACTGCTGTTTCGAGAGGACAAGTCATCATGAACGGACGGAACGTCAGCACCGGGATCCCGGCGATGGACTTCCTGGTCACCTTCCTGCAGGCGCGCGTGCAGCGCGCCCGCTCCGGCGAGCTCGACCGCGGTGCCTCCGCCGTCGAGTGGGTCATCATCTCGGCGGTCGTCGTGGCGATCGTCGGCGTGGTGGCGGCCATCATCAACGCGGCGCTGAGCGACGGCGCCAACAAGGTCGGCAACTGCATCAAGGGCGCCAACGCCAGCGGAACCTGCTGAGCGGACGAGCGCGACCACGACGGGGGTGACGGGGGTGACGGGGGTGACGGGGATGTCCGCGGGCAGGAGCGGAGGCCTGCGCGGCTGGGTACGCCGCAGGACGGCGGCCGCGCGCGGCGACTCGGGCATGACCGCGATCGAGTTCGTGTTCCTCACCCCTGTCCTGTTCTTCATGATCTTCGCGACGGTGCAGTTCGCGCTGTACTTCTTCGCGGATCACGTGGCCCAGGCGGCGGCCCAGGCCGGCGCACGCAAGGCCCGCGCCACCGCCGACGCGGAGCCCGGCGCCTGGCGCGGCGAGGCCCAGGACGTGGTCGACTCCTACATCAGGCAACTCGGCCCGCAGCTGGTCCTGTCGCCCGACGTCAGGATGGTCCAGCCGGAGCAGACCACCGTCGGCGTCGAGATCACGGCCCGTATCCCGACGGTGTTCCCGGGCCTGGACCTGACGGTGCACGCGCGGTCCGCGGGGCCGGTCGAGCGGTTCGTGGAGGACAACTAGATGTCCGCCGTGGAGAAGAGAGCTCCGGACGGCGACCGGGGACTGTCGACCGTCGAGGTCGTCATCCTCGCCCCGGTCATGATCCTGTTCATCCTGGTCCTGGTCGCCTTCGGCCAGCTCGTCGACGGCCGCGGCGCCATCGACGGCGCCGCGCGGGACGCGGCCCGCGCCGGGTCCATCCAGAAGGACCACGGCACGGCCATGTCGGAGGCGCAGAAGGCCGCCGACGCGGACCTCTCCGACGTCTGCTCGGGGCCGGTCTCCGTCGTCCAGACCAGCGCGGGCTTCGAGTCCGGCGGCATCTTCACGGTCCGGGTGAGCTGCCGGGTGCGGGGCCTGGCCATGCTGGGACTGGACATACCGACGACCCTGTCCTCGACGTTCTCCTCGCCCCTCGACCCGTTCCGGAGGGCGGCATGAGCCTTGCGGTGCTGCGCAGTTGGTGGACCGCGCGCCGGCTCCGTCTCGACGACCGGGGCTCGGGGGCGGGCGCGGTCATCATCTTCGCCCTGGTCTTCCTCTCGCTGTCCGCGTTCGTCATCGACGGCGGCCTGTCCATCTCCAAGCGCGAACGGGCCGCCGACATCGCGGAACAGGCGGCCCGTTACGCGGCCCAGGACATCGACCTGGAGCAGCTGTACGAGAACCAGGGCGACGCGCCGATCAACTTCCAGGACTGCGACGCCCGGGTGAAGACCTTCGCCCGCGAGATGGACATGTCCGCCGCGGACGTCGCGGGCACGCACTGCGTCGCCGCCGACGCCCAGCAGGTCCAGGTCGAGGTCCAGTTGACCTACGAGCCGGTCTTCACCGGCATGTTCTACGGCGGCGCGATCGTGGTGCACGGTGAGGCGACCGCCGAGAACGAGGTCGGCTAACCACCGGGCGCTCCGCTTTGCTCGGGGAGGGCCGCCGTGCGCCGTCGTTCGGCTGCGGCGGCGTCGTGGCCGGTCGCGCAGTTCCCCGCGCTCCTTCGGGGCGCTGGTGCCGGGGGCCACGGGGGGCGGGATCCGCCGGGGGAGTGGGATCGGCATCCAGGTCTTCGGCGGCCCAGGCGGCGCTGATCACTGCCGGCCCACCCGAAAGTGACACATGTCACTCAAGTCACTTGTGTTTCCGGCGTCATCAGGCCGCCGTCGGGCGCTCTCACTTGTACGACGGTCCATCACGCACCCCCGGAGACGATCCGTGCCCATCACGCTCGAGCAGCCCACCGGTGCCCGCCTGCTCACCGCCGACGAGCAGGAGGTGGCGGTCCCCGCGACGCTCCGCTACACCTCGGCCGACCCGCAGGCCGTGCACTTCGTCTTCCCGCCGTGGATCTCCCTGGACGGCGAGGAGGTCGTCTGGAGCTTCGCGCGGGCCCTGTTGGAGGAGGGCCTGTCGGGCCCGGCCGTGCTCGGCAACGTGCACGTGCGCCCGTACGGCGACTCCCGCACGGTCGTCGAACTCCGGGCGGAGGAGGGGGTGGCGGCGATCAGCTTCCCGACCTCCGCCCTCACCCGCTTCCTGCTGTCCTCGCTGCGGGTCACCGGCTGACGGACCGTGTGGGGCGTGTGGAGGGGATGTGTGCGGGTCGGGTGACGGTGACTCCGGCCAATGGGGAGCGGGTTGGTGAAAGCGGAGAATTCGGGCGGCGGTTGGTCGTTCCACCCCTTCGACGCTGTCGGTGCCAGTCAATAGGATCGTCAAGGGGACCTCGGCTGGCTCGATGCGCCCCCGGCCCACTCCTTCCACACACGACCCCGGGACACCCGCCATGGCGCGACGCAGCACATCAAGCTCGACGGGAAGGCCGACGGGCACCGCTCCGTCGGGTCCGCGGAACCGGACCCCGCAGCCGGTGCGGTTGCGTCGGCGTACGTTCGGGGACGTCGTCAAGGCGTTCCTCGCCTTCGTGGTGCTGCTGGTCCTCGTCGTCGGCGTCCCCGGCGCCCTCGCCGTGGCGGTCGGCTGGCCCCTGCCGCGCAGCGCGCCCAGCATGGACTGGCTGTCGCAGCCCATCGACGTACAGACGTTCCTGAACGCGCTGACCGTCGTCGTCTGGCTGGCCTGGGCCCAGTTCACGGCCTGTGTGCTGGTGGAGGTCAAGGCCGCCGTCTCCGGTGTCGGCCTGCCCGGCCGGGTTCCCGGTGCCGGCCCCAGCCAGCTGCTCGCCCGCCAGCTCGTCGCCGCGCTGCTGCTGGTCGGTGCCACCGCCGCCAGCTTCACCCCGGGCCTCTCCCAGCTCGGCCACAGCCTGGAGGGCAACCAGAAGGGCACGGTGGCCACCGCACAGGCGACCCCCGGCATCCTCGCCCAGCAGCAGGAGCAGGCGAAGAGCACCGCCGCCGCCCTCGCCGAGCAGGCCGGCCACGCCGCGGCCCAGGCCGAACAGGGCGGCTCCACCGCCACGCACGGGGCGACGAAGTACTACCGCATCCAGCCGCCCGAGGGCCGCCACCACGACTCCCTGTGGGAGATAGCGCAACGCCACCTCGGCGACGGCCGCCGGTACAAGGAGATCTACGAGCTCAACAAGGACCGCATCCAGCCCGACGGCTCCCGGCTCTCCGAGGCCAGCCTCATCCGCCCCGGCTGGATCATGGAGATGCCCGGCGACGCGCACGGCGGCGAACTCGTCGAGAACCCCGACGCGCACGTCTCGCCTGAGGTCCGGCAGCAGATCGGCGACTACGCGCAGACCGGCGACCACGCCCAGCACCAGCAGCACCAGGAGCGGGGCGGCGGGCAGCACGCGGGCGGCGACGGGGCCACCGCCCAGATCACCGTGCCCGCCCAGCGCCAGGCCGGCGACACGGACGCCCCCGCCGCGCACGGGACCTCCACGGACTCCCCCTCCTCCTCTTCCTCTTCCTCTTCCTTCGGCCTCTCCGAGGCTCTCCTCGGTGCCCCGCTGCTCGCCGCCGGCCTGCTCGCCGCCCTCGGCCGCAGGCGCCGGCAGGCCTTGTGGCAGTCGGCGCTCGGCGCCGTCGGCGGCCACCGCGGCATGGAGCCGCCGATCCCGGCCGGCGACGCCCAGGACGTGCAGGACGCGCTGCTGGTCGGCGCGGACCCGGAGGGCGTACGACAGCTCGACCGGTCGCTGCGCGGGCTCGCCGCCGCCCTCACCGCCGAGTCCCGTTCGCTCCCCGTCGTCTACGCGGCCTGGCTCAGCCACGGCGACCTGCACCTGCAGCTCGCGCAGCCGGCGGGCAAGCCTCCGGCGCCCTGGCAGCTCGGCCAGGACCAGACGTTCTGGACGCTGTCGCGCGCGGACGCCGAGCGCTACGAGGAGACCGACGCGGCCGCCCCGTACCCCGGTCTGGTCAGCCTCGGCACCATGGACGACTCGCGGCTGCTGCTCAACCTGGAGGCCGTGCCCGGCATCGTCTCGCTGAGCGGCCGCGAGGCCGACCGGGCCGCCGTGTTCGCCTCCGTCGCCGCCGAACTCGCCACCAACGGCTGGTCGGACCGGATGACCATCACCCTCGTCGGCTTCGGCGCGGACCTCACCCCGCTCGCCCCCAACCGGCTGCGCCATCTCGACGACGTGGAGGCGCTGTTCGAGACGATGGAGGCGGAGACCCGGCAGCGGCGGGGCGCGCTCGGCGCCGCCGACCACCACTCGGTCCTCACCGGCCGCACCGGGCCCGCCCAGCACACCCGCTGGGCGCCGCACCTCGTCCTGCTCGCCACCCAGCCCTCCACCGACGACGCCGTGCGCCTCGCCGAACTCGCCGCCGACGCCGCCCGGCTCGGCATCGGCTACCTGGTCGGCAGCGAGCGCGACGACCTGCCCGGCGCAGCCTGGGCGATGGAGATCACCCCGGACGGCAGGCTCCTCGCCCCGCTCCTCGGCCTCGAACTGGAGGCCCAGCTGCTGCCGGCGGTCCAGCAGCGCGCGGTCGTCGAACTCTTCGTGGAGGCCGACCCCGAGCGCGACCCCGACGGGCCCACCACCACCCCGCCGTTCCTCGTCGACATCAGCGAACAGGGCCGCCCCGCGGTCTACGCGCGGCTCGTCGGACCGTACGAGATCATCGGCCTGGACACCCCCGACGGGGACCGCAGCCCCCTCCTCCACGAGGCCCTCGCGCTCCTGCTCCTGCACCGCGAGGGCGTGCACCCGCGGGTGCTGTCGTCCGCGCTGTGGCCGCGGGGCGTCACGGAGGACGTCCGCGACGCCCTCCTGGAGCGGCTGCGCGGCTGGCTCGGCACCGACCCCGACGGCAGCCCCCGGCTGCGTGCGGACGCGGCCGGGCGCCTCACGCTCGCCAAGTCCGTCGTCTCCGACCTCGACGTACTGCGTTCCCTCTACTACGAGGCCACCCAGGGCAAGGGCGTCGACAGCCGGGCGGTCCGCGGCCGCCTGCTCACCGACGCACTCGTCCTGGTACGCGGCCCGCTGCTCGCCGACCGCGCCGAGGGCCGCTACCGCTGGCTCACCCACGAGATCGTCGACGCCCAGCTCCCGCTGCTCGTCGCCGACATCGGCCTCGCGCTGTCCGCGTTCCACCTGGAGAAGGACCGCGCGGAGAAGGCGATCGAGGCGCTCGGCGCGGCGCTGCGGACCGCCCCGGCGGACGAACGCCTCTGGAACGAGCTGCTGCGCGCCACGCACACCACCGGCGACCCGGACCGGCTGCGTGCCCTCGCCGCCGACCTGATCGCCCGCAGCGGCGCGCGCGGCCTGCCCCCGCGTACCGAGGCACTCCTCGACGAACTCCTCCCGACCTGGCGCGACGGCGCCGCCGCCACCGGATGACCACCGCCCTCGACCTCGCCCTCCCGGCCGCCGCCGCCCTCTGGGGCGCGACGGCCGGGTCCCTGCTGCCCCGCTCCGCGTACCGCTTCTCGGTTCCGGCGGGGGAGGAGTGGCGGACGTCGTGTCCTGCGGGCCACCCCGTCAGGGGCTGGCTGGGCCGAGCGCCCTGCGGCGACTGCGCGACGACGGCGGCCGAACCCGCGGCCGACGAAGCCGTGGCCGACGGAGCCGTGGCCGACGGACTCGTGGCCGACGGAGCCGTGGCTGAGGGAGCCGTGGCCGAGGGACCCGTGGCCGACGGACTCGTGGCCGAGGGACCCGTGGCCGACGACGGTGAGAACACCCCACCGGGGCCACCCGCGCCCACCCCCCTGGCCCTCGCCACCGCGACGGTCTGCACCGCGCTCGCCCTCGCCACCGGCACCCGCCCCGAACTCGCCGTCTGGCTGCTCCTGGCCCCCGTCGGCGTCCTCCTCGCGGTGGTGGACTTCCGGGTGCAACGCCTCCCCGACCCCCTCACCCTCCCCCTCGCGGCCGCGGCCCTCGCCCTCCTCGGGGCGGCCGCCCTGCTCCCCGAACACGCCGGAGACTGGCTGACCTCCCTCTACGCGGCCCTCGCCCTCGGCGGCGCCTACTTCGTCCTCTTCCTCGTCAACCCGGCCGGCATGGGCTTCGGCGACGTCAAGCTGGCCCTCGGCACGGGCGCCGTCCTCGGCTGGTACGGCTGGCCCACCGTGCTGCTCGGCACCTTCGCCGGGTTCCTGCTGGGCGCGCTGTACGGCGGTGCGCTCGTCGTCGTACGGCGGGCCGGGCGCAAGACGGCGATCGCGTTCGGGCCGTTCCTGATCACGGGGGCGTTCGCGGGGCTGCTGGTGGGGGCGTACACGGCCTGAGCCCGGGCCGTTCGAAGGGCGGGCGCGGGGCTGGCGTAGGCTGGTTCGGTCCGTCCACAAGCCATTACGAAAGGGACGCGCCCGGTGACCGAGAAGGCCGACCTTCAGTCCGTCCTCGACCGTGCCGCTGCCGGTGGGCGGATCACCCCGGAAGAGGCGCTCGACCTCTACCGCGACGCCCCGCTGCACGCGCTGGGCGCCGCCGCCGACGCCGTGCGCCGCCGCCGGTACGCGGGCACCGAGCACATCGCGACGTACATCATCGAGCGGAACATCAACTACACGAACGTGTGCGTCACGGCGTGCAAGTTCTGCGCCTTCTACGCGGCCCCCAAGGACACCGCCAAGGGCTGGACCCGCGACCTCGACGACATCCTGCGCCGCTGCGCGGAGACGGTCGAACTGGGCGGCACCCAGATCATGTTCCAGGGCGGCCACCACCCCGACTACGGCGTCGAGTACTACGAGAAGCACTTCAAGGCGATCAAGGACGCGTTCCCCCAGCTGGTGATCCACTCCCTGGGCGCCTCCGAGGTCGAGCACATGGCCCGGATCTCCGGCGTCTCCGTCGAGGAGGCCATCACCCGTATCCACGCGGCGGGGCTGGACTCCTTCGCGGGCGCCGGCGCGGAGCTCCTCCCCGCGCGCCCCCGCAAGGCCATCGCGCCCCTCAAGGAGAGCGGCGAGCGCTGGCTGGAGATCATGGAGACGGCCCACGGGCTGGGCGTCGAGTCCACGTCGACCATGCTCATGGGCACCGGCGAGACCAACGCCGAGCGCATCGAGCACCTGCGCATGATCCGGGACGTCCAGGACCGCACGGGCGGCTTCCGCGCCTTCATCCCGTACACCTACCAGCCCGAGAACAACCACCTGAAGGGCCGTACCCAGGCCACGCTCTTCGAGTACCTGCGGATGATCGCGATCGCCCGCCTCTTCATGGACAACGTCGCCCACATCCAGGGCTCCTGGCTGACCACCGGCAAGGAGGTCGGCCAGCTCTCGCTGCACTACGGCGCGGACGACCTCGGCTCGATCATGCTGGAGGAGAACGTCGTCTCCTCCGCCGGTGCCAAGCACCGCTCCAACCGCCTGGAGATCATCGACCTGATCCGCAAGGCGGGCCGCGTCCCGGCGCAGCGCGCCACGACGTACGAGCACCTCGTGGTCCACGACGACCCGGCGAACGACCCGGTCGACGAGCGGGTGATGTCCCACATCTCCTCGACGGCCATCGAGGGCGGCACCGCCCACCCCGAGCTGAAGCTGCTCGCCTCCAACTGACCCCGCCGTGCTGACGATCCACGCGGCGACCGAGGTTCGCCACGACTGGGACGGTGCCGCCCTCGGGGACGGCGCCGTCGTCGTCGAGGGCGGCCGGATCGCCGCGGTGGGTACCCTGTGGGACCTGCTGGAGCGCTTCCCGGGCACCCGGGTGCGGAGCTGGCCCGGAGTACTCGGCCCGGCGCGCGTCCACGAACGCGAGCTCCCGGACGCCCCGACGCCACGGGAACGCGTGCACGCGGTGCTGAAGTCGGGTGCGACGGCGGTCCTCGAACGGCACGCCGACTCCCCGGAACTCCGAGCCGCGGCGGCCCGGAACGACGTCCTGGTGCTGACCCGCGCCCCGCGGACCCGCCTCGACGAGAACGCCAGGGCCGACCTCGCGGTGTTCGACGAGTCGGGGGAGTGCATCGCGACGGTGTGCGCGGGCCGCCTTGTCCACAGACGGCGCTAGCAGGTCTTCAGGGGCGTCGCGGGGCACCGCGCGAGCGGCCCCCGCCCACCCGCACAGGACACTCAGCCGGCGAACGCCTCCCCGAACGCCCCCGAACTCTGAGTCACTCCGCTGCAGTTCGTCGCCGCGTCGTCGTCCCCGGAACTCCCGTTCGCGCACTGCTGGTCCCGGAACGTCGACCACATCGACACCCATGCGACGCCCTCCTGCTCCGCGAACGCCCGTACCTCCTTCGCGTCGGACAACGAGAACGTCTCCCCGTCGACGTCGTTGACCCCGATCATCGAGGTCAGCGCCATCCCGCCCCACGCTCCCGCGTCCGACAGTCCGAACACCTTCTTCAGCTGCGCGTGCGCGGCCTTCGCCGAGGTGAGCGCGTAGCCGCCCATGTCCCCGCCGTACGACTCGCCGTAGTTCATGGTCATGATGTTGACGGTCGAGACCTGCACGTCGTACTTGTTCGCCGACGCCAGCAGCGCGAGGCTGTCGGAGTCGAGCCCGGACGGCATCACGGGAAGCGTGAAGGAGACCTCCAGGTCCGGCCGTTCCCTCTGGAGCAGCGCGATCGCCTCCGACCGCAGCGCGACCGAGCCGGAGTCGGTCAGCGTGTCGCCCTCGATGTCGAAGTCGGCCTGCGTGGAGCCCGCGGCGTCCAGCGCGGCGCCGTACGCGGCGGCGAGTTGCGACGCGCCGGAGCAGGTCGTCGCCAGTTCCTTGCCGGAGGCCCCGCCGAAGGACACCCGGACCGACGCGCCGTCCTTCGTCAACCGGGAGATCCGCGACTTCACGGCCGAACTGCCGACGGCGTCCGTCCCGTTCCACGCCGGTGTGCAGCTGCTGCCGTCGGCGATCACGAAGGCCAGGTTATACGTCGAGGGCGATCCTGCGTCGTCCGTGCCGGCGGCCTCCGTCGCGCTGACGTAGGGCGCGTAGGACGTGCCGGACCCGGCCGACCCGGCCGACCCGTCGGCCTCGCTCGCGGACGCGGACGCCGACGCGGACGCCTTCTTCGACGGTGCGGGCGCCGAGTCCGACGTGGCGCCGGTACCCGAGGAGCACCCCGTGACTGCCATGGCAAACAGGCAGGTAAGCCCGGCAGCCGGCCTGAGGAAACTCCGCATTAACATGCACCCGCTCTCGTGATATGTGTCTCAGGCTCGAAACAAAGCCTGATTCCAAAGGAAAACGTCTCACACGGTCATAGCGTTCAGCGGTTCGATCAATACATGGAAACCTCATGGAACGAAGGGTGCGAAGGGGGTGAAAGGTGCGGCATGAAAGGGATGTTCAGGGGGCTTCCCACCCTCTCCCGTCTCCGCAGGTGTTCACAGAATCTCTCAGCGAAAAGACAGGTCGAGGGGTTTCTCATGGGCGCCTCACATGAACTCCGAAGGCGATCACATAAAGGCTCCCTAATATCCGTGGAATGCAATCCGAGCCTGCCATCGAAAGCCGCGCCGCGGGGCGTGGTCGCCGCCGCAAACAAGGCAACGGGTCTGCCGAAGGGCCCGTCTTCGTCGATTCCTCCGGGCGCCGCTCCAAGGTGCTGCGACGCGTCGGCCTCCTCCTCGGCGTCGTCTGCCTCGCCTACACCGGAGTGCTCGGCGCCGCCTTCATGGGCTGGGGAACCTCCCTCACCCCGGACTCGCTGATCCCCGACTTCGCGCGCGCCGGCAACACCCCCGGCGGCGAACGCCCGCAGGGCGGCATCGGCCGTCAGGCCGGCCTGCCCAGCGGCCGCCTCTCGGCGCGGCCCTCGACCGCCACCACCCCGTCCGCGTCCGCGTCCGCATCCGCCACCGCATCCGCCACCGCGGACTGACCGGGAACGCAGGCCTCTCCCCATGACTACTCCGACGTCCGCACGCGGCCGCAGGCGCGCCCCCACCCGCATCGAGCGGGCGGCGGGCAGGGCCGCGGCGCTGCAGAAACCCCGTGTCATCCTCGCTCTGCTGCTCCTGCTGGCGCTGACCTGCGTGATGCTGCTCGACGGCTATCTGCGGGCAGAGGTCGGCGGCGACCAGCGGGTGCGCACCGGAGCGAGTTCCGGCAAGGTCCCGGACAGGATTCTCGACGGCGGCCCGATCCTCACCTTCCGGGGCGGCCAGGCGACCACCGTCTCGGTCCCCGCCAAGACCATCGCCCTCACCTTCGACGACGGCCCGAACCCGACCTACACCCCGCAGGTCCTCAAGATCCTCCAGCAGTACGACGTTCCCGCCACGTTCTTCCTGGTCGGCTCGATGGTGTCGCGCTACCCGGGCATCGTGAAGACGATGGTCCAGCAGGGCAACGAGGTCGGCATCCACACGTTCACGCACGTCGACCTGTCGTACCAGAGCGACGCCCGGATCAACCGTGAGATGCAGCAGACGCAGCTCGCGCTGGCGGGCGCGGCCGGCATCACCACGACCCTGTTCCGCGCGCCGTACTCCTCGGAGACGGACGCCATCGACAACTACAGCTGGCCGGTCTACAAGAAGCTCGGTGACGAGGGCTACACCAGCGTCTTCGTCGACACCGACAGCGACGACTGGAAGAGGCCGGGCGTCTCGAAGATCGTCAAGTGGGCCACCCCGAGCGGCACCAGGGGCGCCGCCGTCCTCTTCCACGACGCCGGCGGCGAACGCTCGCAGACGATCAAGGCGCTGCCTGCCTACATCAAGAAGATGAAGGCGAAGGGCTACACCTTCACCACCGTCAGCGGTGTCGTCGAGAAGCGCAACGCCGCGAGCCGGCAGACCGCCGCGGCGAGCACCACCACGGACGGCGGGGCCACCACCGGCCTCACCGAGGCCGGCGTGACGGGAACCGGCACCGCTTCCGGTACGGGCAACGGTTCCGGGCCCGGTGCCGGCACCGCCCCGAACGGCGAGGGCGGCACCGCCCCCGGCGGGGGCGCCGGCGCCGGCACCCGCGCCACCGCCGTCTCCCGACTCCAGGCCGCCCACCGCACGGCCACCGGCATGACCCTCTACGAGGGCAAGGCCCTCATCGTGGCGGTCGCGATAGCCGAGTGGGCCCTCCCCGTCCTCTCCGGCCTGCTGTTCGTCGTCGGCGTCGCGGTGATGGGCCGCTTCGGGATGATGCTGCTCATCGCTCGCCGCCACTACAGACAGCGCAACAAACGCCGCTTCAGCTGGGGGCCGACGGTCACCCGGCCGGTGAGTGTGATCGTCCCCGCGTACAACGAGAAGGAGTGCATCGCCAACACCCTGGAGTCGCTGGCCCGGAGCACCCACCCGATCGAGGTCATCGTCGTCGACGACGGCTCCACGGACGGCACCTCGGAGATCGCCCGCGCCGCCGCCGACCAGCTCGGCATGCACAACGTCCGGGTCATCCGCCAGGAGAACGCCGGCAAACCGGCCGCCCTCAACAACGGCGTGCGCAATGCCAGTTACGACATCGTGGTGATGATGGACGGCGACACGGTCTTCGAACCGGAGACGGTACGGCACCTCGTGCAGCCGTTCGCCGACCCCGGGGTCGGCGCGGTCGCCGGCAACGCGAAGGTCGGCAACCGCAACACGCTCATCGGCGCCTGGCAGCACATCGAGTACGTGATGGGCTTCAACCTCGACCGCCGCATGTACGACCTGCTGCGCTGCATGCCCACCATCCCCGGCGCGATCGGCGCGTTCCGCCGCGAGGCGGTCCTGGGGGTCGGCGGCATGAGCGAGGACACCCTCGCCGAGGACACCGACATCACCATCGCCATGCACCGCGCGGGCTGGCGGGTCGTCTACCAGGAGCACGCCAAGGCCTGGACGGAGGCGCCCGGTTCGCTGAAGCAGCTGTGGTCGCAGCGCTACCGCTGGTCCTACGGCACCATGCAGGCCCTGTGGAAGCATCGCAAGTCCCTGACGGACAGGGGACCTTCGGGCCGCTTCGGCCGCGTCGGCATGCCCCTGGTCGTCCTCTTCCAGATCGTCACCCCGGTCTTCGCTCCGCTCATCGACGTGTTCACGGTCTACTCCATGATCTTCGTCGACTTCGAGGCCGCGCTGCTGGCCTGGCTCGCCGTTCTCGGTGTCCAACTGGCCTGCGCCGCGTACGCGTTCCGCCTGGACGGGGAGAAGTACCGCTACCTCGCGATGATGCCGCTGCAGCAGCTGGCCTACCGCCAGATGATGTACCTCGTCCTCATCCACTCCTGCATCACCGCCCTCACCGGCGGCCGCCTGCGCTGGCAGAAACTCAAGCGCACCGGCGAGGTCGGCACCCCGGCAGGGGTGAGCGGCTGATGACCTGGGACCAGCAGGACCCGTACCAGCAGAACCCGTACCAGCAGAACCCGTACCAGCAGAGCTACAACGGTTATGACTACGACCCCTACGGCGGCCGGCAGCAGTACGCCGAGGACACCTACACCCAGGCACCGCACGAGACGACCCCCATGCCCCTGGTGGAGCGGCAGCCGGTACCGGAGCCGCGGCCGGTATCGGAGCCGGAGCCGACCGCCGCCGCTACCGCTGTGGGCAGTCGTTCCGCAGGGCGGAACGGGCGGGCACAGCCGACGGCACCGTCGACCGAAACAGCGGACGCCAGGGAGCCCGACCCGAACCCGCGCCCCAAGCCCCCCGCAAGGGACCGCTACTTCGACACCCTCAGGGCCGTCGCCCTCATCCGCGTCGTCACCTACCACACCTTCGGCTGGGCCTGGTGCGGCATGGTGTTCCCCTCCATGGGCGTCATGTTCGGCCTCGCCGGCACCCTTATGGCGAAGTCCCTGGAGCGCCCCGCGCCGAAGGTCGTCAGGAGCCGCCTGCGCCGCCTCCTCCCGCCCTTCTGGTTCTGGGGCTTCTTCGTCGTCCTGGCGATGCTGATCCACGACTGGATGCCGGGCTGGCAGATCGTCTACTGGATCGTGCCGTTCGGCGACCCGCCGGGCAACGCGTGGGGCGAGCAGGCCTGGGAGATCCTCTGGTACCTGCGCACCTACCTCTGGTTCGTCCTCCTCTCCCCGCCCCTGCTGTGGATCTTCCGGAAGGCGCCGGTCCCGGTGCTCCTCCTGTCCCTCGTCCCGATCCTGGTCCTGAACTTCGTCTGGTCCGGTCCGGACAATCGCTTCGGCAGCGCCCTGTGGGACCTGTCGACGTACCTCTTCTGCTGGATCCTCGGCTTCGCGCACCGCGACGGCGTGCTCCGACGGATGAAACCGGCCCTGGTGATCGTCGGCTCGCTCGCCGCCGTCGGCTACGGCGGCTGGTACGCCTTCTCGCACCAGGCCGACTTCGGCACCTACGACCTGGACGAGAACCCCCTCGCCCAGGCCTTCTGGTCGGCCGGGTTCGTGATGCTGCTGATGTGGGCGAAGGCCTACTTCACGATCGACTTCCGCCGGCTGACCCGCCACCGGAAACTCGACCGGACGGTCACGATCTTCAACGCCCGTGCGGTGACGATCTACCTCTGGCACGAGATCGCCCTGGTCCTCGCGGTCCCCCTGATCGACCAGATGTGGAACGTGCCCGCGTTCGAGAAGTGGCTCCCGCTCGACAGCCAGTGGTTCATGTTCGGCGTCGGCTGGATCCTGATCGCGGTGTTCGTCGTGGCGTGCGGCTGGGTGGAGGACGTGGCCGCGAAGAAGAAGCCCAAGCTCCTCCCGTGACGGCGTGCTGCAAGAATGGCGAGGTGACCCGCGCCTCCCTGAACAAGCAGCCGCACGAAGTCGCCTCGATGTTCGACGACGTGGCGGAACGGTACGACCTGACCAACGACGTGCTGTCGCTCGGCCAGGACCGGCAGTGGCGGAAGGAGGTCGCCAGGGCGGTCGACGCGCGCCCCGCGCAGAAGATCCTCGACCTGGCGGCCGGCACGGGCACCTCCTCCCAGCCGTTCGTCAGGGCCGGCGCCTACGTCGTGCCCTGCGACTTCTCCCTGGGGATGCTCCAGGTCGGCAAGCGGCGCAACGCCTGGATGCCCTTCACCGCCGGGGACGCCACCCGGCTGCCGTTCGGTGACGACACCTTCGACGCCGTGACGATCTCCTTCGGGCTGCGCAACGTCCAGGACACCGACGCGGCCCTGCGCGAGATGTACCGGGTGACGCGGCCCGGCGGGCGGGTCGTGATCTGCGAGTTCTCGCACCCGACCTGGGCGCCCTTCCGGACCGTCTACACCGAGTACCTGATGCGCGCCCTGCCGCCGGTCGCCCGCGCGGTCTCCTCCAACCCGGACGCCTATGTCTACCTCGCCGAGTCCATCCGCGCCTGGCCCGACCAGCCCGCGCTGGCCGGCCGGCTGCGCGAGGCGGGCTGGTCGAAGGTGGCCTGGCGCAACCTCACCGGCGGGATCGTCGCCCTGCACCGGGGCTTCAAGGAGGCCTGAGCCCCGGCCCGGGGCCCACCGGCCGGGGAATCACAGGCTGCTCACCTCGAAGGTGTTGTCCCCGGGCTGGTCCAGCTCCCGTTGCAGCCCGCCGCCGGGCGGCCGCGGGATGCGTGGCTCGCGCACGCCTCCGCCGCCGTCGCTCTCGCCGAAGTCGAACCACACGTACACCATCGAGTCCCGCGGCACCTCGGCACCGGGCTGCGGGAACTGGCGCACGACGTAGTCGACGACCGTGAGATGGAAGTCCGGACGGTCCGGCGCGTTGAGGAACAGGCCCCGCGACCGGGCGCTCTCGCGCGCGTCCACGGCCATCAGCCCGACCAGCCGTGGCACGCGCACTTCGGGTGTTTTGGGTGTTATATGCACAGATGTCACCCCCAGCGGTACTGGAAGGGTAACCCCCGGCACACGGCCTCCGGAAGCGCCAAGTGTCTTTCTGTAACAGATCGATACTCTGTGTAATCAATCGGATCGTTGCCCCGCAGGTCGAGGCGGAAGCAGAGCGCCTCCTCCGGCAGGCGCGGGTGCGGGAAGGTCTCCCGCAGTTCCATCCCGAGGCGCCGGGTCACCGCGACCGACCGCTCGTTGCCCGGCCGCACCATCGCGACCACCGCCGGCACCCGCGCCGCCCGCAGCCGCCCCAGCGTCAGGTGCGCCGCCGCCGTCGCGTATCCCCTGCCCCAGTGGGCCCGCCCGAGCCGCCAGCCGATCTCGATCTCGCCCCTGGGCCCCCAGTCCGGCGCCCACGGCTGGGCGCCGGTGAACCCGATGACCTGCCCGGCCTCGTCGGTC
The DNA here is from genome assembly GCF_040702065.1 of Streptomyces sp. NPDC086777. NCBI lineage: Bacteria > Bacillati > Actinomycetota > Actinomycetes > Kitasatosporales > Streptomycetaceae > Streptomyces > Streptomyces sp. NPDC086777. Next base: position 78,291 of record NZ_JBFBJI010000028.1, on the reverse strand, counting down.
ATCGTCCACAGGCAGAAGCCGAGCTCCGCGTCGTGCCGGCGCTGGCGGGCGGTGAGCTCCTCGTAGACGGACAGCTCGGCGGCCCTGCCGCCGTGGAACTCCATGACCTCGGGGTCGTCGAAGACCCGGTGCCAGGCGAACGCGTCCTCGTGCGTGGGTACACGCAGCCGTACCGCGGGGAGAGCTCGGTTCACAGGGGCAGCCCTTCAGCCGGGTGATCAGTACCGCTGAATAGACTGCCCATGTCCAGTGCCGGTCGGCACGCAGATTTCGAGCCTTGGGGAGCCCCCGCCGTGACCGAGCCCCTCTCCGAAAACACCGCCGATGTCATCGTCGTCGGCGCGGGGCCAGCCGGCTCCACGACGGCCTACCACCTCGCCAAGTCCGGTCTCGACGTCCTCCTGCTGGAGAAGACCGAGTTCCCGCGCGAGAAGGTGTGCGGCGACGGCCTCACCCCGCGCGCGGTGAAACAGCTGGTCGCCATGGGCATCGACATCTCCGAGGAGGCCGGCTGGCTGCGCAACAAGGGCCTGCGCATCATCGGCGGCGGCACCCGCCTCCAGCTCGACTGGCCGGATCTCGCCTCCTTCCCCGACTACGGTCTGGTCCGCAAGCGTGACGACTTCGACGAACAGCTCGCACGCCAGGCACAGAAGGCGGGCGCCCGCCTCTTCGAGCGCTGCAACGTCGGCGCCCCGATCGTCGACGAGCGAACCGGCCGGATCACCGGCGTCCACGCCAAGCTCGGCGAGGAGAAGCGCGAAGTCACCTTCCACGCCCCGCTCGTCGTGGCCGCCGACGGCAACTCCACCCGGCTCTCCCTCGCGATGGGCCTGCACCGCCGCGAGGACCGCCCGATGGGCGTGGCCGTCCGCACGTATTTCACCTCCCCCCGCCACGAGGACGACTACCTGGAGTCCTGGCTGGAACTCTGGGACCGCCGCGGCGCCCAGGACCGCCTCCTTCCCGGCTACGGCTGGATCTTCGGCATGGGCGACGGCACGTCCAACGTGGGCCTCGGCGTCCTGAACACCTCCGACTCCTTCAAGGAACTGGACTGGCGCGAGGTCCTCAAGGCCTGGTGCGCCTCCATGCCCGAGGACTGGGGCTACACCCCCGAGAACATGACCGGCCCGATCCGCGGCGCCGCCCTCCCCATGGCCTTCAACCGCCAGCCCCACTACACGCGCGGCCTGCTCCTCGTCGGCGACGCCGGCGGCCTGGTGAACCCCTTCAACGGCGAGGGCATCGCCTACGCCATGGAGTCCGGCCAGATCGCCGCCGACGTCATCGTCCAGGCCCACGCGCGGGCCACGCCCAGCGGCCGCGAACTCGCCCTGCAGCGCTACCCGCGCGTCCTCAAGGACACCTACGGCGGCTACTACACGCTGGGCCGCGCCTTCGTGAAGCTCATCGGCAACCCGAAGGTCATGCAGATCGCCGCGCAGCGCGGCCTGACCCATCCGCTGCTGATGAAGTTCACTCTGAAGCTCCTGGCGAACCTCACCGACCCGACCGGCGGTGACGCGATGGACCGCATCATCAACGGCCTGAGCAAGGCGGCCCCGAAGGCCTGACCCCCCTAGGAGCCGATCGCCTCGATGTTGGCGGCCCGGCGGGCGTAGACGTCCTCCCGCCGGTCCGCCATCTGCCGCAGCGCTTCCTTGCGCTCCCGCCCGGACAGCCGGTCGAGATACACGCGCCCGTTCACATGGTCGGTCTCGTGTGCCAGGCAGCGGGCGAAATACCCCGTTCCCTCGATGGTGAGCGGATTGCCTTCCTTGTCCTGCCCGTGCACGACCGCCCGGTCCGGCCGCGGTACGTCCATCACCGCCCCCGGCACCGACAGGCACCCCTCGCCCTCGTCGAGCAGCCGCCGCCCGGCCGGGTCCGGTGCCTCCAGGACGGGGTTGACGATATGCCCGACATGTCGGACACCGTCGTCGTCGGGGCAGTCGTACACGAACAGCCGCAGGTCGACCCCGACCTGGTTCGCCGCGAGGCCGGCTCCCTCGGCGATGTACATGGTGCGGAACATGTCGTCGATGAGCGCGGCGAGGTCGGGACCGAACTCGGTGACGTCCCGGCACGGCTTGTGCAGGACGTCCTCACCGGTCTCGGTGATCCGGCGCACCGAACCGCGCCGGGCCTCGGGGGCGTGCCGGGGGTAGTAGTCCATGGGATCGCCCTGGACGAAGACGCGTGGCATCGCGGTGTCTCCTTCTCGGATCTCGGGGCCGCTGCGCCGTGTGCGAGCGGCCTGCACCGAGCATCCCAGGAGTCACCGGATCGCGGGCGGGCCTGTGGGAAACCCCCGCGAGAGCCCGCGGCCTGTGGAGAACCGCGCGAAGGGCGGCCGGCGCGGAGGGGGGTGATCCGTGGTCGGGGGGGCGTGGCGGGGCGGGGGGTGATCCGTGGCGGCGTGGGCGCGCCGGAAGGGCCGCTGCCCCCGAGCGGCTGCGGCCCTACCGTGCTTGTGCGATGCCCGAGTTGTCTTGGTTGCCCGGGTTGTCAGAGCACCCGCACCGCGCCGGTCGGCGGGTCGTACGACAGCGGGTGCTCACCGACGCCGCTGGAGGGGTTCTGCGCGCCCACGAACATGCCGTCGCCCACGTACACCGCCACGTGGTACGCGCTGCCGGCGCTGCCCCAGTAGAGGATGTCGCCGGGCTGGAGGTTGCTCAGCGAGACCTGGGTGCCCTGCGTCGACTGGTCCTGGGAGACCCGCGGCAGGCTGACGCCGACCGACTTGAAGGCGGCCTGGACGAGGCCCGAGCAGTCCCACGAGTTGGGGCCCGTGCCGCCGGAGACGTAGGCGTCGCCGATCTGTGCCTTCACGAAGGCGACCACCGCGGCCGCCGAACCGGTCGCCGTGGACGTGCTCGTGGAGGTACTGGAGCTCGTGGAGGCGCTGAGGGTGGTCCGCTCGGCACTGCGCGAGGCGGCGCGCTCGGCGGCGGCCTTACGGGCCTCCTCGGCCTTCTTCTTGGCCTCGGCCTTGTGCTTCGCCTCAGCGAGGTCCGCCTTGGCCTGCTTCGCGGCATTTGCGGCGGCCGCGTCGCGCTCGGCCTGGAGGGTGTAGTTCGCCGCCGCCTGCTGCGTGGCGTCGGCGGACTGGGCCACCTGGGTGGCCAGATCGGCCGTCAGGGTGGGCAGTTCGAGCGTCTGCGTCACGGGTTCGGCGGCACTCGCCGAGGCCGCGCCCGCCGCTGCCATGCCGAGGACGCCACTGGCAACTCCGGCGCGCACGGCGATGCTTGTCGTCGCGCTGCGGCGGGGTTTCCGGTGGCTGCGTATGTGAGCGGTGTGGGACATGGGAACAACCGGTATCAGGGGCTCCTTCATATCTACAAGAAACGTGTGCTGCGCCACAGTTGCTCAATCGAGACGGCGAATCCCTCGCATGTCTTTCTTTATTGACGCCGTAACGGACATTGCGGACTCCTGTGATCAAGCCCGTGATCACGTTCTTTCGCTGTTACGTCCGGATTGCCCCCCGCCTACCATCGGTCGCGATGGTTGGCCAAGCCCCGTTCTCAGGCGCCTCTCATCGATGTGGCGGAGGTCACGGAACGGTTACCGGTGGGGGTGCGTCTCGCGCGTCCGGGTTCGTGAACGCGTGCACGCGTCCACATCACTCACCGGACCTCCCTCTGATGTGTGAACGCGGCGCACTATCAAGGCCCCCCGTCCACGGCGAATTTGCATGCAGCGGAACCCTCTTGATATAGAGACGCCCGCCCTGGACCCCGTCTGGTCTGCATCAACGGTCGAAATTGTCACTTCTGGTGATCACCTGAACGCTTCGCGTGCGAAGATCACCACTCATCCGACTTCATGATCGATCGTCAGGTGGTGGAGATCACAAAGCTTGTGCAATACCCCGTGTCGCAGATCACAGAGCGTCGGGCATAAGATGCGAGGCAGTTGGGCTTGTGACCTGCTTCACATGTTCGCGATCTTCGCCCGGGACGCGCGGGGTTCGCGGGACGGACGAGGCAGGTGGGGAGCCCGATCCGAACCGCCACCAGTCAGTGCCGACTGAGAGGAGCGAGGAGCGGTGAACGCCTATGCGCCCATCCTCGTACTGGGAGCCCTCGGGGCAGGCTTTGCGATCTTCTCCGTGGTCATGGCCACGCTGATCGGTCCGAAGCGGTACAACCGCGCCAAGCTCGAAGCCTACGAGTGCGGTATCGAGCCGACCCCCACGCCGGCCGGCGGCGGGCGTTTCCCGATCAAGTACTACCTGACGGCGATGCTCTTCATCGTCTTCGACATCGAGATCGTCTTCCTCTACCCATGGGCCGTCACCTTCGACGCCCTGGGTGTTTTCGGGCTCGTGGAGATGCTGCTCTTCGTGCTCACCGTCTTCGTCGCCTACGCGTACGTGTGGCGGCGCGGCGGCCTGGAATGGGACTGAGGGGTCTTTGGACATGGGACTCGAAGAAAAGCTGCCGAGCGGCTTCCTGCTGACCACCGTCGAGCAGGCCGCGGGCTGGGTGCGCAAGGCGTCCGTCTTCCCCGCCACCTTCGGCCTCGCCTGCTGCGCCATCGAGATGATGACCACCGGCGCCGGCCGCTACGACCTGGCCCGCTTCGGCATGGAGGTCTTCCGCGGCTCACCCCGCCAGGCCGACCTCATGATCGTGGCCGGCCGGGTCAGCCAGAAGATGGCGCCGGTGCTCAGGCAGGTCTACGACCAGATGCCCAACCCCAAGTGGGTGATCTCCATGGGCGTCTGCGCGTCCTCGGGCGGCATGTTCAACAACTACGCGATCGTCCAGGGCGTCGACCACATCGTGCCCGTCGACATCTACCTGCCGGGCTGCCCGCCGCGCCCCGAGATGCTGATGGACGCGATCCTCAAGCTCCACCAGAAGATCCAGACCTCCAAGCTCGGCGTCAACGCGAAGGAAGCGGCCCGGGAGGCGGAGGAGGCGGCGCTCAAGGCCCTGCCCACGATCGAGATGAAGGGGCTGCTGCGGTGAGCGACGCGAACGGCCACAACGGGGTCAACCCCGAGAAGGACCTGGCCGCCGACAACCTCCCCGGCCAGCGCGGTCAGGGCGGCGAGGAGATCCGCGTCCAGCGCGGCATGTTCGGCGCGAACAACGGCGGCGACACCTCCGGCTACGGCGGCCTGGTCCGCTCGGTCCGCCTCCCGGGACCGGCCGCCCGTCCCTACGGCGGCTGGTTCGACGAGGTCGCCGACGAGCTGGAAGGCGCCCTGGAGGAGCAGGGACTGCTCCCGGACAACGCCATCGAGAAGACGGTCGTCGACCGCGGCGAACTCACCTTCCACATCGAACGCGAGCACCTCCCGCGCGTCGCCCGCACCCTGCGCGACGACCCCGCCCTGCGCTTCGAACTGTGCACCGGCGTCAGCGGCGTCCACTACCTGCACGACAAGGGCCGCGAACTGCACGCCGTCTACCACCTGCGCTCGATCACCCACAACCGGCTGATCCGCCTGGAGGTCAGCGCACCGGACGCCGACCCGCACATCCCGTCCCTGGTCTCCGTCTATCCGACCAACGACTGGCACGAGCGCGAGACCTACGACTTCTACGGAATCGTCTTCGACGGTCACCCGGCCCTGACGCGGATCATGATGCCGGACGACTGGCAGGGCCATCCGCAGCGCAAGGACTACCCCCTCGGCGGCATCCCCGTCGAGTACAAGGGCGCCCAGATCCCGGCTCCGGACCAGCGGAGGTCGTACTCGTGAGCACACAGTCAGCAGCCGCCCGCGAAACCACCGAGGGCACCGTCTACACGGTCACCGGCGGCGACTGGGACGAGGTCGTCCAGTCCGCGGCCCGCGCCGACGACGAACGCATCGTCGTCAACATGGGTCCCCAGCACCCGTCCACCCATGGGGTGCTCCGTCTCATCCTGGAGATCGACGGGGAGACGGTCACCGAGGCCCGCTGCGGCATCGGCTACCTGCACACCGGAATCGAGAAGAACCTCGAGTTCCGCACCTGGACGCAGGGCACCACGTTCGTGACGCGCATGGACTACCTGACGTCCTTCTTCAACGAGACCGCCTACTGTCTCGCCGTCGAGAAGCTCCTCGGCATCGAGGACCAGATCAGCGACCGCGCCAGCATCATCCGGGTGCTCCTGATGGAGCTGAACCGGCTCTCCTCCCACCTGGTGTGCATCGCCACCGGCGGCATGGAGCTCGGCGCCACCACGATCATGATCTACGGCTTCCGCGATCGTGAAATGATTCTCGATCTCTACGAACTGATCACCGGCCTGCGGATGAACCACGCGTACATCCGCCCCGGCGGCCTCGCCCAGGACCTGCCGCCCGGCGCGGTCGACCAGATCCGCGAGTTCGTGAAGAAGATGCGCAAGAACCTCCCGGAGTACGACAAGCTCGCGACCGGGAACCCCATCTTCAAGGCCCGCATGCAGGACATCGGCTACCTCGACCTGGCCGGCTGCATGGCCCTCGGCGCCACCGGCCCGATCCTGCGCTCGGCCGGCCTGCCGCACGACCTGCGCAAGGCACAGCCGTACTGCGGCTACGAGACGTACGACTTCGAGATCCCGACCGCCGACACCTGCGACGCCTACGGCCGCTTCCTGGTCCGCCTGGAGGAGATGCGCCAGTCGCTCGGGATCGTCGAGCAGTGCCTGGACCGGCTCCAGCCCGGACCGGTCATGGTCGCCGACAAGAAGATCGCCTGGCCCGCCCAGCTCGCTCTCGGACCGGACGGACTCGGCAACTCCCTCGACCACATCAAGAAGATCATGGGCACCTCCATGGAGGCCCTGATCCACCACTTCAAGCTGGTCACCGAGGGCTTCCGGGTCCCGCCCGGCCAGGCCTACGCGGCCGTCGAGTCCCCCAAGGGCGAGCTCGGCGTGCACGCCGTGTCCGACGGCGGCACCCGCCCCTACCGGGTCCACTTCCGCGACCCGTCCTTCACCAACCTGCAGGCCATGGCGGCGATGTGCGAGGGCGGCCAGGTCGCCGACGTCATCGTCGCGGTGGCGTCCATCGACCCCGTGATGGGAGGCGTCGACCGGTGACCACCTCTTCCTCGGAGCGCGGTGTCAGCCTGGGCATGCCCGAGCTGCCCGCGCCCGCCTACCCGGACGACGTCCGGGCCCGCCTGGAGACGGACGCGCGCGAGGTCATCGCCCGCTACCCCGACTCCCGGTCCGCCCTGCTGCCGTTGCTGCACCTCGTGCAGGCGGAGGAAGGGCACGTCACGCGCACCGGCATGCAGTTCTGCGCGGACGTCCTGGAGCTGACCACGGCCGAGGTCACCGCCGTCGCCACCTTCTACACCATGTACCGGCGCAAGCCCTCCGGCGACTACCAGGTGGGCGTCTGCACCAACACGCTGTGCGCGGTCATGGGCGGCGACGCGATCTTCGAGACCCTCCAGGAGCACCTGGGCGTCGGCAACGGGGAGACCACCGGCGACGGCAAGGTCACCTTGGAGCACATCGAGTGCAATGCGGCCTGCGACTTCGCGCCCGTCGTGATGGTCAACTGGGAGTTCTTCGACAACCAGACCCCGGCCAGCGCCAAACGCCTCGTCGACGACCTGCGCGCCGGCCGGGACGTCGAGCCGACCCGCGGCGCCCGGCTGTGCACCTTCAAGGAGACCGCCCGGATCCTGGCCGGCTTCCCCGACGAGCGGCCCGGGGCCGTCGAGGAGAGCGGGAGCGCGGGACCCGCGTCGCTGGTGGGCCTCCGCCTGGCAAGGGGTGAAGCCGCACCCGCGCGCGTGGTCCATCCGCGCGGAGGTCCGCAGCAGGGGGCACCGGACCGGCAGGACCGGCCGGCGCACGAGCCGTCGCCGGCCGAGCACCTCAGTTCCCATGACGCACCGCAGGAGACCTCGGCCTCCGACCCGTCGCACCCGGCAGGGCCTGCCGCCGAGGAGGGGGAGTGATGACGGTGGTACCCGACCTCAAGGACACCAGCCCCGAGAAGCTGCTCGCACCCGTGCTGTCGGCCTTCTGGGACGAGGACCGGTCCTGGACGCTCGACGTCTACCGGAGGCACGAGGGATACGAGGGGCTCCGCAAGGCGCTCGCCATGTCACCGGACGACCTGATCGCCTATGTCAAGGAGTCCGGACTCCGCGGCCGCGGCGGCGCGGGATTCCCCACCGGGATGAAGTGGCAGTTCATTCCCCAGGGAGACGGCAAACCGCACTATCTAGTTGTCAACGCCGACGAATCGGAGCCCGGGACCTGCAAGGACATCCCGCTCCTGTTCGCCAACCCGCACAGCCTCATCGAGGGCATCGTGATCGCGTGCTACGCCATCCGGTCGTCGCATGCCTTCATCTACCTGCGGGGTGAAGTCGTCCCCGTCCTGCGGCGGTTGCACGAGGCCGTGCGCGAGGCCTACGCGGCCGGCTACCTCGGCGAGAACATCCTCGGCAGCGGACTCGACCTTCAGCTCACCGTGCACGCCGGCGCCGGCGCGTACATCTGCGGTGAGGAGACCGCACTGCTCGACTCGCTCGAAGGCCGCCGCGGTCAACCGCGACTGCGTCCCCCCTTCCCTGCCGTCGAAGGGCTCTATGCCTGCCCGACTGTTGTGAACAACGTCGAGTCCATCGCCTCGGTTCCCGCCATCCTCCACAAGGGCAAGGAATGGTTCCGGGCGATGGGGAGCGAGAAGTCACCCGGCTTCACGCTCTACTCCCTCAGCGGCCACGTCGCGAGCCCCGGCCAGTACGAGGCACCGCTCGGCATCACCCTGCGCCAGCTTCTCGACATGAGCGGCGGGATGCGGCCCGGCCACCGCCTGAAGTTCTGGACCCCCGGCGGCTCCTCGACGCCCATGTTCACCGACGAGCACCTCGACGTCCCCCTCGACTACGAGGGAGTGGGCGCCGCGGGCTCCATGCTCGGCACCAAGGCGCTCCAGTGCTTCGACGAGACCACCTGCGTGGTGCGCGCCGTCACCCGCTGGACCGAGTTCTACGCCCACGAGTCCTGCGGCAAGTGCACACCCTGCCGCGAAGGCACCTACTGGCTCGTGCAGTTGCTCCGCGACATCGAGGCCGGCAAGGGCGTGATGTCCGACCTCGACAAGCTGAACGACATCGCCGACAACATCAACGGCAAGTCCTTCTGCGCCCTCGGCGACGGCGCGGCGTCCCCGATCTTCTCCTCGCTCAAGTACTTCCGCGAGGAGTACGAACAGCACATCACGGGCCGGGGCTGCCCCTTCGACCCGGCCAAGTCGACGGCCTGGGCGGACCGCCCGGAGGTGAACGCATGACCGTGACCACGAGTTCCCCCTCCTCGGGGGGAACGGCGGCGGTCCCGCCGCAGGACCTCGTCACGCTGACGATCGACGGCGCCGAGATCAGCGTGCCCAAGGGCACCCTGGTCATCCGCGCCGCCGAACAGCTCGGCATCGAGATCCCGCGCTTCTGCGACCACCCCCTGCTCGACCCGGCCGGCGCCTGCCGCCAGTGCATCGTCGAGGTCGAGGGCCAGCGCAAGCCCATGGCCTCCTGCACGATCACCTGTACGGACGGGATGGTGGTGAAGACCCACCTCACCTCGCCCGTCGCCGAGAAGGCCCAGCACGGCGTGATGGAGCTGCTGCTCATCAACCACCCGCTGGACTGCCCGGTCTGCGACAAGGGCGGCGAGTGCCCGCTGCAGAACCAGGCCATGTCGCACGGCAACGCCGAGTCCCGCTTCGACGGCCGCAAGCGCACCTACGCCAAGCCCGTCCCGATCTCCACCCAGGTGCTCCTGGACCGCGAGCGGTGCGTGCTGTGCGCCCGCTGCACCCGGTTCTCCAACCAGGTCGCCGGCGACCCGATGATCGAACTCCTGGAGCGCGGTGCGCTGCAGCAGGTCGGCATCGGCGAGGGCGACCCGTTCGAGTCGTACTTCTCCGGCAACACCATCCAGATCTGCCCGGTCGGCGCGCTGACCTCGGCGGCGTACCGCTTCCGCTCCCGGCCCTTCGACCTGATCTCCTCGCCGTCCGTGTGCGAGCACTGCTCGGGCGGCTGCGCCACCCGCACCGATCACCGGCGCGGCAAGGTCATGCGGCGGCTCGCCGCCGACGACCCCGAGGTCAACGAGGAGTGGATCTGCGACAAGGGACGCTTCGCGTTCCGGTACACGCAGCAGAAGGACCGCCTGGAGACCCCGTTGGTCCGAGGCGCCCAGGGCGTCCTCGAAGCCGCCTCCTGGCCGGAGGCCCTCGAAGCCGCCGCCCGGGGCCTGGCCGCCGCCCGCTCCCGGGCCGGCGTCCTCACCGGCGGCCGGCTCACCGTCGAGGACGCCTACGCGTACAGCAAGTTCGCGCGCGTGGCCCTCGACACCAACGACATCGACTTCCGCGCGCGCGTGCACAGCAGCGAGGAGGCCGACTTCCTGGCCGCACGGGTGGCCGGCCGCGGCCGCGACCTGGACGGTACGGGCGTCACCTACACCTCCCTGGAGAAGGCGCCCGCTGTCCTCCTGGTCGGGTTCGAGTCGGAGGAGGAGGCGCCCGGCGTCTTCCTGCGGCTGCGCAAGGCATGGCGCAAGCACAAGCAGCAGGTGTACTCGCTCGCCACATACGCGACACGCGGACTGGAGAAGGCCGGCGGCACACTGCTGCCGGCCGCGCCGGGCACCGAGACCGAGTGGCTGGACGCGCTCGCGAGCGGAGTCGGCCTGGAGGAGTCCGGTGCCCGGGCCGCCGAGGCGCTGCGCTCCGACGGCGCGGTGATCGTCGTGGGCGAGCGCCTGGCAGCGGTCGCCGGCGGCCTCACCGCTGCCGTACGGGCCGCCACCGCCACCGGCGCCCGGCTGGTGTGGATCCCGCGCCGGGCCGGAGAGCGCGGCGCGCTCGAGGCCGGCGCGCTGCCGTCGCTGCTGCCGGGCGGCCGCCCGGCCACCGACCCACGCGCGCGTGAGGAGGTCGCCGCCGCCTGGGGCGTCTCCGAACTCCCGCTCCGCTACGGCCGCGACACCGGCCAGATCGTGGAGGCCGCCGCCCGCGGCGAACTCTCCGCCCTGCTGGTCGCCGGTGTCGAGGTCGCCGACCTGCCCGACCCGGCACGCGCGCGTACGGCACTCGAAGCCGTCGGCTTCCTGGTCTCCCTTGAGCTGCGGCCCAGCGAGGTCACCGAACACGCCGACGTCGTCCTGCCGGTCGCCGCGGTCGCCGAGAAGGCCGGCACCTTCCTCAACTGGGAGGGCCGGGCGCGGCTCTTCGAGGCCGCCCTCAAGCCCGAGCAGATGACCCGGCGGCTGCCGCCCACCGACGCACGCGTGCTGCAGATGCTCGCCGACGCCATGGACGTCCACCTCGGTCTGCCCGACCTGCACACCGCGCGCGCGGAACTGGACCGGCTCGCCGCCTGGGACGGACCCAAGGCCTCCGAACCACGGGAGACGGCCGTCTCGCTGCCCAGGCCCGCCACCGGGGAGGCCGTGCTCGCCGGACACCGGCTCCTCCTCGACCAGGGCGTCCTCCAGGACGGCGACGACGCACTGGCGGGCACCCGGCACGCCGCGCACGCGCGCGTGTCCGCCGCGACCGCCGCCGAGGCGGGCGTCGAGGACGGCGGCCTCATCGCCGTCACCGCGGGCGCCGGCACCGTCGAACTCCCGCTCAGGATCACCGAGATGCCCGACCGCGTGGTCTGGCTCCCGCTGAACTCGACCGGCGGCGGCGTCGCCTCCGACACCGGGGCGCTGCCCGGCTCCCTCGTCCGCATCGGCCCGGCGGCCACCGCCGGTGAGGCACCCAAGGAGGTGGAGGCATGAACCCGTACCTCGCCGCTGAAGACCTCTCCATGTTCGGCCGCGACCCCTGGTGGCTGGTCGTCCTCAAGGCGGTCTTCTGCTTCGCCTTCCTGATGGTGACCGTGCTGATCTCCATCGTCATGGAGCGCAAGGTCGTCGCCTGGATGCAGCTGCGCGTCGGCCCCAACCGGCACGGCCCCTGGGGCATGCTCCAGTCGCTCGCCGACGGCATCAAACTGATGCTCAAGGAAGACGTCGTCGTCAAACGCGCCGACAAGGCCGTCTACGTCCTCGCCCCGATCGTCGCGGCGATCCCGGCGTTCATGGCCATCGCGGTCATCCCGTTCGGCCCGGCCGACAACGAGATCTCCATCTTCGGCCACCGCACCACGATGCAGCTCACCGACCTGCCGATCGCGATGCTCTACATCCTCGCGGTCGCCTCCGTCGGCATCTACGGCATCGTCCTCGCCGGCTGGAGCTCAGGCTCCACGTACCCGCTCCTCGGCGGCCTGCGCTCCTGCGCCCAGATGATCTCCTACGAGATCGCCATGGGCGCCGCGTTCGCCTCCGTGTTCCTGTACTCCGGGTCGATGTCGACGTCCACGATCGTCGACCAGCAGCAGGGCCGCTGGTACATCCTGCTGCTGCCGGTCTCCTTCGTCCTCTACGTCGTCACCATGATCGGCGAGACCAACCGGGCACCTTTCGACATGCCCGAGTCCGAGGGCGACCTGGTCGGCGGCTTCAACACCGAGTACTCGTCGATCAAGTTCGCGATGTTCATGCTCGCCGAGTACGTCAACATGGTGACCGTCTCGGCCGTGTCGACCACCCTGTTCCTCGGCGGCTGGCGGGCCCCCTGGCCGATCAGCACCGTCTGGGCGGGCGCCAACCACGGCTGGTGGCCGATGCTCTGGTTCGTCGCCAAGGTCGTCCTCCTGCTGTTCGGCTTCGTCTGGGTGCGCGGCACGCTCCCGCGTGTGCGCTACGACCAGCTGATGAAGCTCGGCTGGAAGGTCCTCATCCCGGTCTCCGTCGTCTGGCTGATGCTCGTCGCGACCGTGCGGACCTTGCGCAACCAGAACTACGGCTTCGCCGACATCGCCCTGTACGTCGGCGGCGGCGTCCTCGCCCTGCTGGTCCTGTCCTTCGTCGTCGACATGTTCCGCGACAAGGGCAAGGAGGCCGCCCAGCCGGCCGCCGAACCGGCCGCGTTCGACCCGATGGCGGGCGGCTTCCCCGTACCGCCGCTGCCCGGACAGGAACTGCCGCCGGTGCCCCGGCGCACCCCCCGCCGGGAGCGGGAGCTGATTGTCAGTGGCGGGTCGGACACTGTCAGTGACGGACCTACGGATGGAAAGGAGGCGTCCGATGGCTGAGGAGCCCAAGGAGACCAAGCCCGGTTTCCAGAACCCCGTCGCCGGCTTCGGCGTGACCTTCAAGGCCATGTTCAAGAAGCGGCTGACCGAGCAGTATCCGGAACAGGCGAAGACCACGGCCCCGCGGTTCCACGGACGGCACCAGCTCAACCGCCATCCGGACGGCCTGGAGAAGTGCGTCGGCTGCGAGCTGTGCGCCTGGGCCTGCCCCGCCGACGCCATCTACGTGGAAGGCGCCGACAACACCGACGAGGAGCGCTACTCGCCGGGCGAGCGCTACGGCCGCGTCTACCAGATCAACTACGCGCGCTGCATCCTGTGCGGCCTGTGCATCGAGGCGTGCCCCACGCGCGCGCTGACGATGACCAACGAGTTCGAACTGGCCGACAGCAGCCGCGCGAACCTCATCTACACCAAGGAGCAGCTGCTCGCCGGTCTCGAAGAGGGCATGGTCGACTCCCCGCACTCGATCTTCCCGGGCACCGACGAACAGGACTACTACCGGGGCCTGGTCACCGAGGCCGCGCCCGGGACCGTACGCCAGGTGGCCGTCTCCAAGGGCGAGAAGCCCGAGGAGCAGGACCAGGGGGTGGAAGCATGAGCCCGCAGCTCGCCGTCTACACCACCTCCACCGGCGAGGCCTTCCAGTTCTGGGTCCTCGGCACCGTCGCCGTGATCGGCGCCCTGTCCACCGTCTTCATGAAGCGGGCCGTGCACAGCGCGCTGTCACTCGCCGGAACCATGATCGTCCTGGCGGTGTTCTACCTCGCCAACGGCGCCTACTTCCTCGGCATCGTCCAGATCGTCGTCTACACCGGCGCGATCATGATGCTGTTCCTCTTCGTGGTGATGCTGGTCGGCGTGACCGCCGCCGACTCCCTGAAGGAGACCATCAAGGGCCAGCGCTGGCTCGCCCTTCTCTGCGGGGTCGGCTTCGGCGTCCTGCTCCTCGCGGGCATCGCCAACGCCTCCCTGAAGAACTTCGCGGGCACCGGCCAGGCCAACGCCAACGGCAACGTGCAGGGCCTCGCCGCCCTCATCTTCACCAAGTACGTCTTCGCCTTCGAAATCACCGGCGCCCTGCTGATCACGGCCGCCATCGGCGCCATGGTGCTCACCCACCGGGAGCGCACCGAACGCGCCAAGACCCAGCGCGAGCAGTCCGAGCAGCGCGTCCGCGACGGCAAGCACCTGCCGCCGCTGCCCGCACCGGGCGTCTACGCCCGGCACAACGCCGTGGACATCGCCGGCCTGCTCCCCGACGGCACCCCGTCCGAGCTCACGGTCAGCAAGACGCTCCGCGACCGCGGTCAGATGCGTGACGTGTCAGCGGAGGCACTCGGCGACCTGCGGGCCCTGGAACAGCGCTCCGAGGAACGCCTGGAGCGGACCCCGGTCGAGCCCGCGCACTTCAAGCGCAGCGAGGAGGCGTCGAAGTGAACCCCGTCTACTACCTCTACCTCGCCGCCCTGTTGTTCACGATCGGCGCCACCGGTGTGCTGATCAGACGGAACGCGATCGTCGTCTTCATGTGCATCGAGCTCATGCTGAACGCCTGCAACCTCGCGTTCGTCGTCTTCTCCCGGATGCACGGCAATCTCGACGGCCAGATCATCGCCTTCTTCACGATGGTCGTCGCCGCCGCGGAGGTCGTGGTCGGGCTCGCGATCATCGTGTCGCTGTTCCGTACCCGCCACTCGGCCTCGGTCGACGACGCCAGCCTGATGAAGCTGTAAGGGGTCGCTGAATCGTGGAGAACCTGATTGCGCTGCTGATCGCGGCGCCCCTGCTCGGAGCGGCCGTCCTCCTCGTCGGCGGGCGGCGCCTGGACGCGGTGGGCCACTGGATCGGCACGCTCCTGTCGACGACGTCCTTCGTGTTCGGCGTCATCCTCTTCGCCGACCTGCTCGGCAAGAACCCCGAACACCGCACCCTGATGCAGCACCTGTACACCTGGGTGCCGGTGGAGGGCTTCCAGGCGGACGTCACCTTCCGCCTCGACCAGCTGTCCATGACGTTCGTCCTGCTGATCACCGGCGTCGGCTCCCTCATCCACCTGTACTCCGTCGGGTACATGGAGCACGACGAGCGCCGCCGCCGCTTCTTCGGCTACCTCAACCTCTTCCTCGCGGCGATGCTGCTGCTCGTCCTCGCCGACAACTACCTGCTGCTGTACGTCGGCTGGGAGGGCGTCGGCCTCGCCTCCTACCTGCTGATCGGCTTCTGGCAGCACAAGCCCAGCGCGGCGACCGCGGCCAAGAAGGCCTTCATCGTCAACCGCGTCGGCGACATGGGCCTGTCCATCGCGATCATGCTGATGTTCACGACGTTCGGCACCTTCGCCTTCGGCCCGGTCCTCAGCCACGCCACCGACGCCTCCGAGGGCCGCCTCACCGCGATCGGCCTGATGCTGCTGCTCGCCGCCTGCGGCAAGTCCGCCCAGGTGCCGCTGCAGTCCTGGCTCGGGGACGCCATGGAGGGCCCCACCCCGGTCTCCGCCCTCATCCACGCGGCGACCATGGTGACCGCGGGCGTCTACCTCATCGTCCGCTCCGGAGCGATCTTCAACGCGGCTCCCGACGCCCAGCTCGTCGTCACCGTCGTCGGTGCCGTCACCCTCCTCTTCGGAGCGATCGTCGGTTGCGCCAAGGACGACATCAAGAAGGCCCTCGCGGGCTCGACCATGTCGCAGATCGGCTACATGGTGCTCGCCGCCGGCCTCGGCCCGATCGGCTACGTCTTCGCGATCATGCACCTGGTGACGCACGGCTTCTTCAAGGCCGGTCTCTTCCTCGGCGCCGGCTCCGTCATGCACGGCATGAACGACGAGGTCGACATGCGCAGGTACGGCGGCCTCCGTAAGTACATGCCGGTCACCTTCATCACCTTCGGCCTCGGCTACCTCGCCATCATCGGCTTCCCAGGCCTGTCCGGCTTCTTCTCCAAGGACAAGATCATCGAGGCGGCGTTCGCCAAGGGCGGCACCGAGGGCTGGATCCTCGGCACCTGCGCCCTCGTCGGCGCGGCCATCACCGCCTTCTACATGACGCGCGTGATGCTGATGACGTTCTTCGGCGAGAAGCGCTGGCAGCCCGACGAGCACGGCCACGAGCCGCACCCCCACGAGTCCCCGAAGGTCATGACGATCCCCATGATCGTCCTGGCGGTCGGCTCGGTCTTCGCCGGCGGCTTCTTCAGCATCGGCGACCGCTTCCTGCACTGGCTGGAGCCGATCACCGGCCACAGCGAGGGCGACTCCCCGATCAGCGCGGGCGTCGTCACCGGCGCCACCATGGTCTGCCTGATCATCGGCGTCGGCATCGCCTACCTCCAGTACGGCCGCCGCCCCGTCCCCGCCGTCGCCCCGCGCGGCTCGCTGCTCACCCGCGCGGCCCGCCGCGACCTCCTCCAGGACGACTTCAACCACGTCGTCCTGGTCCGCGGCGGCGAACACCTCACCCGCTCCCTCGTATATGTCGACCACACCCTGGTCGACGGCGTCGTCAACGGCACGGCAGCGGGCTTCGGCGGGCTCTCCGGCCGGCTGCGCAAACTGCAGAACGGCTACGCGCGCTCGTACGCGGTCTCGATGTTCGGCGGCGCTGCCCTCCTGGTCGCCGCGACCCTGCTGATGAGGGCGGTCTGATACCGATGTCCTTTCCTCTGCTGACAGCGACGGCGGTCCTCCCGGCCGTCGGCGCGGTCGCCACGGCCGCCGTACCGGCCGCCCGGCGCACCGCCGCCAAATGGCTCGCGCTGCTGGTCTCGCTCGCCACGCTCGCTCTGGCGATCGTCGTCCTGGTCCGCTTCGACCCCGGCGGCGCCCGCTACCAGCTCACCGAGTCGCACGCCTGGATCAGTGACTTCGGCGTCCGCTACGAACTGGGCGTCGACGGCATCGCGGTCGTCCTGCTCGCCCTGACCGCCCTGCTGATGCCGTTCATCATCCTGGCGGGCTGGCACGACGCCGACCCGCTGGAGACCGGCAGCAAGCGGTGGCGGCCCACCCAGGGCTTCTTCGCCCTGATCCTGGCCGTCGAGGCGATGGTGATCATCTCCTTCGAGGCCACCGACGTCTTCCTCTTCTACATCTTCTTCGAAGCCATGCTCATCCCGATGTACTTCCTCATCGGCGGCTTCGGAGACCGCGCCCACGCCCAGGGCGAGGAGGCCGCGTCGACGCAACGGTCGTACGCCGCCGTGAAGTTCCTCCTCTACAACCTGGTCGGCGGCCTGATCATGCTGGCCGCGGTGATCGGCCTCTACACGGTCGCCGGGAACTTCTCCCTCGCCGAGATCGTGCAGGCCCGCGCCAACGGCACCCTGCACATGGCGACCAGCACCGAACGCTGGCTGTTCCTCGGCTTCTTCTTCGCCTTCGCCGTGAAGGCGCCGCTGTGGCCGCTGCACACCTGGCTGCCCAACGCCATGCAGGAGTCCACCGCCCCCGTCGCCGTCCTCATCACCGCGGTCGTCGACAAGGTGGGCACGTTCGCGATGCTCCGCTTCTGCCTCCAGCTCTTCCCGGAGGCCTCGAAGTGGGCGACACCCACCATCCTGGTCCTCGCCGTGATCAGCATCGTCTACGGCGCCCTGCTCGCCGTCGGACAGCGCGACATCAAGCGGCTGGTCGCCTACGCGTCCATCTCCCACTTCGGGTTCATCATCCTGGGCATCTTCGCGATGACCAGCCAGGGCCAGTCCGGCGCCACCCTCTACATGGTCAACCACGGCATCTCCACCGCCGCGCTGATGCTGGTCGCCGGCTTCCTGATCTCCCGCCGCGGCTCCCGGCTCATCGCCGACTACGGCGGCGTGCAGAAGGTCGCCCCGGTCCTCGCCGGCACCTTCCTGATCGGCGGCCTGGCCACCCTGTCCCTGCCCGGCCTCGCCCCCTTCGTCAGCGAGTTCCTCGTCCTGGTCGGCACGTTCACGCGCTACCCGGCCATCGGGATCATCGCCACCTTCGGCATCGTCCTCGCCGCGCTCTACACCCTCGTCCTCTACCAGCGGACGATGACGGGCCCGGTGAAACCGGCGGTCGCCGCGATGCCCGACCTGAAGGCACGCGAACTCGTCGTCGTCGCCCCGCTGATCGTTCTGCTGATCTTCCTGGGCGTCTACCCGAAGCCCGTCACGGACATCGTCAACCCGGCGGTCAAGCAGACCATGTCGGACGTACACAAGACCGACCCGAAGCCCGCAGTGGAGGCGGCCAAGTGAGCGCAGCAGCCGTCCACAGCCTGTGGACAACCGCAGCCGAGCCGATCTCGAAGATCCCGGCACCGAAAATCGAATACGGGCAGCTGTCACCCACCCTGATCATCGTCGGCGCGGCGATCGTCGGAGTGCTGGTCGAAGCGTTCGTCCCGCGCAAGTCCCGCTACTACGCCCAGGTGTTCGTCTCCGCCGTCGCCCTGTGCGCCGCCTTCGCCGCGGTCGTCGCCCTGGCCGCCGACGGCTACGGCACCACCAAGGCACACATCGCGGCCATGGGTGCCGTCGCCGTCGACGGACCGTCCCTGTTCCTCCAGGGCACGATCCTGCTGGCCGGCCTCGTCGGCCTGTTCACCTTCGCCGAACGCCGCCTCGACCCCGAGGCCCACGGCAACCGCGTCGACTCCTTCGCCGCCCAGGCCGCCGCGGTCCCCGGCAGCGACACCGAGAAGGCCGCGGTGAAGGCGGGCTTCACCACCACCGAGGTCTTCCCGCTCCTGCTCTTCGCCGTCGCCGGCATGCTGGTCTTCCCCTCCGCCAACGACCTGCTGACGCTCTTCGTGGCCCTGGAGGTCTTCTCCCTCCCGCTCTACCTGCTGTGCGCCCTGGCCCGCCGCAAGCGGCTCATGTCACAGGAAGCCGCCGTCAAGTACTTCCTGCTCGGCGCCTTCGCCTCCGCGTTCACCCTGTTCGGCATCGCCATGCTCTACGGCTACGCCGGCTCGGTGTCCTACGCCACCATCGCCCAGGTCGTCGACGGCACCGTCACCAGCGTCGACCCCGCCCTCGCCAACACCATGGGCAACGACGCACTGCTCCTCATCGGCACCGCCATGGTCGTCATGGGCCTGCTCTTCAAGGTCGGCGCCGTCCCCTTCCACATGTGGACACCCGACGTCTACCAGGGCGCGCCCACCCCGGTCACCGGCTTCATGGCCGCCGCCACCAAGGTCGCCGCCTTCGGCGCCCTGCTGCGCCTCCTGTACGTCGTCCTGCCCGGCATGCGCTGGGACTGGCGGCCGGTCATGTGGGGCGTCGCGATCATCACCATGCTGGGCGGCGCGATCGTCGCGATCACCCAGACCGACATCAAGCGGCTCCTCGCCTACTCGTCGATCGCACACGCCGGCTTCATCCTCGCCGGTGTCATCGCGACCTCGAAGGACGGCGTGTCCTCCGTCCTCTTCTACCTGGCCGCGTACTCCTTCGTGACCATCGGCGCGTTCGCCGTCGTCACCCTGGTGCGCGACGCGGGCGGCGAGGCCACCCACCTGTCCAAGTGGGCAGGCCTCGGCCGCCGCTCACCACTCGTGGCAGCCGTCTTCGCCGTCTTCTTGCTGGCCTTCGCGGGCATCCCGCTGACCTCCGGCTTCGCCGGAAAGTTCGCCGTGTTCAAGGCGGCGGCCGAGGGCGGCGCGGTCCCGCTCGTCGTCATCGGTGTGATCTCCTCCGCGATCGCCGCGTTCTTCTACATCCGCGTGATCGTCCTGATGTTCTTCAGCGAGCCCAGGCCCGACGGACCCACGGTCGCCGTCCCGTCACCGCTCACCATGGCGGCGATCGGCCTCGGCGTCGCCGTCACCCTGGTCCTCGGCGTGGCACCGCAGTACTTCCTGAACCTGGCCAGCCAGGCCGGAGTATTCGTGCGCTGACCCATCCCGCACACCCCCGGGCCCCGGTTCCTCGCACAGGAGCCGGGGCCCACGCGTGCGTGCACGGCCCAGGACTACGGGCACGCCACCGTCGGGTTCCACTGCGCGAACAGACCGCTCGGATTGTCCTTCCAGATCCACGCACGCAGCGTGTACACCGACCCCGTCACACCCGGAACCGTCATCGGCCCCTGGAACTGCTGCCCGAACAACGTCGGCACGGTGCCGCCGCCCGCCCGCACGATCCACTCCGCCGCCACCAGCGCACGGCCGCCGCCGGAATCGGTCTCGTACAGGAGACCAGCGGGCTCGGCCGGATCCACACTGCCGACGCCGGCCGCCTTCACGTAGTGGTACCCCGCGCCTCCCCTGCCGCTCGGCCCGTCCTTGTCGCAGATGTCGGACCGGGCGTACCCGTCCGTGACCGCGAACGGCTCGTACTGGTAGTCCGCCGTCGCCGTGTACGTCGGGGTCACATCCGTCCACACGAACGGGTCGGGATCGGGGACGGGAGCCGCGCCGGCAGGAACCGCGGCCAGAGCGAACGGCACGGCCAGGGCCACAACGGCGCCGGCGGTGCGGGACCTGAGAGACATCCTGATGCTCCTTGGGGCGGAAGAGGCACGCGAGCGCGACGCCTCCGTACGACGCGGGCCTCCCCGGTCCCGCCCGTGCAGCATCGCCCGCACCTCTTCCCCGCCGCCACGCGAAGACCGCCAAAGGACTGAGGACACCACCGGACGGGGGATACGCGCCCGCCCTCCCTACGGCAGGCAGCCTGTGGACAACTCCGGCGTTGTCGGTCCGGACCCCTATCGTGGAGGCAGTGGTCGAAGGACGACGTACGGGGGACACGACGATGGGCGGGACGGGCGGGACCTACGACATGCCAGGGACGACCGAGACGCCGGGGGCGCCACAGGCGCACGGCCCGGCGGACAGCGAGGCACTGGCCACGCTGCACCGCGTCTTCGGGTACGACGCCTTCCGGGGCGAGCAGGAAGCGATCATCGAGCATGTGGTGGCGGGCGGCGACGCCGTCGTCCTCATGCCCACCGGCGGCGGAAAATCACTGTGCTACCAGATCCCCGCCCTGGTCAGACCCGGTACGGGCATCGTGGTCTCACCGCTCATCGCCCTCATGCAGGACCAGGTGGATGCCCTGCGCGCCCTCGGCGTCAACGCCGGGTTCATGAACTCCACCCAGGACTTCGACGAGCGGCGCGTGGTCGAAGCCCAGTTCCTCGCGGGCGAGCTCGACCTCCTCTACCTCGCCCCCGAACGGCTCCGCCTGGACTCCACACTCGACCTGCTCGCCCGCGGCAAGATCGCGGTGTTCGCCATCGACGAGGCGCACTGCGTCTCCCAGTGGGGCCACGACTTCCGCCCCGACTACCTCGCCCTCTCCCTCCTCGGCGAGCGCTGGCCCGACGTCCCGCGCATCGCACTCACGGCCACCGCCACCCACGCCACCCACCAGGAGATCACCCAGCGGCTGCACATGCCGACGGCCCGGCACTTCGTGGCCAGCTTCGACCGGCCCAACATCCAGTACCGGATCGTCCCCAAGGCCGACCCCAAGAAACAGCTCCTCACCTTCCTCCGCCAGGAACACGAGGGCGACGCCGGCATCGTCTACTGCCTCTCCCGCAAGTCCGTCGAAACCACGGCCGAATTCCTCACCCGCAACGGCGTCGACGCCGTGCCCTACCACGCCGGCCTCGACGCGGCCACCCGCGCCGCCCATCAGTCCCGCTTCCTGCGCGAGGACGGCCTCGTCGTCGTCGCCACCATCGCCTTCGGCATGGGCATCGACAAACCCGACGTCCGCTTCGTCGCCCACCTCGACCTGCCCAAATCCGTCGAGGGCTACTACCAGGAGACCGGCCGCGCCGGCCGCGACAGCCTGCCCTCCACCGCCTGGATGGCCTACGGCCTCAACGACGTCATACAGCAGCGCAAACTCATCCAGTCCGGCGAGGGCGACGAGGCCTTCCGCCGCCGCGCCCAGGCCCACCTCGACTCCATGCTCGCCCTGTGCGAGACCGCCCAGTGCCGCCGCGGGCAACTCCTCAACTACTTCGGCCAGGACCCCGACACCGCCGGCTGCGGCAACTGCGACACCTGCCTCACCCCGCCCGAGACCTGGGACGGCACCGTCGCCGCGCAGAAGGTCCTCTCCACCGTCGTACGGCTCCAGCGCGAACGCGGGCAGAAGTTCGGCGCCGTCCAGATCGTCGACATCCTGCTCGGCAAGCGCACCGCCAAGGTCATCCAGTTCGACCACGACCAGCTGTCCGTCTTCGGCATCGGCACCGACCTCGACGAAGGCGAATGGCGGGGCGTCGTCCGGCAACTGCTCGCCCAGGGGCTGCTCGCCGTCGAGGGCGAGTACGGCACTTTGGTGCTCACCGAGGCCAGCGGGACGGTACTACGGCGGGAACGCGAGGTCCCGCTGCGCAAGGAGCCGAAGAAGCCGGCGGTCTCACGGGCGGCCGGAAGCTCCGGGTCCGCCGGATCCTCCGGCAGGAGCAAGGCGAAGGCAGCCGTGGCGGAGCTGCCCGAGGAACTGCTCCCTGCCTTCGAGGCTCTGCGCGCCTGGCGCGCCGAGCAGGCCCGCGAACAGGGCGTACCCGCATACGTGATCTTCCACGACGCCACCCTGCGGGAGATCGTCAGCAGGTGGCCCGAGTCCGTCGCCGAGCTCGCCACCGTCGGCGGCGTCGGCGAGAAGAAGCTCATGACCTACGGAGAGGGCGTCCTCGGGGCACTGGCCGCCCTGAAGACACCGGACGCCGGCCCGGCTCCCGCCGCCCCGGCCCCCGCTGCCCCGGCCCAGGCGTCGCCGGAAACGGCATACGACGACCACTGGCCCGAGATGGACGCGGAGCCGGAACCGGAGGACTGGACATAAGGGCGGCGGCCCACGGCGGCGTGGGACCGTTCACAGCCCCCTCGCCGCATACGCCCTGACATCCGCGTCCGGGTCGGCGGTCGCCGTGGCCAGAGCCGCACGGGCCCCCTCGACACCGGCACCACCCAGGGGCAACGCCCGCAGCACGTCGAGCACGGCCGCCCGGACCAGAGGATCGGTCACACCGAGCGCGCCGACCAGGGCGTCGCCCAGCGCCGGATCCGACGGAAGCGTCTCGACCAGCTCACGCAGCGAGGCCGCGGCCACCGAACGCACCCCGGTCCGAGGCGACCTCGGCGGCGAACTCCGCCATCATCTGCCCCGACCAGTAGTCGGAGTCGACGAACCACTCACCGTGAACGGGTCTGGGCGTCCAGCGCCCCGAACAGCTCGTCCATCAGCACCGCGCGCGGCGAACCGGCCAGCGCACGAGCCAACTGCGCCCGCTGGCGCTGCCCACCGGACACCCGGTGCGGCAACTGCCCCGACTGCGCGGCCAGCCCGACCCGGCCCAGCCGGGTGTTGCGGAAAGGTTGCGCCACTTGAGGCTCCGTCCGCACACCGCTGAGCTGGGCATTTTCCACAGCGTGGGGAAGATCTGCCACCAGGGCGCGGGTCTGTCCACCTGGGCACCCACCCCATGTCGGCAAGCAGGTCTCAGCCGTCGGGCGTCCTTGGGTGATCACGTGCGCGAGGAACGGCGATCCTCCGGCTGCGACCGGAACCCCGACCGCTGACGGCTACGCCGACATGGACGCGCGGGCCTGTTCGACCCACCCCGAAACCGCCTCCGCGCCGCAGCTCTGGGCAACCGACTGGGCCTCGTCGAGGCGCTGGAGTGCCGTCGGTCGGTCGCCGGTCTCCTCTGCGAGATAGGCCAGGGCCACCAGCCCGGCCGCTTCCCCGGGTTTGAAGCCGATCTCCCGGCGTAGCGCCACCGACTCGGTCAGCCGCTCCAGGGCCAGGTCCAGGCGTCCCTGGTCCTTGTCGGCGAAGCCGAGATGACGTACCGCGTACGACATCGTCAACCGGTCGCCGACGGACTTCGCCAGCGCATACGACTGCTCGAAGTACGGCCTGCCGGTGGCGCCCTCGCCCTTCACCACCTGGTGCCAGCAGCCGATCCAGAACAACGCGCCCGCCTCACCCGACGCGTCCTCCAGTCGCCGGTACAGCTCCGCCGCGCGCTCGAAGAGCATCACTTCCCGGCTGTTCTCCTCGCGGTCGTTGAGGAAGCGCACGTGCAGGACCTTGCCCCGTGCCATGGAAAGCCGTGCCTCGACCGCGTCCAGGACGTCGTCGGACCGGTCCAGCGCGGACGTGTCCCCGCCGAACATCGCCGCCTCGAAGAGCTCTTCCGCCTGCACGACCCAGTCCTGCTCCGGCATTCGCAGCCCCCTGCCTCTTCCTGACGGACGATGACGGGGCCGAGGCTATCCCGCGCTCACTGCGAGGAACCGAACAATTTTGAGGACGGCTCCACGGCTCGTGCCGCCCGCGGTCCGCGGCCCGGTGGTGCTCGGCTAGCCGAGTGCCGTCAGCCCGGGCGCGAACGCGATCAGGAGCGGCAGCAGGGGGACCAGGGCCGCCACCGTCGTCGTCAGGGCCCGCTGGCGGCGCAGCAGCCGTGGTGGTGGTTCCAGCAGGCGGTCGACGCGCTCGCCGAGCAACCGGCGGCTCGACGCGCAGGACAGGACCCCGCGGTGCTGGTTCAGTTCGATCAGGGCCAGTGCGGTGGTGAGATGACCGCAGCGGCGGGACGCCGTGTCGTCCGCGGCGAGTTCGACGAGCCGGTGGGTCTGGTCGCAGAAGTGCGAGAAGAGCGGCACGCGCGGGAAGCCCGTGGCCAGGGCGCTGGACAGGTGGAGGAGCCAGTCGTGATGGGCGCGGGCGTGGCCTCGTTCGTGGGTGAGGACGGCGTCGAGCTGGTGGTCGGTGAGGCGGTGCAGTGCCCCCGTCGTCACGACCAGCTGCGGGGGATGGCCCGGCATCCACCAGGCGTCCGGGTACTCGTCCTCCAACACCAGCATCGGTCCGCGTGACGCGGGCAGCCCTGCCGGCAGTTCCGGTGCCCGCTCGCGCAGGTGTGCGCGGGTCCGGTCGCGGCGGCGCCGGGCCTCGACCAGTTCGCGGGCGAGCATCGCCGTCGTCCATGCGGCCCCGGACGCCAGCAGCACGGTGAGGACGACCGCCCAGGGGGGCGCGACGGAGAGGTCGTACGCGGCGGTGACCGCCGGTGGCGCCGGCGCGAACACCCGGTCGCGCACGGTGTGGAAGACCGCTGCCGCGCCCAGGGTGAGCGCGGCCAGGCAGCACATCAGCACGGTGGCGACCAGGCACTGCCACACCCACAGCGCGACCACCGGTTCCCGCTCCGGCCACAAGGACCGCACCAGGGCTCGCGGCGCGGGCACCGCGGCCGTCAGGGCGACGACGGTCAGCAGGAGCAGGCAGACGGTCATGCCGGGGCTCCGTTTCCTGATCGGAGATGGGTGCGGGTGGTGGCTGGTGCGGGGCGGTACGCCGTTGCTCGACATGGCGCGCGCCGGCGCGTCCCGTGGTGCGCGCGCCGACGCCTCGCATGGTGCGCGTGCGGGCGCAACGCATGGTGCGTGTCCCGTCAGTATGACGGTGCCGGGTGCCCCGAGTCAGGTGTCGACGACGATCCGGGCACACCCTTGCGTTCACCGGCCCGGCGTTCTCTTCACCCCGCCACGACCCGCCCGCTGACCTCTCCGAGGCCCACCCGGCCGCCGTCCGGCCCCGGAGCCCAGCCCGACATGGTCACCACGTCGCCGTCCTCGAGGTACGTCCGCTTTCCGTCCGCGAGTTCGAGCGGGTCACGCCCGTTCCAGGTCAGCTCCAGCAGTGACCCGCGCTGCCCGGGCTCCGCGCCGCTCACCGTGCCGGAGCCGTAGAGGTCCCCGGTGCGCAGGGAGGCACCGTTGACCGTCAGGTGGGCGAGTTGCTGGGCGGCGGTCCAGTACATGGTGGAGAACGGCGGCTCGGACACGGTCTGCCCGTTGATCGCGATCGAGATCCGCAGGTCGTAGCCGGCAGGCTCCTCCATGGCGTCGTCGAGGTACGGCAGCAGCGGATGCGTCCGCCTCGGCGGGGCGACCCGTGCCTCCTCCAGCGCGTCGAGCGGGGTGATCCACGCCGAGACCGAAGTGGCGAACGACTTGCCGAGGAACGGCCCGAGCGGGACGTACTCCCAGGCCTGGATGTCCCGCGCCGACCAGTCGTTCAGCAGGCAGAGGCCGAACACGTGCTCCCTGAAGTCGGCCAGTGCCACCGGGCTGCCCTGCGGTGACGGCGTGCCGACGACGAAGCCGACCTCGGCCTCGATGTCCAGCCGTACCGAGGGGCCGAACAGCGGTGCCGGGTCCGAGGGCGCCTTCCGCTGTCCCGAGGGCCGTACGACGTCCGTCCCGGACACCACGACCGTGCCCGCGCGCCCGTGGTAACCGATCGGCAGGTGCTTCCAGTTGGGGGTGAGCGGTTCGGCGGCGTCGGGGCGGAAGATGCGGCCGGCGTTCCGGGCGTGGTTCTCGGAGGCGTAGAAGTCGACGTAGTCGGCGACCTCGAAGGGCAGATGCAGGGTCACCTCGGCCAGCGGGTGCAGGAGGGGGGCGAGTGTCTCCTGGTGCGCGGGCACGGTCACCCAGGCGGTCAGGGCGCGTCGTACGTCCGACCAGGCGGTGCGGCCGGCGGCCAGCAGCGGGTTGAGGGTCGGCCGGGCGAGCAGGGAGGCGTAGGGGGAGCCGAGGGCGAGGGCCGCGGCGCCGGCGTCGAGGACGTGGTCACCGAGGCGGACGCCGACCCTCCGTTCCGAGCTGGCGGAGGTCGAGAACACGCCATACGGAAGGTTGTTCGGGCCGAAGGGGTCACCCTCGGGGACCTCGAAGGGGGGCAAGGGGGGCATGGGGTGGCTGCCTCACTCTCATCCGTGCCGCGCGGGGAATGGCCATGTGGCGACGTCACTATGGCGCTGCGCGGCATTCCATGTGGTCGCGCCACACGTTACGGGTGAGTTGGCTGTCGTGACAGTGTCTAAAGAGTTCGCAATGTCCTAATAGGCCTTGTCGGAGCAGGCAATTCCGGCTTAGCGTCCTTTGGGGGACACGGACGGGGTGGGTCCGGTCCGTAGAGGGGGACACGTGGGGGGACCCGTGGCCAGGAATGCCGTCAGCGTGCCGTTCGAGGCGGACCGCGACGTGCCGGGCCTGATCGTCAAGTTCGGCGACTATCCGCTGCACCACGGCGGGGTCGGCGCGATTCGCAGTCTGGGCCGCCTGGGCGTTCCCATGTACGCGATCACGGAGGACGCGTACACACCGGCGGCTTCGTCCCGCTACCTCAAACGGGCGTTCGTGTGGCCGACAACAGGCGCCGAGGAGCCGGACCATCTCGTCGAGGGACTGTTGCGCATCGGTCGCCGCATCGGCCGCCCGACGGTGCTGATCCCCACCGACGAGGAGGCCGCCGTCCTGATCGCCGAGCACCAGGACGCGCTCGGCGACCGGTTCCTCTTCCCGCGCGTGGATCCGGAACTGCCCCGTCGGCTGGCGAGCAAGCGGGGCCTGCACGAACTGTGCGTGGAACACGGCGTCCCGAGCCCGGCGGCCGCCTTTCCCGACTCGTACGACGAGATCGCCGACTTCGCGGAGAAGGCCCGCTTCCCGATCGTCGCCAAGAACCGTGAGGCGTTCGTCCGGCGCAGGCAGCCCGCCGTCAACGGAACGACGCGGATCGCCACCAGGGAGGGACTGCTCGCCCTCGCGCGTGACTGGGGCACCCATCCGGGTGTCATCCTCCAGGAGTACCTCCCGAGGGAGGAGGCCGAGGACTGGATCGTGCACGCCTACTTCGACGCCGACTCCACTCCGCGTGCCCTGTTCACCGGGGTCAAGGTCCGCTCCTGGCCGCCGCACGCCGGCATGACCGCGAACGCGTACGTCGTCGACAACCCGGAACTCGCCGACCTTGCCGCGCGTTTCATCAAGCAGATCGGCTTCACCGGCGTCATCGATCTCGACCTGCGCTTCGACCGGCGCGACGGGCAGTACAAGCTGCTCGACTTCAACCCGCGGATGGGCGCCCAGTTCCGGCTCTTCGAGAGCGAGTCGGGGGTGGACGTCGTACGCGCCATGCACCTGGACCTGACCGGGCGTCGCGTTCCGGAGGGGGAACAGCGGGCCGGCCACCGGTACGTCGTGGAGAACATCGACCTGCCCGCCCTCCTCGCCTACCGTCGCAGCGGCTACACGACACCGCACGCGCCGAAGCGGCCGAGCGGGACCGAGCTGGCCTGGCTGGCGGGTGACGACCCGCTGCCGTTCGTCACCATGCTCGCCCGCTTCGTGCGCCCGGGCGCGAAGCACCTCTACCAGCTGTGGCGCACCAACCGCCGCGGCTCCGGCAACGCCACGCAGCAGGCACCCTCACCGCCCTGACCGGCGCCGCTCTGACCGCCACCACCCTGACCGGCGCCGACACCACCGGCGGCGCCCCGGTCTCCACCGACCGCACCAGTGACGCAGGCACCGACCAGCGCACCGCCGACCACGCCATGGCCGCCACCGGCGACCGCGTGGGCACCGCCGCGACGGACCGCGCCGGCTCCGGGCCGCGCACCCGTACCGCCGTCACGCTCGCGCAGCCCCGAAACGCGGCGCCGCCCTCAACAGCGGGTTTGCGAAACCCGGTTCGACGGCGTCACCGTCCCCGTCGAACCGGAGTCCGAGCCGTCGGACCGCCCCGACCTGCGGTGCATCGCGGGCCGGGTCCGAAGGGTGCTTGCCGCGGGTACCGGAAAACGCGGCGCACGCACTGACACACGCGCCGGCGACGGCCCCATCACGGAGGCGGTGGGCGTCACTTGAGGCCGAAACGCACGTGAGTCCCACGGCCGTGCTGTCCGTATTCTCTGATCATGGTCGCACCCTCCCCGTACTCACTGATCGCCACCGACCTGGACGGCACGTTGCTGCGCGGCGACGACACCCTGTCGGAACGGTCGCTCGCCGCGCTCGGGCGGGCCCGCCGGGCCGGTGCCCAGCACCTCGTGGTGACCGGCCGCCCGGCCCCGAGAGTGCGCCCGCTCCTCGGTGACCTCGGCTGCACGGGACTCGCGGTCTGCGGCCAGGGCGCGCAGGTGTACGACGCCGGGGCGCACCGGCTGCTCTGGTCGGTCACCCTGGACCGGGAACTGGCGGAGACCGCACTCGGCAAGATCGAGGCAGAGGTCGGCCAGGTGTACGCGGCGGTCGACCAGGACGGCGTGGACGGGCTCACGCTCATCGAGCCGGGCTATCTGATGCCCCGTCCCACGCTGCCCGCGCTGCGCGTCGCCCGGCGCGACGACCTGTGGTGCGCGCCGATCAGCAAGGTGCTGCTGCGGCACCACACCCTGTCCGACGACGAACTGGCGACGATCGCCCGCTCGGTCGTCGGATCGCTGGCGACGGTCACGATGTCGGGGCCGGGCACCGTCGAACTGCAGCCGTGCGGCGTGACCAAGGCGACCGGGCTCGCACTGGCCGCCGACCGGCTGGGCCTGAGCCCCGGGCGGGCCATCGCCTTCGGTGACATGCCCAACGACATCCCGATGTTCGAGTGGGCGGCCCACGGGGTGGCGATGGCCAACGCCCACCCCGAACTCCGGGCGGTCGCCGACGAGATCACCACGTCGAACGAGGACGACGGCATCGCCGTCGTCCTCGAAAGACTCTTCGACTGAAGCGGGACGTCGATCAGTACGCGCCGTGCACGTTGTCGATCGAGCCGTACCGCGCGGCGGCGTAGTTGCAGGCGGCGGTGATGTTCGCGACCGGGTCGTAGATGTCGAACGACGTGCCGTCCACGTGGTACGTCTTGAACGTCGGGTCGATCACCTGGAGCAGGCCCTTGGAGGGGATGCCGGCGGCCGCGTTGGAGTCCCAGAGGTTGATGGCCTGCGGGTTGCCGGAGGACTCCCGCATGATGTTGCGGTGGATGCCGTCGTAGGTGCCCGGGATGTTCTTCTCGGCCATGATCGCGAGCGACTCGCGGATCCAGCCGTCGAGGTTGTTCGGGTACCCGGCGAGGGTCGTGGAGGCCGTCGTGGTGGAGGAGCCGGCGGCGGACGCGGTCGTCGCCCCGATGAGGGGGAGAGCGAGGACGGCGGCACCGGTGCCGACGACGGTGAGG
Organism: Streptomyces sp. NPDC086777; assembly: GCF_040702065.1. Lineage (NCBI taxonomy): Bacteria > Bacillati > Actinomycetota > Actinomycetes > Kitasatosporales > Streptomycetaceae > Streptomyces > Streptomyces sp. NPDC086777. Next base: position 48,187 of record NZ_JBFBJI010000028.1, on the reverse strand, counting down.
GTGCGGACGATGGGGTTACGGCGGGGACGGCGGTGCTGGGCGGCAACAGACATGGCGAGGTTCCTCTCCGTCGCCTGCGAGGTGAGCTGTCGGGTTCGGGCCCGGGGAGTGCCCGGCCGCACCGCCGGAAGGCGATACGACTTCACCCCTAGCCGTTCCGGAACGACGTCTGTTCTGCGGCGTCGGCCGCCCGGTCCGGCGACTTACCTGGGTCCCCCGCTCCTGCCGTGCGAATGAACTCGTCGATGGGTCACTACGGGCGGCGGCAGGATTCGGCGTCCGCCCGGCGAGGCGGAACGTATGCGAGAGCACATGTCCGGAACAAGAGCCTGATGCACACAACGTGCCGATTGGCCTTGATCCGCGGCGTATGAACCGCTTGATCCTTTGCGAGTGCCAACCCTCAACTGGCCCACAGGGGAAGGGAAGGGGGGTCGCTTCAATGCCTTGTGGCATTTGAGGGCACGTGACCTACTTCACGAATCCGCAATAGCGGCAAATCGGACATGAGGGATTCGCGGAATCCATCCTTTCCCCGGTTCGGGCGGAAAGCTTCCCTGCTCGCATTCGCACGGATTGCCGCCCGCGGAGGCGTGTGAGGCGGCCCTTAGTGTAAGTAATTGCTATCAATAGTCCGAATTGCCGGATTGGGCGGATTCTTGGCGGGTGGGGCAGAGGCCAGGGCTTCGTCAACTTCCGAAGCCCTGGCTACGCGCGCGTGCCGGTGGCCCGGCCCAACGGAGAGGTCATGGCGGGCGATTGGCAGGTCGGGTGACGGGGGCTGACGCGCGCCTGGGTGATTCTCGTCACTTCGCAGGGGGAGGGGTCCGGAACTGGTGGCCACCGGTGTGCGTGTCCACCGTGAGGACGGAACCTCCCCTGCGGTGCGCGTCGTTGTCATGACGGCCGCCCGGGCGGGAACCCGAGAGGGTGGCGGCCATGGGAATGCGGACAGGGGGAACACGAGTCGAGGATGCGCAAGCCGAGGGGGCGTAGGTCGACGGAACGTGGAGGTCGCCGTGCGTGGTCCCGTGGAGAGCGGGTGTGCGGGCGGGGGCGGGGTGCCGCCGTTCGCGCATCGGGGGCCCCGCCGGCTCGGGTGGACGGTGCGGAGAGGTACGCCCGGGCAGGTGACGGCGGCCGAGGGGGCTGGGCTCGTTTCCGGGTGGCGGCCGTCCGGAGGCTCTCCGCCGGACGGGCCCGGGTGTCACCCCGGATCCGGACCCGGCGCGGAGACCGGTGCTGCGACGACTGCGGGACACGGCCTGGATCGCGGTTCGGGACAACTGCGCGCACTTCCTGTTAAGTCAGTGGATGTCAGGTCGTATCGGCTGATCAAAAACATAACGGTCGTGATCCGATAGCGCCCGGGGTGTAACCGTGGGCGCTATCGGTGATCGAAACCTGACCGGATACGCTGACTTGAGTGATGGCAGCGACCTATCGACAAACCGCGTAATCGCCAGTAGACACCAGCAGACAGGAGACCCCTCGTGACCGTCGTCGGGCCGTTCGGGCTGAGCGTGCGGGACCAGGCTCTGGAAGCCGATGTCCAGGCCGGATTGACGGCTGTCGAGGAAGGCTTGCTAGACGCCACCAAGAGCGAGGTCCCGTTCATCACGGAGGCCGCGCAGCACCTCGTGCGCGCCGGTGGGAAGCGGTTCCGTCCGCTGCTGGTGATGCTCGCCGCGCAGTTCGGCGACCCGTACGCGCCCGGGGTCGTGCCCTCGGCCGTCGTCGTCGAGCTCACCCACCTGGCCACGCTGTACCACGACGACGTCATGGACGAGGCCGCCGTGCGCCGCGGCGTCGACAGTGCCAACACCCGCTGGGGCAACTCGCTGGCGGTCCTCACCGGCGACTTCCTCTTCGCCCGGGCCTCCCAGATCCTCGCCGACCTCGGCCCCGAGGCGGTCCGGGTCCAGGCCCTCGCGTTCGAACGGCTGGTGACCGGTCAGATCCTGGAGACGGCAGGCCCGTCGGACGGCCGCGACCCGGTCGAGCACTACCTCGACGTGCTCAGCGGCAAGACCGGCTCGCTGGTCGCGGTCTCCTGCCGCTTCGGCGCGATGCTGTCCGGCGCCGACGAGACGGTCGTCGACGTCCTCACCCAGTACGGCGAACGGCTCGGTGTCGCCTTCCAGCTCGCCGACGACGTCCTGGACATCGCCTCCGACTCCCAGGAGTCCGGCAAGACCCCGGGGACGGACCTGCGCGAGGGCGTGCCCACGCTTCCGGTGCTCCGGCTGCGGGAGCGGGCGGCCCGGCTGGGGCTGGCCGAGGACATCGCCCTGTGCGAGCTGCTGGACTCCGACCTCACGGACGACGCGCGCCACGCGGAGGCCCTGACGGCGCTGCGGGCGCATCCGGCACTGGAGCAGGCCCGCCGGGACGCGGTCCGGTACGCGGAGGAGGCGCGGGCCGCGCTGAGTCCGCTGCCGGAATGCGACCCGAAGGCGGCGCTCGTGGAACTGTGCGACGCGGTGGTCCACCGAGCCGGATAGTCCTTCCGACGGCTCCCGCACCCCGGGTGCCCTCGGTGGCGTCCCCTTGGCCGCGCGGACTACGGGCCCGCGCAGCACGGAGCGGAACGGACACGACACGTAACGGCCGGCCACGGACCGTCGGCGGGCCCACCACGGACCGTCGGCGGGCCCACCACGGGCCGTCGGCCCACCGGACACGTACTGTCGGCCCACCTGACACAGACCGTCGCCAGCCGGACACGGCACGTCGGCCGGCCGGACACGGCACGTGACCAAGAGGCGTCTTCTCCGCACGACCCCTACGGGTCGGGAAGGCGCCTCCACCCTTGTGTCATACCGCAGGTGTACGCGGAGTTGGCTCCGTGGTCTGACGCTTACCCGCCCCCGATTTGGTGAGATGGAAGCCACGGAAATCACCACCACTCACCGATTCGGGTGAGAATGGCGGCTCAGGGTGGGACACGTGCGAGAACGGCCGCCGCCGACGACGGAGGTAAGGCACACATGGCACCGTACGAATCCGACGACAGCACGGGGGCCGCGCAGGCCGGCGACGAGTTGCGCGCCGAGCGACGGCGCAAGGCCACACGGTACGTCGTCCCCGTTGCAGTGGTGGGCGTGGCCGCGGCCACCATCGGCCTGGTCCCGGCGCTCGCCGACTCCGGCGACCCCGACCTGCCGAAGATCACCGCCCAGGAACTCATCGACAAGATCGCCAAGTCGGACGTGCAGCAGCTGTCCGGCACCGTGAAGATCAGCACCGACCTCGGCCTGCCCGACCTCGGTGGTCTGGAGAGCGGCCTGATGTCCGGGGCGGTGCAGGGCCGCGGCGACGGCTCGTCCGCCGACCCGACCAGCAAGCTGACCGAGCTGGCCTCGGGCACGCACACCCTGCGGGTGGCCGCCGACGGCCCCGAGAAGCAGAAGGTGTCGGTGCTGGAGAGCGGCGCCGAGTACAGCCTCATCCACAACGGCACCGACGTGTGGGGCTACGACAGCAAGTCCAACGAGGTCTACCACTCCACCGCCGCCGACTCCGGCAAGGCCGAGCAGCACGAAACCCCGGCCACGCCCAAGGACTTCGCCGACGAGGTCCTCAAGTCGGTCGACGACACCACGTCGGTGACGGTCGACGGCACCGCCCAGGTGGCGGGCCGGGACGCCTACCGACTCGTCATCAAGCCCAAGCAGTCCGGTACGACGGTCGGCGCGATCAGTATCGCGGTGGACGCCAAGACCGGTACGCCGCTGAAGTTCACCCTCACCCCGTCGAGCGGCGGCGCGGCCGTCGTCGACGCCGGCTACACGCAGGTCAGCTTCGCGAAGCCGGCCGCCTCCACCTTCGACTTCACCCCGCCCAAGGGCGCGAAGGTCACCGAGGGCGACCAGGCGGGCAAGGCAGGCAGGACGGCTGGGGGCAACCGGACGGAGCGGGGCGGCAAGGCCTCCGAGGCCCCCGGCCACGGTTCCGCCAAGGACCTCGACAAGTCCGGCTTCGACGTCCTCGGCAAGGGCTGGAACTCCATAGCCGTCCTCGACACCGGCAGCAAGGGAGGCCTGCCCACCGGCTCCGCGTCGGGCGGCGGTGACCTGGGCGGTTTCCTCGGCTCGCTCGGCGACCCCGTCTCCGGCAAGTTCGGCAAGGGCACCGTCTTCTCCACCCGGCTGATCAACGCCCTGATGACGGACGACGGCAAGGTGTACGTCGGTGCCGTGGACAAGGCCGCGCTGGTGAAGGCGGCCGACGCGGGCTAGCAGGGGCGGCGCGGGTGCGGTGGGTGCCCTCTGCCGCACGACGAATCGAGGGAGCCGATGGACCGACCGTCCGCCACGGAGCGGGAGCCGGAGGAGCCCGGGGACCCCGGGAACTCCGGGCGCCCCGAGGACGTGGGCAACCCGGGTGACCCGGGTGACCCGGGTGACCCAGGTGACCTGGGGGACGGCGCGCCGGTGGCCGCGGGTGTCATCGACGCCCGTGGCCTCACCAAGCGCTACCGCGGCGGACAGCTCGCCGTGGACGGTCTCGACCTGACCGTCCCCGCGGGCAGCGTCTTCGGCTTCCTCGGCCCGAACGGCTCCGGCAAGACCACCACCATCCGCATGCTGATGGGCCTGATCGCACCCACCTCGGGCACCGTCCGCGTCCTCGGCCACCCGATGCCGCGCGCCTCCCGCGTCGTACTGCCGCACGTCGGCGCCCTCATCGAGGGCCCGGCGCTGTACGGCTTCCTCTCCGGCCGCGACAACCTGCTGCGGTACGACGCCGCCGACCCGGCCGCCGACCCACGCACCCGGCGCGCCCGCGTGGAGGCCGCGCTGGACCGGGTGGGTCTCGGAGCCGCCGCCGCGAAGAAGGCGAAGGCGTACTCCCTCGGCATGAAGCAGCGCCTGGGCCTCGCCGCCGCGCTGCTCCAGCCGCGCAGGCTGCTGGTCCTGGACGAGCCGACCAACGGCCTCGACCCGCAGGGCATGCGGGAGATCCGCACTCTGGTGCGGGAACTGGCCGGGGACGGCACGACCGTGTTCCTCTCCTCCCACCTCCTCGACGAGATCGAGCAGGTCTGCACCCACGCGGCCGTGATGGCGCAGGGCCGGCTGATCGCCCAGGGCGCGATGGCCGACCTGGCGTCCGGGGCGCGCGGCCGGCTCGTGGTGACCACCCCGGACCCCGGGGACGCGGCCCGGGTGCTCAAGGAACAGGGCGTCGCGGACGTCGTCGCCGCCGAGGACCGGGTGACCGGCGAGCCGCCCGAGCGCGACCTTGCCGAGGTCAACGCCGCGCTGGTCACCGCGGGCGTCCGGGTCCGCGGCTTCACCGTGGAACGGGCCTCGCTGGAGGACGCGTTCGTGGCACTGACCGGAGAGGGCTTCGATGTCGCGGGCTGACCTGGCCGTCGTGGACACGGCGGCCGCACGGCCGAACCCGCTGTGGAGTCTCGGCCTGCTGCGCAGCGAACTCGTCACCACGTTCCGCCGCTGGCGCACCCTCGCCCTGCTCGGCGTGCTGGCGGCGGTGCCGATCCTCGTCGGGGTCGCCGTCAGGATCGAGACGCGGGGCGGCGGGGAGGTCGGCCGGGGCGGCGGTGAAGGCCCCGCGTTCATCAGCCAGGTCACCAACAACGGACTGTTCCTGGTGTTCACGGCGCTGGCCGCGACCCTCCCGTTCTTCCTGCCGATGGCGGTCGGGGTGGTCGCCGGGGACGCGGTCGCGGGCGAGGCCGACGCCGGCACGCTGCGCTATCTCCTGGTCGCCCCGGCGGGCCGCACCCGCCTCCTGCTCGCCAAGTACGCGACGACGATGGCCTTCTGCCTCGTTGCGACCCTGGTGGTGGCGGCCTCCGCGCTCGCCGTCGGTGCGCTCTTCTTCCCGCTCGGCGACCTGACGACGATCTCCGGCACCCGGATCTCCTTCGCCGAAGGCCTCGGCCGTGCCCTGCTGATCGCCCTGGTGGTCGCCGTGTCCCTGGCCGGTGTCGCCGCCCTCGGCCTGTTCGTGTCCACCCTGACCAACAGCGGCATCGCGGCGATGGCGACGACCGTAGGCCTGGTCATCACGGTCCAGATCCTCGACCAGATACCCCAGCTGCACGCGCTGCAGCCGTACTTCTTCTCCCACTACTGGCTGTCCTTCGCCGACCTGATGCGCGATCCCGTCTACTGGGACGACCTGGTCAAGAACCTGGAGCTGCAGGCTCTGTACACGGCGGTGTTCGGATCGGCGGCCTGGGCACGGTTCACGACGAGGGACATCACCGCCTAGCGGGGCCCACACCGTCCCGGTCCCGGCCCCCGGGCCCGCCCGAGCCCCGGTCCGCCCGCGGCCTGCCGGGGGCGGCTCCTTCCTGGTGCGAGGCTGTGACGTCGCGGTGACGCGCGAGTCGTTGCGAGCGGAGACACTGGATCGTACGCACGAGTACGACCTGGGTACGACCGGATGGTGACGCCGGGGGAATGAGGGCCGATGTCCCGACTCAGCCGCGAGGAGCAGCGGGAAGTCCAGCAGGAGGGGCGCCTGGCACCGATCGACGTCCGGGTGGCGGGCGCGGCCGCCTCCGTGGACGGCGTACCGCTGCTCCCGGGCCCCGGTGAGGAACCCCAGCAGGCGGTCCTCAACCACCTCCAGCGCCTCGCCCGCGCCGCCGGCCGTCCCGTCCTCGCCACCGTCCACGACACCCGCATCGGCTACGTCGTCCCCCTCCAGGTGAACCTGGACGGTTCCAGCAGCTTCACCGGCGACCCGGTACGACTGGCCGCACCGGCCGCCGAACCGAAGGAACAGCACGCGCCGAAGGCATCCGCACCGACCGGCCCGGCGACGGCCGATCCGACACCGGCCCGACCGGCACCTGCCCCATCCGTGCGGGCGGCGGCCCCGGTGTTCCCCCGGCAGGCGCTGCACGCGGTACCGCAACCGCCCGCCGCCCCGCCGGCCCCGTCCACGCCGTCGGCCCCGCCTGCCCCGTCGGTCGTGGTTCCGTCCCTGCCGCCCGCGCCCGGTACCGTGCGTCCGCCCACCGGTGTCTTCGGCCCGCCGCCCGTGATGAGCCCCCCTGCTCCCGCTCCGGCCCTTGCGCCCGCTCCCGCTCCGGCCCCTGCTCCCGCTCCGGCCCCTGCTCCCGCTCCGGCCCCTGCCGCCGCCCCCGCGCCGGTCGCCGAGGAGCCGGCGGCCGACCGGTACCCGCACCCCGACCTCGACCCCCGCTCCACCCCCACCCCCGCCCGCGGCTTCGACGCGGTCGCCGAGGAGGTGCTCGGGGACGAGCCCGTGACGCTGACGGCGGAAGGGGCCGTCCTGCTCACCGAGCCGGTGGCGCGGATCAACGAGGCCGTCCGGACGGGCCGTATCGAAGCGGCGGCCGAGCTCGCGGAGCGCACCGTCGCCGAGGCCGCCGCCGTCCTCGGGGCCGACCACACCGAGGTACTGCACCTGGGTGAGCTGACCGCGTACATCTCCTACCTGGCGGGCGACCCGGTACGGGCCTTCCACCTCTCCCTCGACCTGGCCCGGCAGCGCCAGCACGCCGGGAACGCCGAGGCGGCGTACGGGAACGTGCGGAGCGCGGCGACCGCCTGGCGCGCGGTGCGCGACCCCGAGCACGGACTGCGCCTGGGCCGCGAGCTGATCGACCTGTGGGCGCGGCTCGCCACCGAGGGCGGCCCGGCGGCCGACGACACCGAGGACCTGGAGTCGGCCCGCGCCCGGATGGCGCGGCTCACGGAACGGGCCCGCCGAGCGGCCGGGAACGCTTGAGCCTCGCCGCCGCCGTCGACGTCGCCGTCACTACACGTAGAACCGGTCACTGCACGCAGAACTCGTTGCCCTCCGGGTCGGCCATCACGGTCCACGCCCCGGAGGGCTCGGAGACATGCCGCACCACGGCAGCGCCCAGCGCCTCCAGGCGCGCCACCTCGTTCGCCCGCCTCCCCTCCCCGGCGTGCAGGTCGATGTGGAGCCTGTTCTTTCCGGACTTCGCCTCCGGCACGCGCTGGAACAGCAGTCGCCGCCCCAGCCCCGTCCCGCGCTCCTCGTCGTACGGGTCGTCCGGGTGCCGTACGGCGATCAGGTCACGGAAGGCGGCACGGCCGTGGTACTCCAGGGTGGCCGCGCCCGGCAGTGCGCCCAGCTCCAGCAGCCGTTCCACGAACGCGCTGTTGTCCTCGGCGACGTAGTGCAGCGCGGCGGCCCAGAAGTCGGCCTGCGCGTGCGGGTCACGGGCGTCGACGACGAGCTTCCAGTGCAGGGGTGCGGGCGTCTGCGTCATGCCGCCCACTTATAGCCGACGGCTCCGACGGTCACACCTGACTTGCGGGAGTCTCCGCGACCGGGGCGGCCGGCCGTGGTACGGGCGCTGCCGCGAGCGCCCGCGCGCCCCGGTGGGCGGTACGCAGCGCGTCCCAGGTGAGCAGGGCGAGGGCGAGCCAGACCAGGACGAAGCCGGCCCAGCGCTCGGGCGGCATCGCCTCGTGGAAGTAGAGGATGCCGAGCAGGAACTGGAACACCGGTGCCAGGTACTGCAGCAGGCCGAGCGTGGAGAGCGGGACGCGGATCGCGGCGGCGCCGAAGCAGACCAGCGGGACGGCGGTGACGATGCCGGTGGAGGCCAGCAGGGCGGCGTGCCCGGCGCCGTCGTTCACGAAGCTGGACTCGCCGTGGCCGGCCAGCCACAGCAGATAGCCGAGCGCCGGCAGGAACTGGATCGCGGTCTCCGCCGCGAGTGACTCGACGCCGCCGAGGTTGACCTTCTTCTTGACGAGTCCGTACGTGGCGAAGGAGAAGGCGAGGACGAGGGAGATCCACGGCGGCTGCCCGTAGCCGACGGCCAGGACGACGACGGCGGCGAATCCGACGCCCACCGCCGCCCACTGCACGGGCCGCAGCCGTTCCTTCAGGAGCAGCACGCCCATGGCGATGGTCACCAGGGGATTGATGAAGTAGCCGAGGGAGGCCTCGACCACGTGCCCGGCGTTGACGGCCCAGATGTAGACGCCCCAGTTGACGGTGATCACGGCGGCGGCGACCGTCACCAGGGCCAGCCGGCGCGGCTGCCGCAGCAGCTCGCCGGCCCACGCCCAGCGCCGTACGAAGACGAGTGCGACGGCGACGAAGAGGAGGGACCACACCATCCGGTGGGCGAGGATCTCCAGCGACCCGGCGGGCTTCAGCAGGGGCCAGAACAGGGGGACCAGCCCCCACATCCCGTAGGCCGCGAAGCCGTTCACCAGTCCTGTCCGCCGCTCACCCTTCGATATGCCGGCCACCGGCCCTCCTCACGCCCAGCTTCAGCACGCCGGGACGAAGGTAGCGCCGAGCACCCCGGTCTGTCATGGCCGTATCGGCATACGGTCATGACAGACCGGGGTGGGTCGTTTCTGCCGGGCCTACTTGAGCGCGGCGGCGATCGCCTCGGAGATCGGGGAGGTCGGGCGGCCGGTCAGGCGGGAGAGGTCGCCGGAGTCGACGACCAGCTCGCCCTTGGCGATGGATGCGTCGACGTCGACCAGGATCGCGGCGAACATCTCCGGCACGCCGGCGCCGGTCAGGATGCCCTGCAGCACCTCGCCGGGCACGGAGTTGTAGGCGATCTCCTTGCCGGTCTGCTTCGTGAGCTCGGCCGCGTACTCGGCGAAGCTCCAGGCGACGTCGCCGCCGAGCTCGTAGGTCCGGTTCTCGTGGCCCTCGCCGGTCAGTACGGCCACCGCGGCGGCCGCGTAGTCGGCGCGGGAGGCCGAGGAGACCCGGCCCTCCCCGGCGGCCGCGACGACGGCGTCGTGCGCCAGGACCGGGGCGAGGTTCTCGGTGTAGTTCTCGTGGTACCAGCCGTTGCGCAGCAGGGTGTACGGCAGGCCGGAGGCGAGCAGCACCTCCTCGGTGGCGCGGTGGTCGTCCACCAGCGAGGCGTGCAGGCTGCCCGGGGCGCTGGTGTACGCGAGCAGGGCCACGCCGGCCGCCTTGGCGGCGTCGATGACGACCTTGTGCTGGCCTGGACGGCCCTTGTCGAACTCGTTGCCGGAGATCAGCAGCACCTTGTCGCCGGCGGCGAAGAGGCGGTCGAAGGTCTCGGGGGCGTTGTAGTCCGCGACGGCGATCGTCACGCCCGCGGCGGCGAAGTCGGCGGCCTTGGCCTCGTCGCGTACGACGGCGGTGATCTGCTCGGCCGGGACCTTCTCCAGCAGCTGCGTCACGACGTGACGGCCGAGGTGTCCGGTGGCTCCGGTGACAACGATGCTCATGGTGTGCGATCTCCTTGTGGGGTTCCGATGTCACTAACCCTAGGGGGAGCGCTAACTAAAGGAAAGTACCCACTTTGAAGTAAGGTACTGGCATGACCGTAAGTGCTGCCGAAGTCGATCCGCCGAAGGCCGCGAAGGACGTCGTCGGCGAGGCGATGTGCCCCTACCGCCTGGTCCTGGAGCACGTCACCAGCCGCTGGGGCGTCCTGGTCCTGATCGAGCTCCTCGACCGCCCCCACCGCTTCAGCGAGCTGCGCCGCGCGATCGGCCGGGTCAGCGAGAAGATGCTCACCCAGACCCTGCAGACTCTGGAACGCGACGGCCTCGTCCACCGCGACGCCAAGCCCGTCATCCCGCCCCGGGTCGACTACTCGCTCACCGATCTCGGCCGCGAGGCCGCTCGGCAGGTGCGGGACCTGGCGCTGTGGACCGAGCGGCGGATGGCGGACGTGGAGCGGGCCAGGGCGGCGTACGACGACGCGAAGCGCGCCTGAGGCCGCGGAGCGGGGCCCCCGGAAGCCGGCCCCCGGGAACGTGAACGGGGCCCGGACGTGCCGTCCGGGCCCCGCTGCTCGATGCTCCTCCCGGGCCGGGTCAGCCCACGACCGTCCAGGTGTCCCCGCCGGCCAGCAGCGCCGCGAGGTCGCCCTTGCCGTGCTGTTCGACCGCGGTGTCCAGCTGCCCGGACATCTGGACGTCGTAGACGGGCCGTTCCACCGAGCGGAAGACGCCGACGGGCGTGTGATGCAGGGTGTCGGGGTCGGCCAGCCGGGACAGCGCGAAGGCCGTGGTGGGGGAGGGGGAGTGGGCGTCGTGGACGAGGACCTCGGACTCGTTGTCCGCGGTCACGTCGACCACCTTCAGGTCGCCGGTGAGGCGGTCGCGTACGACACCGCGCGGGCCTCCCCCACTCTCGGCTTCGCTCGAGCGGGAGGTGCCCCCACCGCCGAAGCGGATGGGTTTCCCGTGCTCCAGGCGGATCAGTGCCTCCTCTGCCGACTGCTTGTCCTTGAGGGCGTCGAAGGCGCCGTCGTTGAAGATGTTGCAGTTCTGGTAGATCTCGATCAGGGCCGTGCCCGGGTGGGCGGCGGCCGCACGCAGCACCTCGGTGAGGTGTTTGCGGTCGGAGTCGATCGTGCGGGCGACGAAGGACGCCTCGGCGCCGATCGCCAGCGACACCGGGTTGAACGGGGCGTCCAGCGAACCCATCGGTGTCGACTTGGTGATTTTGCCGACCTCGGAGGTCGGCGAGTACTGCCCCTTCGTCAACCCGTAGATGCGGTTGTTGAAGAGGAGGATCTTCAGGTTGACGTTGCGGCGCAGCGCGTGGATCAGGTGGTTCCCGCCGATGGACAGCGCGTCACCGTCACCGGTGACCACCCACACCGACAGGTCACGCCTGCTGGTCGCGAGCCCGGTCGCGATGGCGGGGGCGCGGCCGTGGATGGAGTGCATGCCGTACGTGTTCATGTAGTACGGGAACCGCGACGAGCAGCCGATGCCCGAGACGAAGACGATGTTCTCCTTCGCCAGCCCCAGCTCGGGCATGAACCCCTGCACGGCGGCGAGGATCGCGTAGTCACCGCAGCCCGGGCACCAGCGCACCTCCTGGTCGGACTTGAAGTCCTTCATGGACTGCTTGGCCTCGGCCTTGGGGACGAGCTGCAGCAGCCCGTCCGCGGCGTGAGTCCCGGCGTCGGTTCCGGCGTCGGTTCCGGCGTCGGTCATGGCGTCAGTCATGGCGTCAGTCATGGATGGCCTCCTTGAGCGCCGTGGCGAGCTGCTCGGCCTTGAACGGCATGCCGTTGACCTGGTTGTACGAATGCGCGTCCACCAGGTACTTCGCCCGGATGAGGGTGGCGAGCTGGCCCAGGTTCATCTCCGGGATCACCACCTTGTCGTAACCCTGCAGCACAGTGCCGAGATTGCGCGGGAACGGGTTGAGGTGGCGCAGGTGGGCCTGGGCGATCGGCTCCCCGGCCGCGCGCAGCCGCCGTACCGCGGCCGTGATGGGTCCGTAGGTCGATCCCCAGCCCAGCACCAGGGTCCTGGCGCCGTCCGGGTCGTCCACCTCGATGTCGGGGACGTCGATGCCGTCGATCTTGGCCTGCCGGGTGCGGACCATGAAGTCGTGGTTGGCGGGGTCGTAGGAGATGTTGCCCGTGCCGTCCTGCTTCTCGATGCCGCCGATGCGGTGTTCGAGACCGGGCGTGCCGGGGACCGCCCACGGCCGGGCCAGGGTCTGCGGATCCCGCTTGTAGGGCCAGAAGACCTCGGTGCCGTCGTCCAGGGTGTGGTTGGGGCCGTTCGCGAACTGCACCCGCAGGTCGGGGAGCTCCTCCAGCTCCGGGATCCGCCAGGGCTCGCTGCCGTTGGCCAGGTAGCCGTCGGAGAGCAGCATCACCGGCGTCCGGTAGGTCAGCGCGATCCGGGCCGCCTCCAGTGCCGCGTCGAAGCAGTCGGCCGGCGTCCGCGGGGCGATCACCGGGACCGGTGCCTCGCCGTTGCGGCCGTACATTGCCTGCAGCAGGTCCGCCTGCTCCGTCTTGGTCGGCAGCCCGGTGGACGGCCCGCCCCGCTGGATGTCGATCACGAGCAGCGGCAGCTCCAGCGAGACCGCGAGCCCGACCGTCTCCGCCTTGAGGGCGACACCGGGACCGGAGGTCGTCGTCACGGCCAGCGACCCGCCGAACGCCGCCCCCAGGGCCGCGCCGATCCCGGCGATCTCGTCCTCCGCCTGGAACGTGCGCACACCGAAGTTCTTGTGCTTGGACAGCTCGTGCAGGATGTCGGAGGCCGGGGTGATCGGGTACGACCCGAGGAACAGCGGCAGATCCGCCTGCCGGGACGCGGTGACCAGGCCGTAGGACAGGGCCAGGTTCCCCGAGATGTTCCGGTACGTGCCGACCGGGAACGCGGTCGTCGCCGGGGCGATCTCGTACGAGACCGCGAAGTCCTCCGTCGTCTCGCCGAAGTTCCAGCCCGCACGAAACGCCACCAGGTTGGCCTTCATGACCTCGGGCTTGCGCGCGAACTTCTGCTGGAGGAACCGCTCCGTGCCCTCGGTCGGCCGGTGGTACATCCATGACAAGAGGCCGAGCGCGAACATGTTCTTGCTGCGCTCGGCCTCCTTGCGGCTGAGGTCGAATTCCTTCAGTGCCTCCACGGTCAGCGTGGTCAGCGGCACCGGATGGAGGCTGTAGCCGTCGAGTGAACCGTCGTCCAGGGGCGAGGTGTCGTAGCCGACCTTCTGCATCGCCCGTTTGGTGAACTCGTCCGTGTTGACGATGATCTCCGCGCCGCGCGGCAGATCCCCGATGTTCGCCTTCAGCGCCGCCGGGTTCATGGCCACCAGGACGTTCGGCGCATCGCCCGGGGTGAGGATGTCGTGGTCGGCGAAGTGCAGCTGGAACGACGAGACCCCCGGCAGTGTGCCTGCGGGGGCCCGGATCTCGGCGGGGAAGTTCGGCAGGGTCGACAGATCGTTGCCGAAGGACGCGGTCTCCGACGTGAACCGGTCACCGGTGAGCTGCATACCGTCACCCGAGTCCCCCGCGAACCGGATGATCACCCGATCCAGGCGCCGGACGGCCTTCACACCGTCCGGCTTGCGCTGCTCTCCCACGACGGTTCCGTCGGCCTGTTCCGTTGTCCTGCTGACCTGGCTGGTCACTGAACTGGACCTCCTTCGAGGCGGCTGTCCGGGGGTGGCCGTCCCACGGACCATCCCGCAATCAACCCTACGTCGGTTAGGGTCGCCTTCCCGTGCCCGCTCGCATGCTGGACGGAGTTCTGAGACGACCTTTCGCCCTGACTTGTCACGATTTTCCCTCCCCCTGGCCGCCTTGCGGTGCCGACACGGTGCCGTCGGCCCGTCAGGAGTTCAGATACGTCAGAACGGCCAGAACGCGCCGGTGGTCACCGTCGCTCTGGGAGAGTCCCAGCTTGAGGAAGATGTTGCTGACGTGCTTCTCGACGGCACCGTCGCTCACGACCAGCTGCCGGGCGATCGCCGAGTTCGTCCGTCCCTCGGCCATCAGCCCCAGCACCTCCCGCTCCCGGGGTGTCAGGCCCGCAAGAACGTCCTGCTTCCGGCTCCGGCCGAGCAGCTGCGCGACGACCTCCGGGTCGAGCGCCGTACCTCCTTCGGCGACCCGTACCACCGCGTCCACGAACTCCCGCACCTCGGCGACCCGGTCCTTCAGCAGATACCCCACGCCCCGGCTGGAACCGGCCAGCAGTTCGGTGGCGTAGCGCTCCTCCACGTACTGCGACAGCACCAGCACCCCGAGCCCCGGATGCGCCTTCCGCAGCCGTACGGCGGCCCGCACACCCTCGTCGGTGTGCGTCGGCGGCATCCGCACGTCCGCGACGACGACGTCCGGCAGCGCGTCCTGCGCATCCAGGTCGGCGATGGTCTTGACCAGCGCCTCCGCGTCCCCGACGCCCGCGACGACGTCGTGCCCCCGGTCGGTCAGCAGCCTGGTCAGCCCCTCTCTGAGCAGCACGGAATCCTCGGCGATGACCACCCGCACCCTGTCCTCCACGATCTCCCGGCCCCCCACACCCCGTCCGGCGTACATGCCTGCCCTGTCCGAAAGTCCAGCATTCCAGCATTCGGATCGGAGTGCGTGCGGGTAACGAGAGGAGGCGAACCAAATCAGGCCGCCGGACCCAGCCCCTCCGGCGACGGCCGACGAAGGCCGCCCGGAGTCCTGTACGGCCTTCGTCCGGTGTTGACCGGCGAAGGCCGCCCGGCATCTCATCCGGCTCCCGTCCGGTGTTGACCGGCGAAGGCTGGTCGGCATCACGGCTCAGCCGGTCCGGCGTTGGTAGCTCAGCCAGTCCGGCGTGGGTGGACGAAGGCCGGTCGGTACCGTCTCAGCCCGTCCGGCGTTCGAGGACGAGGCCGTTAGGCCGATGCGGGGGTCCGGGGGCGGCAGCCGCCCGGAACGGGCGGTCGCAGGGGGCCCACCCCCTGGAAGGACGGGACGGGTAGGGGCGGCGGGGGCGAAGAACCCGCCCTCAGCCCCGCCAGGGCAGCTCCGCCGTCACCCGCGTCGGCCCGCCCACCGGCGAGTCCACCACCAGGATCCCGTCGACCGCGTCCAGCCGCTCCGCCAGCCCCGCCAGCCCCGACCCCCGCGCCGTGTCCGCACCCCCCACCCCGTCGTCCATGACCTGCAGCATCAACCGGTCCGCACTCCGCCACACATCCACCGCCGCCTCACTCGCCCGCGCGTGCTTGCTGATGTTCTGCAACAGCTCGGACACCGTGAAGTAGACGATCCCCTCGATCGCCGCCGCCGGCCGCTCCGCCAGGTCGACCTCCACCCGCACCGGCACCGTGCACCGCGACGCCACCGAGGACAGCGCCGCGTCCAGCCCCCGGTCGGTCAGCACGGCCGGATGGATCCCGCGGGCCAGGTCCCTGAGCTCCCGCAGCGCGGTCTTCACCTCACCGTGCGCCTCGTCCACCATCCGCGCCGCGACCTGCGGATCCTCCCGCAGCTTCTCCTTCGCCAGCCCCAGATCCATGGCCAACGCCACCAGCCGCGCCTGTGCCCCGTCGTGCAGATCCCGCTCGATGCGCCGCAGGTCGGCGGCGGCCGTGTCCACGACGACCCCCCGGTCCGACTCCAGCTCCACCACCCGCGACGCCAGCTTCGACGGCCCCAGCAGCCCGTTCACCATCACCCGGTCCACCAGCGTCAGCGCCCGCACGATCCACGGGGTGGCCAGCGTGAACAACAGCCCCACCAGCGCGGTCACGGTGATCTCGAACGGGTTGTCGAGGTAGACGCTGTGGTGCGCGTCGCCGTACAGCTGGATCCCGCCCTGTCCGGCCCACACCGGGAACACCCAGAACCACAGCGGATACGTCAACAGGGCCCAGCCGTACGTCCAGAAGTTGAGGGCGACGACGAAGGAGAACATCGACCAGGGGAACTGCAGGACCGCGTACAGCAGATGACGCCAGGAGGTGCCGCTCTTCAGTACCGCGCCGACCCAGGCGAAGAACCCCGGCTTGCGCATCCGCAGCGGCTCCGGGTCGGCGACCTCCAGCCTCAGCAGCCCACGCGCGCGTGCCCGTTCCAACGCCCCGAAGCCACGGCACCCGGCGAGGGCCACCGCCAGCAGGGGGATCCCGACGAAGGTCACCAGCAGACCGACACCGAGGGAGAGCATCGTCACGGTCCACACGAACAGCGTGACGCCGACCGGCAGGCCCAGCAGGACATAGCCGAACTCACGCCAGCTGCGCGCCTCGAACGGCGCCCGCAGCACCGCCGGCACCCGATGGCGGCGCCCGCCGTACGGCTCGTGGCCGTACCCGTACCCGTGCCCGTGGTCCTGCACGTACCCGTGTCCGTACTCCGTGGCCATCGGCGCCGTCCCGTCCTCTCACAGCCTCGTCGGCCCTGTCCTGCCGTATCTCCACCCTGCTCTGTCGCAGGTCGCGGAACCATGGAGTCCGTCGGCGTCTTGGAAGGGGGGTTTTCCCCACCCCCGTGCCGCCCTACGACCGGTCGCGCCAGGGCAGTTCGGCGGTGACTGTCGTGGGGCCGCCGGCCGGTGAGTCGACCACGAACAGGCCGTCGACCGCGCCCAGCCGGTCCGCGAGCCCACGCATCCCGGAGCCGCCCTCCAGGCTCGCCCCGCCACGCCCGTCGTCCCGCACCTGGATCAGCAGCCGGTCGTCGGCCCGCCACACGTCCACCGAGGCGGTTCGCGCCCCACTGTGCTTGCTGATGTTCTGCAGCAGCTCGGAGACGGTGAAGTAGGCGATGCCCTCGATCGCGGGCGCCGGTCTGGAGGGCAGGTCGGCGGTCACCTGGACCGGCACCGTGCAGCGCGAGGCGACCGACGACAGCGCCGCGTCCAGCCCCCGGTCGGTCAGCACCGCCGGATGGATCCCACGGGCGAGGTCCCTGAGCTCCTGCAGCGCCAGTTTGACCTCGCCGTGCGCCTCCTCGACCATCGCGGCGGCGGCGTCGGGGTCCTCCAGCAGCTTCTCCTTCGCCAGGCCGAGCCCCATCGCCAGATTGACCAGCCGCGCCTGCGCCCCGTCGTGCAGATCCCGCTCGATGCGCCGCAGGTCGGCGGCGGCCGTGTCGACGACCACGCCCCGGTCCGACTCCAGTTCGGCGATACGGCGCTCCAGCTCGTCCGAGGGCGACAGCAGGCCGCGCACCATCGCCCGGTCCACGTTCGACAGCCCGCGCGCGACGAACGGCAGCACCGGCCACAGCACGAACAGCGAGACCAGCGTGACGCAGAAGGTGAGAACGCCCCACGGCAGTCGGATGAAGTCGTACAGCAGCGTCCGCCAGCCCACCGGGTCCTTCAGCGTCAGCCACAGCCGCCCGGAGCCCGCACCGCGTCTGTTCCACGGCAACGGAGTCGGCTCCTCCACCCGCACCCCGAGCAGCGCACGCGCGCGCTTCCGCTCCAGCTTCCCCAGCTGGCGGGCGCCCAGCAGCGTCGCGGCGAGCAGGGGGATGCCGATCACCGTCAGCGTCAGCACACCGCTCACCCACACCGTCGTGACGACGTAGACGAAGCCGAACAGCGACATCGGCAGGTTCAGCAGGAGGTGTGCGATCTCCTTCCAGGTGTGACCGTCGAAGGCGAAGCGCACGGGCGGCAGTCGCTCGCGGTCCTCGCCGGCTTCGGTGAGGCCGGGGGATCGGGGTGCTGGTGGGGTCATATGCGCCAGCGTGCCGTGTGCCGGGGCGTGACGCCATGGAGTTCCCCGCCCGGGTCACCCTGGGGAAAACCCCACCAGGCGGCCCCGGTCCCGTGCCCCGCCCTGTCCCACCGTGTGACAGCCTGCTTACCGTGTCTTTATCAGGGCCTAGACTCCCGTGCGTACAGATCGTCGAATCAAGAGTTGACTGAGGTCACGGCACCGGGCCGGGTCGGGCCGGTGGTCTGTCGAGGGAGCGAGGGACGGGCGATGCCGGAGACGCTGGGCGGTGGACCGAGCGCGGTCCTCGCCGCGGACTACTTCGCGTCCTACTCGGTCGTGGGACTGCTGGCGCTGGTCGGCGTGGTCTTCGTCGCCGTCGCCTTCGGCGCCGGCCGGCTGCTGCGCCCGGTGGTCCCCACGCCCGAGAAGCTCCTGACCTACGAGTGCGGTGTCGACCCCGTCGGCGAGGGCTGGGCCCACACCCAGGTCCGCTACTACGTCTACGCCTTCCTCTACGTCATCTTCGCCGTCGACTCGATCTTCCTGTTCCCCTGGGCGACGGTCTTCGCCGCCCCCGGCTACGGCGCGACCACGCTCGTGGAGATGTTCGTCTTCCTCGGCTTCCTCGCCGTCGGCCTGCTGTACGCATACAAGAAGGGCGTCCTGACATGGACGTGACGCCGGAACCCGTGCCTACGCCGGAGCCCGTGCCGCTGCCGGAGCCGAAGAGGCTGGGCACGCTCGCCCGCCTCGCCCCCGAACCGATGAAGGTCGTCCTCAACTGGGGCCGCCGCTACTCGCTCTGGGTCTTCAACTTCGGTCTCGCCTGCTGCGCGATCGAGTTCATCGCCGCGTCGATGGCCCGCCACGACTTCATCCGCCTCGGCGTGATCCCCTTCGCGCCGGGCCCCCGCCAGGCCGACCTCATGGTGGTCTCGGGCACGGTCACGGACAAGATGGCCCCGGCGGTCAAGCGCCTGTACGAGCAGATGCCCGAACCGAAGTACGTCATCTCCTTCGGCGCCTGCTCGAACTGCGGCGGCCCCTACTGGGACTCCTACTCCGTCACCAAGGGCGTCGACCAGATCATCCCCGTCGACGTCTACGTCCCCGGTTGCCCGCCGCGCCCCGAGGCGCTCCTCCAGGGCATCCTCAAACTCCAGGAGAAGATCGCGACGGAATCCCTGGGCGAGCGCTACGGCACCCCCCGCCCGTCCGCCGCGGCCCTCCAGAGCGACCTGGTCCGGCCCCCGGCCCGCCCGGAGGCCGAGCGCGAAGGGGACGCGCGATGACGGCCCCGGCCGGCTGGCTCCCGGCCCCCGTCGAGGAACTCTTCGGCACGGACGCCACAGCCGACGAGTCCTACGACGTCCTCACCGTCGACGTTCCTCCCTCCTCCTGGCTCACCGCCCTGGAGACCGCCCGTACGACCCTCTCGTGCACCTACTTCGACTGGCTGAGCGCCGTCGACGAACCCGGCACCGGCTTCCGCGTCGCCGCCCACGTCGTCGCCCTCGCCCCGGTCCGCCGCCTGCTCCTGCGTACGACCGTCCCGCACACCGCCCCCGAACTCCCGTCCGCCGTCGGCGTCTACGCGGGCGCCCGCTGGCACGAACGCGAGACCCACGAGATGTTCGGCGTCCGCTTCACCGGCCACCCCGGCCTGGACCACCTCCTCCTCCCGGAGACCTTCGAAGGCCACCCCCTCCGCAAGGACTTCGTGCTCGCCGCCCGCGTCGCCAAGGCCTGGCCCGGCGCCAAGGAACCGGGCGAGTCCGACCACGGCGGCCCCAAGCGCCGCCAGATGCTCCCCCCGGGCGTCCCCGACCCGAACGAGTGGGGCCCCCTCAAGGGCCAGCTCCCGGCCGCCCCCGCCCGCCCGGTCCGCACCGCAGCAGGCCGCCCGGCCGGCGACCGGCCGCCCCGCCCGGCGCGCGGGGCCGAAGACCGTCCGGCACGCCGCTCACGCACGGCCGCGGAAGGCTCGGCGAGCCAGGCAGCCGCGGCGACCGAGGCGCCCAAGGCGGCTGAGTCGACCGGGGTGGTCGAGTCTGCCGGGGTGGTCGAGTCTGCCGAGGCGGCGGGTGCGACGGGGCCGACGGCCACTCCGCGTCGGGCACGGAGTGCGAGCGGGGGGTCCGCTTCACAGCGGCCGGCCGCGGGCGCGGAGGCTGCTCCCACCGAGGACGCCGTTGCGGAGGGCACTGGTACGGAAGGCACCGGTACGGAGGGGCGCGCCGGGGCGGCGGGGCTGTCGGCTGCTCCCCGCGGACCTCGCCGGGCGCGTACCGCCTCGGGCGGCTCCGCTTCCCAGCGCGCGCAGGAGACCGAGACGGGCACGCCGTCGGTGGCACCGGCAACCCCGGGCCGCCCGGCAACCCCCCGCAGCTCGGACGCCCCCTGGCACCACGCCCGTCCCGCCTTCGACGAACCGGCGCCCGGGGAGTCCGCGCCCGGGGAGTCCGCGCCCGAGGAGTCCGCGTCCGGGGAGTCCGAGCCCGGGGAGTCCGGGCCGAACCCCGCCGAGGCTCCCGCCCCTGAGCGCACCCCCGAAGACCGGACCCCCGGGGACCGGACCCCTGAAGACCGGACCCCCGAAGACCGCACCCCCGAAGACCGGACACCCGACGACCCCGCCCGCGAACGTCCCGCCCACCCCGACGACCCCGCAGGAGGCCCGCAGTGAACGACGCTCTGGACGTCGCCCTGCGACTCCTCGTCGTGTTCGTCGTCTTCCTCACCTTCCCCCTGATCGTCGGTCAGACCGAACACAAGGTGATGGCCCATATGCAGGGACGCCTCGGCCCGATGTACGCCGGTGGCTTCCACGGCTGGGCCCAGCTGATCGCCGACGGCGTGAAGTTCGCTCAGAAGGAGGACGTGGTCCCGGCGGGCGCGGACCGCCGCGTCTTCCAGCTGGCCCCCGCAGTGGCCCTCCTCCCGTATCTGCTCGTACTGCTCGCCATCCCGATCGGCCCCGGCGAGGGCGCGGTCGGCCAGGTCCTGGACGCGGGCGTGTTCTTCGTGCTGGCCGTGATGGGCGTCGGCGTCCTCGGCTCGCTCATGGCCGGCTGGGCCAGTGCCAACAAGTTCTCCCTCCTCGGCGGCCTGCGAACCGCCGCCCAGCTCCTCGCCTACGAGCTCCCGATGCTGCTCGCCGCCGCCTCCGTGGCGATGGCGGCCGGCACCGTCTCCCTGCCGGGCATCGTCGGCTCCTTCCACTGGTGGTGGCTGCCCTGGCAGATCACCGGCGGCCTGGTCTTCTTCGTCGCCGGCCTCGCGGAACTCCAGCGGCCCCCGTTCGACATGCCCGTCGCCGACTCGGAGATCATCTTCGGCGCGTACACCGAGTACACCGGCCTGCGCTTCGCCCTGTTCCTGCTCGCCGAGTACGCCGGGATCGTCGTCCTGTGCGGCCTGACCACCGTCCTCTTCCTCGGCGGCTGGCACGGCCCGTGGGGCGCGGACGGCCTCGGCTGGCTGTGGACCCTCCTGAAGACGGCGCTCCTCGCCTTCGTCGTGATCTGGCTCCGCGTCACCTACCCCCGGCTGCGCGAGGACCAGTTGCAGAAGTTCTCCTGGACCCTCCTCGTCCCCCTTTCTCTCGCCCAGATCGCCCTCACCGGCATCGTCAAGGTGGTGATCTCCTAGTGGCTCCCATCCCCGGCTCGGGCCTGGCCAAGGGCCTGGCCGTCACCCTGCGCACGATGACCCGGAAGTCGGTCACCGAGCAGTACCCGGACGCCCTTCCCGACCTGCCGCCCCGCACCCGCGGTGTGATCGGGCTGTTCGAGGAGAACTGCACGGTCTGCATGCTCTGCGCCCGTGAGTGCCCCGACTGGTGCATCTACATCGACTCCCACAAGGAGACCGTCCCGGCGGCGGCCCCGGGTGGCCGTGAACGCAGCCGCAACGTCCTGGACCGCTTCGCCATCGACTTCTCCCTGTGCATGTACTGCGGTATCTGCATCGAGGTCTGTCCTTTCGACGCCCTGTTCTGGTCACCGGAGTTCGAGTACGCCGAGACCGACATCCGCGAGCTCACCCACGAGCGCGACAAGCTCCGCGAGTGGATGTGGACGGTCCCCGCACCGCCCGCCCTCGATCCCGGCGCGGAGGAACCGAAGGAGCTGGCCGCCGCCCGCAAGGCCGCGGAGAAACTCGCGGCGGCCCGGGCGGCCGAGGCAGCCGAGGCAGAGCAGGTCACCGACCGGGTCGAGCCGGGGGAGGGGGAGGAGTGAGCCCGCTCGCCCAAGCGCCGCACGGCTTCCTGTCCCCGACCGGCGTGGAGATCGCCTTCCTGCTCGTCGGCCTGGTCACCTTCGGCGCCGCCCTCGTCACGGTCACCACCCGCCAGCTGGTGCACGCCGCCCTGTGGCTGGTGGTCGCCCTCGGCGGACTCGCCGTCGAATACCTCCTGCTCACCGCCGAGTTCATCGCCTGGGTGCAGGTCCTCATCTACGTGGGTTCCGTCGTCGTCCTCCTCCTGTTCGGTCTGATGCTCACCAAGGCCCCGATCGGCCGCTCACCGGACGCCGACTCCGCGAACCGCTGGGTGGCGCTGGTCGTCGCCGTGGCCGCCGCGGCCGCTCTGGTCTGGGTGGTCGTGGACGCCTTCCGCACCAGCTGGATCGACCTGGACGGCGCCGCCGCCGGCTCGACGAAGGTCACCGGGGCGAGCCTCTTCCAGAACTGGGTCCTGCCCTTCGAGGCCCTCTCCGTCCTCCTCCTGGCGGCACTGGTCGGGGCGATCGTGCTGTCCCGGAAGGCGAACGCGGAGTCGGCCCCGCCCCCTGTGAACGGCCGGCCCGTCACGCAGAGTTCCCCTTCCGCCACGGATTCCGGGATTCACCCGATCGAGCGGGAAAGCGACCGGGACAACGAGCAGGAAGGCGCCCGCTGATGCACCTCGCCTATCCCGCCGTGCTCTCCGCGCTCCTCTTCAGCACCGGCCTGTACGGCGTCCTCGCCCGCCGCAACGCCATCCTGGTCCTGATGTCGGTCGAGCTGATGCTCAACGCCGTCAACCTCAACCTCGTCGCCTTCGACGTCTGGCTGAGCAAGGCCGCCCGGGACACCCTGCACTCCGGCCAGGCCCTGACCCTGTTCACCATCGCCATCGCCGCCGCCGAGATCGGCATCGGCCTGGCGATCGTCCTCGCCGTCTACCGCAACCGCGGCACCTCCGACATCGACCGGCTCCGCGACACCGCCGAGGGCCACGAGGACGGCCCGCCCACGGACGGGACGGCCGACGAGAAGGCTGAGGCCACCGCGTGACCACGACCACCCTCGCCGCCCTCGTCCCCCTCCTGCCGTTCCTCGGCGCCGCCGCTGGTCTGCTCCTGGGACGCACGGCCCCCGGATTCGTCCGCCCGCTCGCGATCCTGCCGACGCTCGCCGCGCTGGCCCTCGCCTGCACGGTCGCCGCCGACCAGGGCGGCGGCCGGGCCGTCGACGCCCACACCGAGCTCACTCCGACCGGCTCGGTCCCCATCGAACTCGCCCTGCACATCGACGGCTTCGCCGCCCTCGTCGCCGTCCTGGTCGCCTTCGTCGCCGTCTGCGTGCAGATCTACTCGACCGGCTACCTCCGCGACGACCCGCGCTACCCCTCCTACGCCGCGCTCGTCTCCCTGTTCACCTCCGCGATGCTGCTGGTCGTCTACTCCGGCGACCTGATCGTGCTGCTGGTCGGCTGGGAAGTCATGGGCATCTGCTCCTACTTCCTGGTCGGCCACTACTGGGAGACCCCCGAGGCGCGCGCGGCGTCCATGAAGGCCTTCCTCGTCACCAAGCTCGGCGACGTGCCGTTCCTGATCGGCCTGTTCGCGCTGGCCACCGACGCCGGGTCGTTCCGCGTCACCACGGTCCTCGGCACCGTCGCGAACGGCGGCCTGCACCACCCGACCCTGGTCGGGCTGCTGCTCCTGTGCGGCGTGGCCGGCAAGTCCGCGCAGTTCCCGCTGCACACCTGGCTCCCCGACGCGATGGCCGGCCCCACCCCCGTCTCCGCGCTGATCCACGCCGCGACGATGGTCGCCGCCGGTGTCTACTTCGTCGCCCGGCTCCTTCCGGTCTTCGAGGCCAGCGCCGCCGTGATGGTCGTCCTCGCCGTGATGGCCGCCGTCACGATGGTCGGTTCGGGCCTCGCCGCACTCGCCCAGGACGACATCAAGCGCGTCCTCGCCTACTCGACGATCGGCCAGCTCGGCTACATGACGGGCGCCCTCGCCGTCGGCGACCGCGGTGCCGCCGTCTTCCACCTCCTCTCCCACGGCGCCTTCAAGGCGCTGCTGTTCCTCGCGGCCGGCGTGGTGATCCACGCTGCCGGCACCAACTCGCTGGCCGTCATGTCCCGCACCTCCGGACTGCGCGACCGCGTCCCGGACGCCTACTGGACGATGACCGTGGCGCTGCTCGCGCTCGCCGCGATCCCGCCGTTCAGCGGCTTCTTCTCGAAGGAGTCCGTACTCGGCGCCGCCGAGCACGCCGCCACCGGCCACACCGAGCACGCCCCCGGCGGCGCCGGCTGGATCGTCCTTGCCGCAGGCCTGGCCACCGCCCTGCTCACCGCCGCCTACGCGACCCGGCTGTGGCTGCTCGCCTTCCGGGGCCGCGGGGCCGAGGCACCGGACCACGGCAGACAGCCGCTCTCCATGACCGTGGTGCTGTGGGTCCTGGCGGTGCCGTCCCTCGCCTTCGGCGGCTTCGCCTACCGGTCGCTGCCCGGCTGGTTCGACGGCCGCTCCCTCACCCCGACCCTGACCACCTCGGTCCTCGGCACCGGCCTCGCGCTCGTCGGTGGACTCGTCACCTACGGCGCCTGGCAGCACACCAGAACACGGGCCGCCCGCGCCCCGCTGGGCGCCGTCGCCGCCCACCCGGAGGGCGATGCCGGACTGGTCGAGGCCGAGGCCATCGCCGCCCACAAGCCCGCGTTCGGCGACGTGGCCTACGCGCCCGACCCGGCGGACCCCGGCAGGCTGCTGCTCGGCCCGCTGCACCGGCACGCGGCCGAGGGCTTCCACCTGGACGCCGTCTACGACGCACTGGTCGTCCGCCCGGTCCTGGCCGCGGCGAGCCTCGTCCAGTTCCTCGACCGCGAGGTCGTCGACACCTACGTCCGTGGGGCGGGCGCACTGCCCCGCCTGCTCGGCGCCGCCGTACGGCGCGCCCAGACCGGCAACGTCCAGACCTATGTGAGCGCGCTGCTCGCCGGCACCGTCGTCCTGGCGGTCGCCGTCCTCCTCGTCGCCACGGGAGCGTGAGCAGGCGTGATCGATATCAACGAGTCCGTGATGCAGGTTCTTCTGGCACTGATCGTCGCCGGCCCGCTCCTCGGCGCCGTCGCCGCCCTGCTGCCCGCTCCGCCCGGGCTGAAGGGGAAGTCGCCCGAGCAGGCCGTACTGCGACACGGCGTGACGGTGACCGGCGCGATCCTCGTCGCCGCGATCGTCCTGGCGCTCGGCTTCGACCACGGCCATCCGTCGAGGATGCAGGCCACGACCGACATCAGCTGGATCCCCGCCCTCGACGTGCGCATCCACCTCGGCATCGACGGCATCTCCCTCCCCCTCGTGGTCCTGACCGCGCTGCTGACCTTCCTCTGCGCGCTCTACTCGTACTTCAACCCGCCCGCGGGACCGTCCCCGAAGGCCTTCGTCGCCCTGCTGCTCGTCCTGGAGTGCGGCGTCCTCGCGAGCTTCACCGTCCTCGACCTGCTGCTGTTCTTCCTCGCCTTCGAGACGGTGCTCATCCCGATGTACTTCCTCATCGCCCGCTGGGGCGGCGCGGGACGGACCCGGGCCGCCTGGAGGTTCATCCTCTTCACACTGCTCGGATCCGTCGTCATGCTGCTCGGCCTGCTCCTGATCGGAATCAAGGCGGGCACGTTCGACATGGTGGCACTCGCCACTGACAACGGCCGGTCGCTGACCACGTCCGTGCAGGTCATCGCCGTTCTGGCGATCGGGATCGGGCTCGCCGTCAAGACCCCGATGTGGCCCCTGCACAGCTGGCTGCCGGACGCCCACACCGCCGCGCCCACCGTCGGCTCGGTACTGCTGGCCGGCGTCCTGCTGAAGATGGGCACGTACGGGTTCGTCCGGATCCTGCTGCCGGTCGCGCCGGACGGTTTCCGCACCTTCGCGCCCTACCTCGCCGCCTTCGCGGTCGTCGGGATCATCTACGGGTCCCTGGCCTGCCTGAAGCTGGCCAGGCGAGGCGCGCAGGGCGACCTCAAGCGTCTGATCGCCTACTCCTCGGTCGGCCACATGGGCTTCGTCCTGCTCGGCATCGCCACCATGACCCCGACCGGCGTCAACGGCGCCCTGTTCGCCAACATCGCCCACGGTCTCATCACCGGCCTGCTGTTCTTCCTGGTCGGGGGCCTGAAGGACCGCATCGGAACGACCGACCTCGACACCCTCGCCGAGGAGACGGGGGCCGCGCTGTACGGCAGGGCACCGCGCCTCGGCGGCCTCCTCGCGTTCGCCGCCGTCGCCTCGCTGGGGCTGCCCGGGCTCGCCGGGTTCTGGGGCGAGATGCTGGCCCTGTTCGGCGCGTTCGAGCCCGCCGCCGGCCTCAGCCGCCCGGCTTACCTGACCTTCATGGCGATCGCGGCCTTCGGCACCCTGCTGACCGCCGCCTACATGCTGGCCGTGGTCCGCCGCGTCTGCATGGGCGCCGCAGCGCAGGAAGTGCCCAGGCTCGCCGACGTCCGCAGCTACGAGTTCGCGGCCTGGACCCCGCTCGTCGCCCTCACCGTCGTCGCCGGACTGTGGCCCAAGGCCCTGCTCGGTCTGACCGACCCGGCCGTGCAGCAGCTCCTCGCAGGAGGCACCCGATGAGCGCCCTGGCCCAGCCACTGGCCGCGAACCTCGTCCAGTCCGTCGACTGGCTCGCCATCGCCCCGCCCACCCTCGCCGCGGCCGTCGGCCTGGCCGTCCTGGTCGCCGACCTGTTCGTCCCCGAGGCCAGGAAGCCGCTCCTCGGCTGGATCTCGGTCGCCGGACTCGCCGCGGCCGCCCTCCTGCTGCTCCCGCTCCTCGGCCACGACCGCAGCACCTTCTGCCTCACAGGCGCCACGCGCGCGTGCAGCTACACGGCCGACCGGTTCACCCTGGTCGTGCAGTTCCTCGTCCTCGGCGGCGCCCTGCTCACGGCCCTGCTGTCCATGACCACCCTGAAGGACGGCAACCGCCGCTGTCCCCAGGGCGAGTTCTGGTTCCTGCTGCTCTCCTCGGCTGCCGGCGCCGCCCTGCTGCCCGCCTCCCGCGACCTCGCCACCCTGGTCGTCGCCCTGGAGGTGGCCTCCCTGCCCGCCTTCGCCCTCGTCGGCATCCGGCACGGCGACAAGAGGTCCTCCGAAGCGGCCCTGAAGTTCTTCCTGTCCTCGGTGACCGCGACCGCCGTCAGCCTCATGGGCATCAGCTTCGTGTACGCCACCACGGGCAGCCTCTACCTCACCCAGGTCGCGGACCGGATCCAGCACGTAGACGGACAACTGCACACGCTCGCCCAGACGGGCGTCGTCCTCACCCTCGTGGGCTTCGCCTTCAAGACGGCCGCCGTCCCCTTCCACTTCTGGGTGCCCGACACCTACGTCGGCGCGCCGCTCCCCGTCGCCGCCTACCTGTCGGTCGTCGGCAAGGCCGTCGGCTTCTCCGGGCTGATCCTGGTCACCGTCGTCGCCTTCCCGTCGTACGCCGACGTCTGGGGCCCCGCGCTCGCCGCCCTGGCCGCGCTCACCATGACCGTCGGCAACGTGGCGGCCCTGCGCCAGCAGGCCACGCGCGCGTACAGCGCGGTACGGCTGCTGGCCTGGTCGTCGGTGGGCCAGGCCGGGTACCTGCTGGTGCCGATCGCAGCAGCCGGATACAGCGGGGACGCCCGGAAGGCCGTCGGCTCCACCGTCGCCTACGCGCTCATGTACGCCGCCGTGAACCTGGGCGCCTTCACCGTGGCCGCGGCCGTCGCCCGTACCGAGCGGCTCAACCGGATCTCCGACTACCGCGGCCTGTACGCCAGGAACCCGCTCACCGCCCTGCTCCTGGCGTTCTTCCTGCTGTGCCTCGCTGGACTCCCGCCCGGCGTCATCGGCCTGTTCGCGAAGGTCACCGTCTTCTCGGCGGCCGTCGACGCCGGCCTCGGCTGGCTCGCCGTCGTCATGGCCGTCAACGTGGTGATCGCCCTCTACTACTACCTCCAGTGGACGGCCCTCCTGTTCCGAGCCTCCGAGGGCGAGCCCGCCAGGCACCGCCTGCCCGCCCCTCTCACGGCCGCGCTCGCCCTCACCGGCACCCTCGGCGTCGTCCTCTCCGGCGCTCCGCAGCTGGTACTGCGCTTCGCCACCACCGGCCTGTTCTGACGCCGCTCACGGCCCGCACGCACGCGTGCCAACCGTCCGTCCGCCGGGCACGGCCGCTCACCCGGACGGCTCACCCCGCGCACAGCGGACACAAGGGAACTAGTGGCCGTCGCCTGGCGTTGACCAGTGCGGGAGGGTCCACTGGACGTGACACCACGACACCGGTGGCATCGCAGATCGGAAGGCAGCGCCGCAGGCAAAGGGTTCCCCTGCCGCACGACTTGGAGGGCGTACCGTGCACCGCCGGCACAACGGGCTCAGGACCGCAGTTCTCCTCGGGGGACTGTCGGCACTCATCATCGTCATCGGCAGCTTCTTCGGCCGAACGGGTCTGATCGTCGCGGTCCTCGTCGCCCTCGGCACGAACGCGTACGCGTACTGGAACAGCGACAAACTGGCGCTACGCGCGATGCGTGCCCGCCCGGTGAGCGAGTTCGAGGCGCCGGCCCTGTACCGGATGGTCCGCGACCTCTCCACCCAGGCCCGCCAGCCCATGCCCCGCCTGTACATCTCCCCGACCGAGGCGCCCAACGCCTTCGCCACGGGCCGCAATCCACGCAACGCCGCCGTGTGCTGCACGGAAGGCATCCTGCGGATCCTCGACGAGCGCGAACTGCGGGGCGTCATCGGCCACGAACTCAGCCACGTCTACAACCGCGACATCCTCATCTCGTCGGTCGCCGGCGCCCTCGCCTCGGTGATCATGTTCCTGGTCAACTTCGCCTGGCTGATCCCGGTCGGCCGTTCGGACGACGACGACGGGCCCGGCTTCCTCGGCCTGCTGCTGATCATGATCCTGGGGCCGCTGGCCGCCAGCCTCATCCAGCTCGCCATCAGCCGCTCCCGGGAGTACGAGGCGGACGCCTCCGGCGCCCAGCTCACCGGCGATCCGCTCGCCCTCGCCAGTGCCCTGCGCAAGCTGGACGCCGGCACCAAACAGCTCCCGCTGCCTCCCGAGCCCCGGATCGAGACCGCGAGCCACATGATGATCGCGAACCCCTTCCGTCCGGGCCAGGGACTGTCCAAGATGTTCTCGACGCACCCGCCCATGGCGGAACGGATCGCCCGGCTGGAGAAGATGGCAGGTCGCTCTCGGTGAAGACCATCCTGAACGTCATTTGGCTCGTCCTGAGCGGCTTCTGGCTGTTCCTCGGCTACCTGCTGGCCGGTGTCATCCTGTGCATCACGATCATCGGCATTCCTTTCGGGATCGTCCCTCAGGGTGCAGCATCGCGCTCGGGTCGACTCGCCCTTCGATGATCATCGGCGGTAGGGGCTGAGGTTCGGGAAGAGGGGCCTGCTGCACGTCCGACAGCGCGGCGTTCACGCGGGTCCACGTGTCATCTGATGTCCAGGCGTTGAAGTGCTTCGAAGCCTGGATTGTGGCGCCGGTTTCCTTGATCACTTCAGGCCACGATGTGCCGGTACGCGCCTTGTAGAAGATGGCGTCCAAGGACCGGCGGACGGTGCCCCTGCGGCCCTTGGGCAGTGGGGGAGCTACCCTGGCCCATTCCTCGTCGGAGAGGCCGGCGACCGGGATTCCGAGTCCACTGGCGGCGTACCAGGCCCGCACGGTGCGCGGGACACCGCGGCGCCGATCGTCCGGGACGGCCCCTGTGATCGTGACCTTCAGTTCCAGCATGGACAAGATGGCCGCTTGCTGCTCCGGGGCCATGTCCGGGAACGACCTCTTCGCCATCGCAGCCAGGGCGATCAGATCACGTGCACGCTGGTCCGACTCCTCCATCTCCGTCAGCCATTCGACCGCTTCATCACGCAGATTCTGAAGCTGCTGGAGTTCCTCGTTCAGCACGGCCGTGGCTGTCTCGATGGCATCGGCATCCACTGACTTGCTCTGTTTGGCGGTGGCCACGATGACGGCGGCATTCGATGCGTTCATGCCCTCGATCTGCGGTCAAGGTCGGCGATCCGGTCGCCCAGCGCGGCGGTGTCGCCTTCCGTCATCCCGATCCACTCGTCCCGACCGGGGCGACCCGCTGCGGGGCGAGCTGTGTGATCAGCCGGGCCAGGAGCGTGGACTTTCCGGAGCGGGTGACCCCGGCGATCAGCCAATGCGGCACCAGCCGGAGGTTCATCACCCAGGCGCCGCCGCACTCCAGGACGCCGATCAGCGCGGAGAGGAGTTCGGCCGGCGCGGTGGCCGAGCCCGGCCGCTGGAGAGGATCCGTGGCCGTCGCGGTCAGGAGCACGAGCCCGCGTTCCGGCGAGGTGACCCGCACCGCGTGCACTTTCCACGCGTGCACCAGGGCGTCGGCCGCCTTCATGTACGTCGCCGGAGTCTGCCCGGCATGCAGGCGCACCGTCACGGTCAGGCCCATGCGCGTTGCACGGGGGAATGAGGCCCGCGGGATGACCGGCCGCAGCGGATCGCCCTTGACGACCAGGTCCCCGAGGAGCCCGCGGGGCGGGCGCCGGGACACGGACAAGTCGTTGAGCATGGCGACCTTGCGCCAGGTCGCCACCACCCGGAACGCGGTTGCCGGGTAGCCGACGAGGTGCCAGTGCCAGACCGGCCGGTGCCGGCGCACCAGGTCACCGACGACCAGCATCCAGGCCGGCACGGCGAGAGCGAGCGCGAGCAGGATCGGTCCCATCGTGCGTCACCGCCCTTGGCCTGCACGGGGGTTCCGTGCACGGGGGTGATGGCGTCGGCGCGGAAGCTGAGGCCGTGCCGGTCGCCCATCGACCAGGCGAACGCGGTCAGTCCGGTGACCTTGACGATCTGTCCTTCCTCGATGCCCCGAGGTTGGCCGTTGACGGCGATCTCGATGACGGAGATCCGCCGCCCGTCACTTGCTCACGGAAAGAGCGAAGCTGGATGAATATCGCACAGTCTTGGAGCGTTTTCACGAAACTGCCAAAACGAAGCGGGAACTGGAAGAGCAGCGGCAAGAAATCCGGGTGCACTTTCAATGAGCTATCTGGTCAAGGTCTAAGACCGTGTCCTACATGGCTAGTTGGCAGTTGTGCTGGACATGGGGAGTGGACGGTGGGGATGGATCGTTCCGGACGGCTTGTGGGAGATCGCGAAGCCGTTGCTGCCGCCGGCGCGAGCCCGGCCGCAAGGGGGCGGGGTCGCGAACATCGATGATGAGGCGGTCTTCGCCGCGATCATCTACGTGCTGGTCAGCGGCTGCGCCTGGCGGGCACTGCCGCCGTGCTTCGGAGCGTCGAAGTCGACCGTGCACCGCCGCTTCGCCATCTGGTCTCGTGCGGGAGTCTGGGGACGCCTGCATCACAAGGTGCTGCAGTTCCTGGACGAGCGGAACTTGGTCGACCTGTCCCGCGCGGTCCTCGACTCCGCGCACTGAGGGCTAAAAAAGGGGCGAACTTGCAGGTCCGAGCCCCGTGGACCGGGGTAAGCCCGGTTCCAAGATGCACGTCCTGTCCGACGCGAACGGACTGCCACTACGCGTCGGACTCTCCGCGGCCAACACCCACGACAGCCAGGCCCTGAAGCCGATGCTGTCCCACTTCCACATGGGACACGAATCCCACGCGACCGATTCCAAGCCCCAGCGCCTTCATGCCGACAAGGCGTACGACGTGCCTCACCTGCGGCGATGGTTATGGGGCAAGCGCATCGGGGTCCGCATCGCCCGCAAGGGCATCGACTCCAGTGAACGGCTCGGCCGACGCGGGTGGGTCATCGAGCGCACCATGTCCTGGCTGACCGGCTACCGCCGACTCAACCACCGCTACGAACGGAAACCAGGCCACTACCTGGCCTTTCTCGGACTCGCAGCCGCCCTCTGCTGCTACAAACGGCTCCTCAAACTGACCATGTAGGACACGGTCTAAGTGAGTTCCGCCGCCCGGCGGCTGCGGCCCGCTACCAGGGGACGAGCTGATCGATGGACGGGGACCGCCGCTCTTCATCGGCGGCCGTGCGGAGCCACGGTTGGTGGCAGCGACAACGGCTGGGGCATGGCTTTGGCGCGCGCAACGAGGACGGCCTGGGTGGTGCCTCATACGTTATGCCGACCAGGTGCCCGGCTGCCCTCAGCCGACGTGACCCACCTGCTTCGCCAAGGCCTGAGGGTTCCCCACAGGTTGCAGGTGCCCCGAGCCCGGTTAGTGGAGAGTGGAGACTAGGATGACGGAATTGATCCCTTCCGATATCACGCAATCGGAGCCGAGGGCAGGGAAACGTGCGATCGGCGTGCTGCCATTGGTCGGCATATTTTTCTTCACGGTGTCCGGAGGCCCCTTCGGGCTCGAGTCTTCCATTTCCAGTGCCGGGCCGGGCATGACTTTGCTGATGATCGTCCTGGTGCCAATTGTGTTCGGTGTACCGAACGCATTGGTAGCAGCGGAACTTAGCGCCGCAATACCGGTCAACGGTGGCTATTACTACTGGACGAAGATCGCACTCGGGAGGTTTCCGGCATTTTTGTTCGGGGTCTGGAACTCAATCGGATCGGTGTTGAATCTCACTCTTTACCCGATCCTGCTCGTAGATTACCTGGCCACCTGGATACCTGGCATCGCACGCGGGAAGGAGCTGGTAGCCCTGTCCATTTTCCATGGCGGCTTCGTTGTGGATCTGCACTGGATCGTCACCGTTGCCCTCATCATTCCGATGGTCTACCTCAATTATCGCGGCTCCAAGGCTGTGAGTGACTATTCAGTCGGGATGATGGTGCTTATTCTCGCACCTTTCGGCGTGCTGACGGCCATCGGGGTCTATCATGCCATCAGTAACGGAATCAATATTTTTTCACCCTTCATGATTCCCGGTCAAAGCGTCCACTCGTCGGTGGCCGGCGCGCTCAGCGTGATCGTGTGGCTATACCTCGGCTTCGACGGTCCGAGTACCGTGCTGGGCGAGGTTTCCGACGCGCACCGAACCTACACTCGAGCTCTGATAATTTCGGTTCCGCTGATCATCGCAGCCTATCTCTTGCCCACGATCGCCGCCATCGGCAGTGGTCTGCACCGGGGTTCGCCCACCGCCTGGGTTCAGGGAGATTTCATCGTTGTCGGCCATACCCTGGGTGGAAGCTGGCTCAAGGTGTTGATCTCCCTGGGCTCGGCGCTTTCCTTGGTCGGCCTGTTCATGGCGATCCTACTGACGAGCACACGAATCCCGCGTGCGCTTGCCGCAGATGCATACCTGCCTCACTGGATGGCGCGAGACAGTAGACGATTCAACACCCCGGTGGGTGCTCTCCTGGCGAGCAGCACTGTCGTCGTTGTGTTGTCGGCTGTGGATTTCAGCTCGATTTTGCGGGCTACGGTGCTGCTCACCCTGTCGTCGATCCTGCTTGAGTTCATGGCCTTCCTGGTCCTTCGCTGGCGGTATCCCCAGATGCGCCGACCGGTTCGGGTCCCCGGTGGCTGGCCTGGCGCTGTCCTGGTAGTCGCGCTGCCCACCGCAATGATCATGTACTTGGCGTGGAGTACAGCAGTCGATGAGACCGCTACGTTCTTCGCGAGTCTTGCGGTGGCACTCCTGGGCGTGGGGCTGTACCCGCTATGTCGCCGATTCGTCAAGGGTCGTCGGCCGGACGCAGAAATAGATTATTCCAATGTCGAGCTTGGGCCGGACAGGCGCGCAAGATTCGGTTCGCAGGAGGCGGAAGTTTGATGGACATGCGACGGGTGATCGCCGAGCTGGCGAAGCAGCTACGCACGTGGTGGCCTGTGCCGGGGATCGCGATCAGCATTGTCACCGCAACCGGCGAATCCGCGCTCATCACCGATGGGTTTGCCGACACGGAATCCGGGGCACCAGTTTCTGATCACACGCGCTTCGAGATCGGTTCGATCAGCAAGACCTACACCGCGTTCTTGCTCGGGCAGTTGGCGGATGAGGGGAAGGTGAATTTCGAAGCGCCGGTGGCTGATTATCTGCCGTGGTTCGCCCCGAACGGCGGGTCCCGGGCAATCACTGTCCGACACCTAATGCAGCACACCTCGGGTCTGGTAGCCGGGGCCGACGCGCTGCCCGATGCCGCCGCACGCGGTTACGCGCTGCGCGATGCGACGACCTATGTCGAACCAGGCGAGATGTTCCACTACTCCAACGAGGGCTACAATCTGCTGGGACTGATCATCGAGCACGTCACAGGGAAATCACTCGCGAACGCCATGGCCGAGCGGCTGCTACACCCACTGGGGATGCGCAACTCGGCAGCGCACATCATTCACGAAGACCGTGCTGATCTCGCCATCGGATACCAGTTCCTGCACGACGACCGACCGGCGCTACCGTCGGCCCCGCTCACGCCGGCCACCTTTTTCGAGTATTCAGCGGCTGATGCGAACGTGACTGCAACCGCATCCGACCTGGGTATATTCGCCCGCATGATCTTGGGGCGTGGTGCCGTGGCTGGCACCAGGATCCTCAGTCCGGAGCGGTTCGAGCAGATTATCACCGACCGCGCCGATGTGGGCGGTTCGACGGAGCATTCGCCTAGCTATGGACTTGGCGTGGGCGTGGAAATCATCGACGGTCATACCTGGCTGATGCACGCTGGAGGAATGGTCGGCTACCGATCGTTTCTCGCTGTCGATATCGACGGTGGACATGGTGTCGCAGTGCTGACCAACGCACCCGGCGAGTGCCGGATAATCGACCTTTTCGGCCGGCATGTGCTTTCCGTCGTACAAGGAGCCTCGCCGGACCCGGCGCTGTTCGACCGTGAGAGCATCCCAGATGCTCTTCACTACGTAGGAATCTATGGAACGGGATCGCGTCAGATCCGCGTCGACGCCACTGCGGACAACGGTCTCACTCTCACCTCGGACGGGATGACAGGCAAGCTGTATGACTCAGGCGACGGGAGGCTGACATGCGATCATCCGCGCTGGTCCGCCTACCACCATTCGGTGGGCACGATCGCCGGGAAGCCGCATTGGCTCTGCGGACCCGACTCACTCGGCCTTGACGCCACGCCGGCCACAACCCCGTATCCGCTCGCCGGTCACTACCGGAGCTACACGCCTTGGTATCCCAGCTTCAGGATCGTGCAGCGGGCGGGGCGACTGCACATGATCGCTGCGACGGGCGTCGAAGCGCCATGCGATGAACCGGAACTCATCGCACTCGGTAACGGAACGTTCCGCGTCGGAGCCGATCCGCGTCTGCCGGAGCGGTTGACAGCCGGCCCCGTTCTCAACGGCTCGGTGTTGTGGGTCGATCTGGACGGCTGCCGCTACACCCGCTCCTTCCGGCCATAGCCGCAGCAATCACCGAGGATGCACCCGTGGTGCCGTAGGGCTGAAGGGTCGTCGCCTGTGCGGTGTCACCGGGTCATGCGGTATCCACAAGGGGGCGTGCTGACCGCCGAACGGGCAGTCCGCGAGGAGTCACGGCTGAGGGCGGCCGAGAGAGACGCCCGGGGCGGGGCGGGCCCGGCGATCGCCATGGACTTGCGGCTCAGCGTCCGTTCGGTGTGGCAGCGAACGTGGGACGAGGACGTTCCGCGGGCTCTGCGGTCGCAGGGGTCGACGTAGCTCCCGCGGCTGAGCGAGAAGCAGTTCGCGCAGTTGGAGGCAGAGCCGGCCAAGGGGCCGGCCGCGCACGGTTGGGAAGACCAACGCTGGACCCTGAGCCGTCTGAAGACGGTGATGGGACGGCGCTTGCATCCTACCTGCACAATTCAGGACGTTCGGAAACTGCTGGTGCGCAATGGACGGTCCTGCCAGGTCCCGGTCCGGGGCGCGATGGAGCGGGACGACGAGGCGGTGGCCGGGTGGATCAAGGAGTGGGGCCTTTTGCGGAAGACCCGCGGCGGCCCGTGGAGCCTGGCTCGTCTTCGAGGATGTAGCCGGATTCTCCATGACACCGCCGCAGGTCAAAACCTGGTCCCAGCGCGGCCGGACACCGGTGGTGCGTGTGCGGGGCCGTTCCCGCCGGGATGCGTCCAACGATCCAGCGTCTTTCCTGAACGGGATACAAGAGGATCGGGCTCTTGACTGAAGCCGTCTCAACGGGGACGAGCCTGCCGGCTCACAGAACGGCACAATGGACGGGGAACATCAGGGCGAGCGTTGGCTGATGCGGCACTAGCGACATCACGCGTTCAACCTCAGTAGGCAGCCCCCATCCGCAACTCGCGTACCCGAAGCTGGAGGTGTGCGAGCAGCATGGCGTCGGCATCAGTGAAATCCAGTCCGGAGACCTCGCGGATCCGGCGAAGGCGGTAGCGCATCGTGTTGGGGTGGATGTGCAGGGCGGCCGCCGCGTTGTCCGTGGCTCCCGCGGCGGCGAGATAGGCGGCCAGGGTTACCGTCAGCAGACCGTCTTGGCCGTCCTCCTGGCGCAGCCGGTCCAGAGCGCCGCTTGTGTCCGGCAGGCCGAGCGACTCGGTAACGTCGGCGAGATGCAGCAACAACACCGGCAGCGCCATCTCTTCCACGGTGCGCACAGCTGGCCCATGGAAGGCCGGGTGCCGTAGCGCACGCAGTGCGGCGTCTGCCTGCGCCCGCACTTCGGCGATTCTGCCC
The DNA here is from genome assembly GCF_040702065.1 of Streptomyces sp. NPDC086777. Lineage (NCBI taxonomy): Bacteria > Bacillati > Actinomycetota > Actinomycetes > Kitasatosporales > Streptomycetaceae > Streptomyces > Streptomyces sp. NPDC086777. Next base: position 11,430 of record NZ_JBFBJI010000028.1, on the reverse strand, counting down.
AGCGAGTCGGCCGGCCCGCCGACGGCGACCACGTAGTCACTGGCGAGTGGGGTCCGCCCGAGAAAATCACGGGTCAGGTTGACGGTGGACTCGAGTGCTGCGGTGTGTTCCGGAGGCCAGGCAACCAGTACGTACACCGCGCCAGTACCCGCCACCGAGGCAGAACGAGGGTGCACAGCCGCTAGAAAGTACTCCAACGTGTCAGCGAACCGACGTAGCTCGTCAACGGTCACTGCAGCGGTCGCTGCGTCGGCATCCGTGGTCCCGAGCAATCGAGGGGCCGCAGCCAGTACGCAGACCGGGCCAGAGCCCAACTGCAGCCGGCTCGCCTCCACTCGATCGGCCGACCCTCCGAGTACCGCCGCAGCCAACTCGCCACGCTGCTGACGGGCATAGCTGGTCTCGGTTCGCAAGCCGACCATCTGCAGCGCGACCATCGGCGCGAATTCGCGCAGGCGAGCGGTGCCCGCCTCGTCGAGCGGCCCGGTGACCGCGGCCCAGATGTAGCCAAGGACATCCGAGCCGGCCCGGACTGCGATCGCTACCCTCGAGAGCCGGTCCGGTTCGGTCGCTTCCATATACACCGGCTCACTGCTGGCATGCAGGCGCTCGAATTCATGACGCTCGCGCTGTTCGGCGAGAGTCCTGGACTGCACCGCCCGCCCCAGGATGGTCTCGATCCGCTCGGCATCGGTCTTGTCTTGGCCCTCCGACCAGGCGACCAGCGCGGAAAAGCGGTCTTCGATGGTGACCGGGGCGCCGAGAACCTCGTATATCGCGTTCGCCAGAGTGAACAGCTCCGAGCCGCTGCTGACGGAGCGCACGCGCATCCTCGCGTATTCGAGCAACTGCTCACGAACGATCGTCGCGACGTGCATCCAGGACGCGTTCTGGTTGACCTCGATGATCGTCAGCTCTTCGTCCGCCGACGGCGGCACCGGGGCCTTCACCGCCACCACTCTCGCGTCGGAAGCTACCATCGCCGCAGTCAGTTCGCGCAGCTCGGCTTCAGTAGTCACGCCGACACCCAGCACCACACACCCAGGGCCAAGCTGCGTCGGCGCACCCGGAGCATAGATGGCGATATCGGTCAGCGGTCTGTCGCAGCCGGTTCCCTCCTGGATCAAGCGCAGAAGGGCCGGGCCGATGTTGTCCACCAGTTGACGGACAGGCAGGTACCGCCGCGCGCCAGACTCCGGCATTGTGCGCTCCCGGCTCAGAGATTGTTGTAGACATCAAGTCTTGGCACTCCATATTGATGCTGTCAACGATGCTTCGACATATCGGGAGCCCGAACATAGAGAGTCACTTCAGAGGGGGGACCAATCAGTGTCACAAGGAGCGCAGATGACGGCGACGCAGGCAGGCCGGGAGCTGGTGGGGCTGTTCCCCCCCGGGACCACCCAGGACGCGACGGGCGCACTGGTGCTCGGTGGCGTCCCAGCGGCGAAACTCGCCGAGACCTACGGCACTCCGGCGCTGGTCGTCGACGAGGCATCGATCCGCGCACGCGCCCGCCGGTACGCCGACGGACTGGCCGCCCGCTGGCCGAACTCCCGCGCCACCTTCGCCTCCAAGGCCTTCCCGTGCACCGCCGTCAACCGGCTGCTCGCCGAGGAAGGCCTCGGCATCGACGTCGCCAGCGGCGGCGAGCTGGCCCTCGCCCTCGCCGCGGGCGCCGACCCGGCCGGTCTCGTTGTGCACGGCAACGCCAAGACCGAGGAGGAACTGCGCCTCGCCGTCGACGCCGGCGCCGGGACGATCGTCATCGACAACTTCGATGACATCGACAAGCTGGAGAAGATCCTTACCGACACCACGAGTGAGCAGGGAGTGCTGGTCCGGGTCACCCCCGACATCCGCCCCGACACCCACGAGGCCGTATCCACCGGCCAGAACGGATCCAAGTTCGGCCTGCTCCTCCCACAGGCCCGCGAGGCGATCGCGCGGCTGCGCGGCAGCGACCGGCTGCGGCTGGACGGCGTCCACGTCCACGTCGGCTCGCAGATCCTGGACCTCGAGCCCTTCGCACGGGCCGTCGAGGCCGTCGCGGAACTCGGCGAGTTCGCCGTCTACGACCTGGGCGGCGGCCTCGGCGCCCGCTACACCTACGCCGACCGCCCGCCCACGGTGGAGGAATACCTCGACGTCATGATCGATGTCGCCAGGCGCCTGCTGCCCGCCGACGCCCGCATCCTGATCGAGCCGGGCCGCTCGATGGTCGCCGAGTCCGGTGTCTCGCTATACCGCGTCGTCTCCGTCAAGCGCGGAGGAGGCCACACCTTCGTCGCCGTCGACGGCGGCATGGGCGATAACCTCGAGGTCTCCCTGTACGAGCAGCGCTTCGAGGCCGCCATCGCCACCCGCCCGACCGGTGAGGGCGAGCTGTGCCGCCTGGTGGGCCGACACTGCGAGTCCGGCGACACCCTGAGCGCCGGCGTCCCGCTGGAGGCCCCGCGCGTTGGCGACCTGATCGCCGTGCCGGTCACCGGCGCCTACACCTACGCGCTGAGCAACAACTACAACGGTGCGCGCCGCCCTCCGGTGGTCTTCGTCCGCGACGGTGCGCACCGCGCCGTGGTGCGCCGCGAGACCTACGCCGATCTGATGCGCCGCAACCTGCCGTAACGGCCCCCTCACCGAATCTTAACTCGTGACACATTTCTCGTGTCCGGCCTGATCAGCGTCCACGTCCACGCGCCCAGCGAGGACACGGCCCGCGAGGAACTGGCATTGGAGTCCGCGAACGCCCTTGACCTGCATGACGCTCACCCGACGGTCGGCCGTCTGACCGTCACCGGCCTGGACCTGGTCGCGGGCGCCGCGCAATGCGACAGGATCGACGACATCCTCACCGACGGCTCGTTGCCCGACGCGGACTTCACATCTCCGACATCGTCCGCGTGACCGCCCGCGTCCTCGGCCCCAACTGGGAAGCAACCGCTGGACCCTACGCGGTCACCGGCCACCTGAAGAACCCCACCCGCTCCACCGGCACCTACACCCTGTCCGTGGCCGAAGGCACCCTCCAGCTCCACCACGGCAGGTTCACCGACCCGTGCGCCCGCATCGACGGCGACGGCCTGCCCACACTCGACGACGCCGTCGCGGAAGCGATCCCTGAGCTTGTCTTTCAACCTTCGTCAGTCTGGGTGCCTCTTCGTTGTGGCTTCGTGAGCCTCGGGTTCTTCCGGTGTGTCCACGAAGTCAGGACCGCAGCCTGCTGGAAGACGCTGGACCACCATGGCGAGACCTCCTGTGCTGTAGCTGCCGTGCCACCTGTCTGGCTTCGGAGGGGACCGGAGACCCAGTCGGTACCCGCCAGCGGCGGGCTGCATGTACGGGTTCTCTCCCAGGCAACCTCGGTGGAAGCCGTAGCCGGTGGTGGCCGCGGCGGTTCCGGTGGCGAGCAGGGCGACAGGGTCAGGACGAGACGACGGTCCAATCCCGGTGTGCCGTCGGCGGGGCGGGAATCGCCGTCTTCCGGGGCGGCGCTGGACTGCTGATGGGTTGCGACGGGTGGGTGGGGGCCGGCCGGCACAGTAACGCCGCGGCGCCCGGGCTGCGTCGCCGCAACGCACGGGCCGTGAAGCGAACCGGAACCCCAAGGACGGCGAGGACCATCAGCGGGCATGCGGCCAGGGCGACCCAGACGAAGGCTGGCCAGGCCAGTCAGGCGAAGTGTGCCGGATCGGCGTACTGGACGGCGAAGACGCCTGCGGGGACCAGAACGGTGCGAGCCATTGCCGCGGGTCCGGTCAGCGTGGCGCAGCCGGGCGGAGGTTGTCACGTCCCTGACGAGACGCAGGTAGAGGTAGCGGTGTCCGGCGAGTGAGAGGACGATGCTCGCTGCGGCGACGGTGCCTCCCTGTACGAGGGCGCTCATGCGGCTGTCCCCGGCGCTGCGCCCACCGGGCTGTGGGCGGACCGTCCGTCGAGGCTGATCGGGATGGGATGCAGGGGCATGGCGGCTGGGGACTCCGGGGGGATCGGCGAGTGTCCGGTGATGTGGCTGAGGAGCGCTGCCGTTCCCACCGGGCAGGCGGCCGTGGGAGCCGGTTGACTGCCCGGTGGGAAGCGGGGGCTGGCCTACCAGGTGACGGGAAGCCGTGTAACTCCGTAGACGGACATCTGCTGTCTGAAGGGCACGTCGTCGAAGGGGATGGCGAGCTTCAGGCCGGGGAGGCGTCGCAGCAGTGCGGGGATCGCCACCTGCAGTTCCATCCGGGCGAAATTCTGTCCCAGGCACTGGCGGACACCGAAGCCGACGGCCAGGTGGGCGCGGGCCTCATGGATGAGATCGAGGACGTCGGGTCGGTCCGGCAGCAGAGCGGTAGCGCGGTTACCGGCCGGGAGGCTCACGATGATGCCGTCTCCGGCGCGGATTGTCTGCCCTCTGACGGTGAGGTCCTCGGCGGCGACCGGGACGGCGACCTTCTCGACGACGGACAGGTAGCGCAGCAGTTCTTCGACGGCTCTGGTGATGACGGCCTGGTCTTCCGCATCGCGCAGAAGAGCGAGTTGTTCGGGGTTGCGGAGCAGGGCGAGGGTGCCGAGGGCGATGGTGCCATGGAGGTCAGTTGCCGGCGGGTGAGTTCGCCGGTGTCGACACGTTCGGCGAGGAGCCAGCTGAGAAGGTCATCTACAGGGTCGGTTTGCCTTCTTGCCGATCAGTTCATGTAAGTAGGCGCCAAATCGCTCGCTGGTGGCCCTGGCCTGCTCGGCGGGCAGTGACATGTCGAGGAGCATGTTGCTGCACTGCTGGAAGAAGGCGTGATCTTCGTAGGGGACGCCCAGCAGTACGGCGATGACGCGGGAGGGCACGGGCAGGGCGAAATCGGTGACCAGGTCCGCCGGAGAACCCTTGATGACCATGTCGTCGAGTGCGTCGTCGACGAGCCGTTGTACCTGGGAGCGCAGTGCTGCGGCGCGTCTGGCGGTGAAGTAGGTAGGGCACCATCGCCTCGCCGAGCTTGGCGGAGACGTCGATGTTGAGCGAGAGGGCGAGCCCGACAGGCTCCGCCCATGAACGTAGGAGCCGCCTGCGGCCGAAAAGAGCTGCTGGAGGACGAATCCGCGCCCGGGGCGGTACCCCGATACCGGGCGGTGTCCTCCTTAAGGCGGGCGTGCGGGTCTCAGCCGGCCGGGTGGGCGGCGAGAAGTGCCGTGGTCGCGTCCCGCAGCTCCCGCTGCATGCGCGGGTCCCGGCCGGGCTCGGGGCACTGCAGAGGACGGGCGTCGCGGGCGGAGAAGTAGCCGCCGGTGGTGCCCGCGAACGTCGGATCGGTGGCGAGCCGCACGATGATGCCGGCGCCCTTGCGGGGATCACCGACCCTCAGCGTGTTCAGCACCCGCTGCAGGACGGCGGAGCCGGGCAGGTCCCGGCCCAGGCCGGTGGCGTTGAAACCGGGATCGCAGCAGTTCACGGTGACCTTGTCCGCATCCAGGCGGCGGGCCAACTCCTGCGTCCACATGATGGTCATCAGCTTCGTGCGCCCGTACAGGGGCATCGACTCTCTGCGGGTGTAGGGCTCGGTGCGCCGCAGGTCCTTGGCCGGGATGATCGTTTTCGCCTGCTGGGCCGCTTCGGAGGCGACGTTGACGATCCGGGCTGGCGCCGAGGCGCCGAGTTTCGCCGTCAGCGCCTCGGTCAGGACGAACGGGCCGAGGTAGTTCACCGCTGTCATCTCCGCAAGGCCCTCGGTGGTGATGCGCTGCGCGAAGGCGTGGAGGCCGGCGTTATTCACCAGGACGTCCAGGCGCGGGTAGCGCGCGGCGATCTCCTCTCCCGCGCGGCGGGCGTCGGAGAGCAGGCCGAGGTCGGAATGGAAGACGTCGACGGGCTCGTCGGTCACCGCCTTCAGGTCGGCGACGAGGGCTTGGGCCTTGCTGCGGGAGCGGGCCACGGTGGCGATGCGGTAGCCCCGGCGGGCCAGCTCGAAGGCGGCGATGCGACCCAGTCCGGAGGTGGCTCCGGTGATCACGGCGAGGGGACGATCCATCCCACAACCTCTTTCGTGAGGTACCTCATGATTAGTTGTGTGAGGATACCCGAACCATGGAGCCGCATGAATCAACAACAGCAGTCAGCGCCCCCGAGCAAGTGGGACTGTCCTTCCTCACCCTCGCGTACAGCCTGCGCGAACAGGTCGACCAGCACATGCTGACGACCACCGGCCTGTCCCTGTCTCGCACTAAAGTCCTTCAGGCGCTGGCCGACCACGGCGTACTCCACCAGGCAGAGCTGGCCGCCACTCTCGGCCAGGCGCCGCGCTCCGTCACTCAGATCGTCGAAGGCCTTGCGCGCCTCGGCATGGTCGCCCGGAGCGGTGATCCCGAGGACCGCCGCCGTAAGACCGTCTCCATCACCGACATCGGCCGCACGGCACTAAGAGCCGCGGAAGAAGCGGGCACGCACGTACTTCGCCAGTACTTCGGCCGCCTCGAACCGCAACAGCTGGCCCTACTCGACACACTGCTCGCGCACCTGGACATCGCCCGCACTGGCAGTAAGACCGGCTGACAGGCACGAAAGAGCCCGGGTGTAGCTCTCCTGCAGTGAGATCGGGCGGTTGCCGTGGCGCTGTGGTCTGTGGGAGAAGGCGGACCCGGCTTGATCGATCCAGTGGGTGTCTACGCGCACCGCCTGCATCCGGCCACGGCTTACTGATCATTTCGGAATGAGGTTCGGAGTCGCCTTAATAAAGACTCTTGTGAATGTAGCCCATTCGCTTGTGCACCACACGGTTGCTATCGATAGGTGCATCCCTCTCAGTTACTGAGATTCAGCGCGCGATGTCGCCTGCCGCAGTCTTCTGAGCTGCGCCGATCGGCTGAACCGGTGTTCGTGATCTGTCCGCCGCGCCGTCGTGGACCTGGGCCGCCTCACCCTGTCGCGCGGATAATCGCGCGAATCAGCCCGCGAACGGCCACCGGCGGCCGGCACGGCAACGGTGGCCGTCGACACCGCGGACGAGGAGGCTGCGGGTTGCCGACTGTGTGATCAGGGGTATGGAGCCGTAGGCCAAGGAGACGAATCCGTGAAGAAATGGACGCATTTCTCTGTGACCGTCGAGACCAGGCGTTTGTGGAGGATCACGTTCGACAGCCCGCCGATCAACCTGGTGTCCCCGGAGATGCTCACCGAGCTTCCGAGGCTGGTCGATCAGATGGAGGCTGCTTCGGAGCTGCGGGTGTCCGTGTTCGAGTCGGCGAACTGCGACTACTTCCTGAACCACTACGACACCTCCAGGGTGGCTGAGACTCCCAAGGAACTGGGCGCCAGCGGCCACCCGCTCCTTATTGACGCCAGCACCCGCTTGTCACGTCTGCCGGTCGTCTCGGTCGCCAAGGTCAGGGGTCGCGTCAGGGGGGTCGGCAGTGAGCTGATCCAGGCGATGGACATGCGCTTCGCCAGTGAGCGGGCGCTGTTCTGCCAGCCCGAGACCGCCAACGGCAACCTGCCTGGCGGCGGTGGCCTTGAACATCTGCCCCGGCTGCTCGGCCGTGCCCGGGCGCTGGAGGTGGCCCTGTCCAGTGACGACTACTCGGGTGAGCTGGCCGAGCGGTACGGCTGGGTCAACCGTACGGTCCCCGACAGCGAACTCGACGCGTTCGTCGACACCCTGGCCCGCCGGATCGCCTCCTTTGACAAGGAATCGATCGCCGCCGTCAAGCAGCAGGTCAACCGGTCCACGCTGCCGTCCGCGGAGGATCTGCAGTCCTCCTACGACCTCTACATGCACTCCTTCGGCTGGCCGGGTTCCCAGCGCAGGCTGCCGGCTGCCACCGCCGCAGGACGCAATCAGCCGGGCGACTACGAATTGCGCCTGGGCTACCACCTCGGACGCCAGCCGGCGGACGACACACATGATGGCGCACGTGCGTTTTGAAGGTCAGTAGTTCGGAAGGGTTGTGGCGTTGAGGCTATGAGGGGCCGATTGCCGCGACCCCAGAGAGATCAGCGCCCGCCGAAAGCCTGATCCGTGGGTACGACCTCTCGGCCCAAAGGCATGAGTGAGATCGGGATGAGCTTGAGGTTCGCCCACCCGAACGGGATCCCGATGATCGACAGGAACAGCGGGATGCTCGTGATCAGGTGGGCCAGAGCCAGCCACCACCCCGCGAAGATCACCCAGATCACGTTGCCGATGAAGGATCCGGCGCCGGCGTCCGGCCGCTCCACTGTGGTCCGCCCGAACGGCCACAGGACGTAGCCGGCGATACGTAGGGACGCGATGCCGAACGGGATGGTGATGATCAAGACGAAGCAGATCAGCGCCGCGATCAGGTAGCCGAGCGCCATCCAGAAGCCGCAGAAGACGAGCCACAGGATGTTGAGCAGCAGGTTGAACAGCTTCATGGTCGGTACCCTCTCCAGGTCACTCCGTCGGCATGCCTGCTGTCACGAGTATCAGCCGGTCAGGCCTCCAGGCGGAAGCGCAGCGCCCTTGTAGCGTGATTGGGAACGTCCCGAGACGATCCCGTTCGGCGTGGCCGCCTTCCGTATCGGCGTGTACGCCCTGGGGCCCTTCGGGTACACGACCGTGGAGCGCCGCGACGCGGGTGCCCCCTCCTGCGTCGGCAACGTGCTGTGGCTGGTCCTCGCGGGCTGGTGGCTGGCCCTCGCCCACATCGTCACCGGCATCGCGATGTGCCTGACGATCATCGGTATCCCGTTCGGCATCGCCAACTTCAAGCTGATCCCGGTCTCCCTGCTTCCGCTCGGACGCGAGATCGTCCCCACGGACCAGCCGTTCGCGACCCGCTGACCGCACCTCGTCCGACCCGACCCGGCGCCTGACCCCCACGAGTTGTCCACAGGCCGGGGCGGGTCCGGGGCCGGCGGGAGGTTGTCCACAGGCCGGCACGGTTGTCAGTGGCGACCTGCATCATGAAGCCATGACCGAGATCGAGCAGTTGCTGACACGGGTGGCCGCACAGGCCCGCAACTCCCGCCCGTGGGGCTGGCCTTCGCTCCCCGCGCCCGTCGACGCCACCACGCTCGACCGCGCAGCCCGGACCCTGGGCTTCCCGCTGCCGCCTCTCCTCGCGGCGCTCTACGAGCGGGTGGGTGACGGCGGTTTCGGCCCGTCGTACGGCCTGCTGCCCCTGCTCGACTCCGCGCCCTCGGGGGAACCGGCCGCCGTCACCCAGTACCTCGCCAACCGCGAGTACGGCCGCAAGGACCAGGACTGGCCCTGGCCCGAGGGCGTCCTGCCGATATCCCACTGGGGCTGCGGCATGTACGCGTGCGTGGACTGCAGGGACCCGCAGGCCCCGGTCCTGCTCTACGAGCCCAACGCGGACGACGCCGACGGCGCCTGGTTCGTGGACGCGCCGAGCCTCACCGACTGGCTGCGCATCTGGCTGGAGGGAACAGGCTGGTACGAGGAGACCGACGAGGGCACGGATCTGGCGCTCTGGGCCGACTTCCGGTCCCGCACGGCCCTGGAACGGGTCCTGTGAAGAACGAGGTCGAGGTCCGGCGGTCGCGGCCGCCGCGGTCGCACGCCGCGGCTCTCGGTCGAGGCCGCGGTCATGGTCGTGGCCGTCGTGGCGGCCACCCTGCCTACCGGCCCGCCACCCACCGCCGTACGGCGTACGCCGCCGCACCCACCGCCAGTACGGCCGCCCCCACGACCACCGAGATCACCGGCAGCGCGAAAGCGAGGATCACACACCCCAGCAGTCCCACGACCGGAACCACCCGCACCCGCGGCGACGGATCCAGCGTCCACGCCGAGGCGTTGGCCACCGCGTAGTACGCCAGCACCCCGAAGGAGGAGAAGCCGATGGCACCCCGGACGTCCGCGGTCGCCGCCACCACGGCGACCACCGCACCGACGGCCAGCTCCGCGCGGTGCGGGACCTGGAAACGGGGATGCACGGTGGCCAGCGCCGGAGGCAGATGACCGTCGCGGGCCATGGCCAGCGTCGTCCGCGACACCCCCAGGATCAGGGCCAGCAGCGAGCCGAGCGCGGCCACCGCGGCCCCCACCCGCACCACGGGCACCAGGCCCGGTACCCCGGCCGCCCGCACTGCGTCGGCCAGCGGCGCGGCCGCCCGCCCCAGCCCGTCCGTGCCCAGTACCGAGACCGCGGCCACCGCCACGCACGCGTACACCACCAGCGTGATGCCCAGAGCCAGCGGGATCGCCCGCGGAATGGTGCGCGCCGGGTCCCGCACCTCCTCGCCCAGGGTCGCGATCCGCGCGTACCCGGCGAACGCGAAGAACAGCAGACCCGCGGCCTCGAGCACCCCGCCAACACCCGTCGGCAGTCCGACGGCCAGCCGTCCCGCGTCCGCCGACCCGGACGTCAGGCACACGACCACCACGCAGGCGAGGACCGCCAGCACCACGGCCACGATCGCCCTCGTCAGCCAGGCCGACTTCTGGATGCCGCCGTAGTTCACGGCGGTCAGCGCCACCACGGCGGCGACGGCCACCGCGTGCGCCTGCCCCGGCCAGACGTACGCGCCCACGGTGAGTGCCATCGCGGCGCAGGACGCCGTCTTGCCGACGACGAACGCCCAGCCCGCGAGGTACCCCCAGAAGGCGCCGAGGCGCTCCCGGCCGTACACGTAGGTACCGCCCGACTGCGGGTACCGGGCGGCCAGGCGGGCCGAGGACATGGCGTTGCAGTAGGCGACGAGGGCGGCGACGGCCAGAGCCGGCAGCAGCCCCGACCCGGCGGCGTGGGCGGCGGGGCCGAGGGCGGAGAACACGCCGGCCCCGACCATGGAGCCGAGGCCGACGATCACCGCGTCGCGCACGCCCAGCGTGCGCCGCAGAGCGGAAGGAGGAGAGGAAGCCACCCGGCGCACCCTACTGATCAGTGCAACCGTGCGGTATCGCCCAGGCGTCCTCGTCATCGACAAGGGACGAACACACGCGCTACGGACACCTGCGGACGGCTCGGACGGCCTGTCCGGCACCATCTGTCCGGCACTGCCGGTCCTTACCGAAATCACAGGGCCGGGGCAGTGCGAAAACTGCGCGGAAGGGCAGGTTCAGGTCATGGGCATCATCAGTTGGATCATCCTGGGACTGTTGGCCGGCGCCATCGCCAAGTTCCTGCTGCCGGGACGCGACCCGGGCGGCTTCATCGGCACGACTCTGATCGGCATCGTGGGTGCGTTCCTCGGCGGCTGGATATCGGCCCGCTGGCTGGACCATCCGGTCGCCAAGAACTTCTACGACGGTGCGACCTGGGTGGCGGCGATCGGCGGCTCGTTGGTCCTGCTGATTGCCTACCGCATCCTGTTCGGCAACTCACGCGACTGAACGCCCCCGGCCGGAGCCGGCGCACGGGAAGTACGAGAAGGGCGGGCACCGCGCGGTGCCCGCCCCAGCCCGAGACAGCAGGCGCGGCGCCAACCGATCGGAAGAGCGTGGGGGCGGGAAAGAGGGTATATGGCCAGGTGTA
>NZ_JBFBJI010000027.1:0-132697 GCF_040702065.1 Streptomyces sp. NPDC086777 | reverse complement strand
GCGGTGCGGTGGGACCTCTGCCGGCGGGCGGCCGCCCGGCTGTGACGGCGCGCGCCGCCTCTGGTGTGCGGCCCGCCGTTACCCCGGCGGGTGGGCCCCCCGCCATGGCGGGGGGCCCCTCCTCGTCGCTGCCGGTCACTCGTCGGGGAAGTCCCCGGCCAGCGCCGAGGCGATCCGCAGGTGCGGCTCCGCCTCCTCGTGCCGGGCCTGCCGCTGGAGCGTACGGCCCAGCATCAGCCGGGCGTAGTGCTCCACCGGATCGCGCTCGACGATCTCGCGCAACTCGGCCTCCGCGCGGCGCAGTTGGGCCGAGTGGTAGTAGGCCCGCGCCAGCAGCAGCCGGACTCCGGTCTGCTCCGGCGCCTCCTCGACCAGCCCGGCGAGCACCCGCGCGGCGCCCGCGTAGTCCTTGGCGTCGAAGAACAGCTGCGCTCGCGCCCAGCGCTCGGCGGCGGTTCCCTGGTCGTAGTACGTCGTGTCCACTCGTGACCTCCTTCGAGGCCGACAACGACCAGGGTTGGTTGAAAATTCCACCAACTCTGCGGTGGGGCCGGTTTGGCGGTGCCCGTGCGGGCAACGCGACGGTGGACGGATGCCCGGCCGCCGGGGAAGGGGAGAGCCGTGGACCGCAATCCTTCCGAACGGACGCGCTCCGGGTCGGCCGGCGGCCGCCCGCGGACCGGTACCGAACCGGTCACCGCCCGCAGCCCGCTGCGCCTGCGCCGGCTGCTGAGCAGTCTCTTCCTGCCCCTGTTCGCCATGGCGACCGCGCTGTTCGCCGCCTGGGCCGCCGCGTCCGGAGCGGGTGACAGCCCCGGCCGCGGTGCTCTGGTCACCCTCGCCGCGGTCTGTGCGGCCCTCGCCGTGGCGGCGGCCGTGGACCTGCTGGTGGTGTCCCGCAGACTGCACCGGGAGCGCGTCGGTCGCCGGTGAGGTCAGGCCCCGGCGGGTGGCCCCGTGTAGCGGCCGGACGCGGTGCCGGTGCTGCCCGTGCGGGGCCCGTGGCGGTGGTGGACCGCCCCGCCGGTCATGACGGCCAGGGCCAGGCAGAAGATCAGTGCCAGCGCGAGACCGGCGCAGAAGATCGCCAGCGGGCCGAGCGTGGCGATGTGGTGGTCGAGCACGGACACGGTGTAGCCGGGCCCGCCGGACAGGTTGCCGGCGATCGCCAGGGCGGTGAAGGCGGCGGTCGCCGCGAGCAGAAGCAGTCCGAGGAACAGCATTCCGGTCATCTCCTCAGGTCCGCGGGGGAATGGTCCTCTCCCATCGAGTACCTGGGGCGCGGCGGATTACACGGCATCGCCGGGCTCCGGCGCGCCCGTCACGCCCGCAGCCGACGACCTGAGTTTTCTTGACAAAATTAGTTGTCGGCTGGAGGGTGGGAGCGGCCGCGGAGCACCGCGGCATCCCCGGACCGCGAGGAAACCGCGATGCGTACCCTGATCAGCACGGCCTTCGTCTCCCTCGACGGTGTCGTCGAGGCTCCGGGCGGCGAGCCCGGCTACCGGAACTCCGGATGGACCTTCAAGGGCGTCGAGTTCGTCCCCGAGGCGTTCGAGATCAAGGGGCGGGAGCAGGAGGAGGCGACCGCGGTCCTGCTCGGCCGGGTGAGTTACGAGGCGTTCAGCCCGGTGTGGCCGGACATGGCGGAGTTCGCGCGCTACCGGACACTCCCGAAGTACGTCGTCTCCACCACCCTCACCGAGGACGACCTGGTGTCGGACTGGGGGGAGACCACGATCCTGCGCTCGATCGACGAGGTCGCCGCCCTCAAGGAGACCGAGGGCGGCCCGGTCATCGTGCACGGGAGCGCCGCGCTCAACCACGCCCTGTCCGACGCGGGCCTGATCGACCGCTACCACCTGCTGGTCCATCCCCTGCTGCTCGGCGCGGGCAAGCGGCTGTTCAGCGCCTCGGACAAGGACACCCAGCAGCTGAAGCTGGTCGAGCACGAGGTCTACGCGAACGGCGTGCAGAAGAACGTCTTCGACGTCGTCCGCTGACCGCGTGCCGTCCCCGGCGCGGCTTGCGCCCGGTGGTCGCGTCGGTGCCGGCAGGGCGGGCACCGGACGGTGCGGCCGCCGGAGGCGCGGCGGGAGCGCAGCGGGGCGGCGCGGGCGGCCGGATCGGTGGCGTCGCGGTGGTCGAGGCGGCGCCGGCTCGTCCTCGTGTCCTTCGGGGGCGTGGCCCGCCGCATGATCCGGGCTCCCGGGGGGCATCCGGAGACTATGGAAGGCGCGCCTGTGATCGTGCAGCCGCCGGGCCCCGACGGTGGCCGGCGGGTCACCATCCGCGGGGAGTACGTCGGCATCGCGTACCACCTGCTCGACATCGTCGAGTTCCTGCGTCGCGCGGGCCTGCCCGAGGCCAGTACGACGGTCGACGACCCCGAACTGATCGAGTGGCGCGGCATCGGCCCGCAGGCCTGGACCGCCACCGGCTGACCCCGGGCCGCGTCGGTGGCCTTGTTCGACTCTACGAACTTTCTGCGTGACGGGTACACACCAGTGGGATCAACTGATAGGAAACCTTCCTATCGGTGAACCTCCTCCTCGACCCCCCACTGGAGCCGCTGTGCGGAACCCGAACGACACCACCACGACCAACCCCGCCCTGACCTCCCGGCGCACCCTGCTGGCCCTGCTCGGCGCGTCCGCCGTCGGTGCCGGAGCGGTGCTGCTGCGCCCGGCGCACGCCTCGGCCGCCGCCCCCGCGGCCGCGGCCTGCGTGGGCCTCGACGACCCGGCGAAGAAGGAGATCGCCATGAAGCTGGTGTCGAGCGCGGAGAACTCCTCGCTCGACTGGAAGGCGCAGTACAAGTACATCGAGGACATCGGCGACGGCCGCGGCTACACCGCCGGGATCATCGGCTTCTGCTCCGGCACCGGCGACATGCTCGACCTCGTCCAGCTCTACACCGACCGCAAGCCCGGCAACGTGCTCGCCAAGTACCTCCCCGCCCTGCGCCGGGTCAACGGCACCGACTCGCACAGCGGGCTGGACCCGAACTTCCCGGCGGACTGGCGCAAGGCCGCCCAGGACACCGCCTTCCAGCAGGCCCAGAACGACGAACGCGACCGCGTGTACTTCAACCCGGCCGTGCAGCAGGGCAAGACGGACGGACTCGGCACGCTGGGCCAGTTCACCTACTACGACGCCATCGTCATGCACGGCGACGGCGACGACGCCACCAGCTTCCGCAACATACGCAAGCGCGCCCTCGGCAAGGCCAAGCCGCCGGCGCAGGGCGGCAACGAGACGACGTACCTCAACGCCTTCCTCGACGCCCGGGTGTGGGCCATGAAGCAGGAGGAGGCGCACAGCGACACCACCCGGGTCGACACCGAGCAGCGGGTCTTCCTGAACAAGGGCAACCTGTGCCTGAACACCCCGCTGGACTGGAAGGTGTACGGCGACAGCTACCACATCGGCTGACACCCCCGGGCTGTCGTACCGCACCCCCATGCGGTACGACAGCCCGGAGGCGGTTCCCCCCTCGCGATGGCCTCTACGGCTTGATGCCCACCCCGGTCCACAGGCTGACCTCCACGTCGGTGGCGGTCGGTTCGCCGTCCGGGCGCCAGCGATGGGCCAGGGAGACGCCCGGGTCGAGCAGTTCGAGCCCGGCGAAGAACCGGGTCACCTCGGCGTGCGAGCGGAACCGCACCGGGGTCCCGGCGTTGTGGTAGATCTCGGCGACCTTGCCCCAGGAGTCCGGGTCGAAGTCGGGGGTCACGTGGGTCAGCGCCAGGGCGCTGCCCGAGGGCAGCACGGCGAGCAGCCGGGTCACGATGCCGTACGGGTCCTGGGCGTCCGTCACGAAGTGCATCAGGGCGTTGAGGGACAGCGCGACCGGCCGGTCCAGGTCCAGTATCTCGTGCAGCTCGGGGGCCTCGATGAGCGCCTGCGGGTTGTTGACGTCCGCCTCCATGTACGTGGTACGGCCCTCCGCGCTGCTGTGCATCAGGCGCTCGGCGTACTTGAGGACCAGCGGGTCGTTGTCGGCGTACACGACGCGTGCGTCGGGGGCCACGGACTGGGCCACCTGGTGCAGGTTCGGCTCGGTCGGGATGCCGGTGCCGATGTCCAGCCACTGGCGGATGCCGTGTTCCCGGGCCAGCACCCGGGTGGCCCGGTGCATGAACGCGCGGTTCTCCAGGGCGGCGACGAACACGCTGGGGTACACGGACGCCATGCTCTCGGCCGCCTGCTTGTCCACCTCGAAGTGGTCCTTGCCGCCGAGGTAGTAGTCGTACATGCGGGCGGAGTGGGGCCTGCCGGTGTCGATGTCCCGCGCCGCGGGCGAGTCGGTCATCCCTGACCTTTCAGAGGGAGAGCGTGGGGGTGGGGGAGGTCAGTCGGTGGTGAGGTGGTCGGCGAGGCCCCGTTTGACCCCCGCGACGAACGCGGTGATCTCCTCCGGGGTGTAGATCAGGGCGGGGCCGGCCGGATCCGTCGACTGCCGTAGCGCGATCCTGCCGTCGGCGAGCTGTTTCGTCTGCACGCACTGACCGCCGTTGGGACCGCTCCAGGGCGACTCCCAGCCCTGTTCCCCCAGGTCCGCCGCGGGCATGCCGTTGTACACGTGGTGGACAGTGCCGTCGAAGGAGGTGTCGAAGGTGGTCATGAGTACTCCTTGCGCATGCGGTTCAGGAGCGCCCTGCTCTGCGCGTCCGAAGTGAGCAGGGACATGCGGTTGTGCGCCTCCAGGTGGGCGACGACGTCGGAGCGCTGGTCCAGGTACATCGCACCGGAGAGGACCTCGGTGTAGACCACGTCCGGCAACTCGGGCTCCGCGAAGCGGAAGTAGGTGAACGGGGCGCACACGCCCACGTGGGCACCGGCGGTGAACGGGACGACGTCGACGCTGACGTGCGCCAGCTCCGACACCTCCAGCAGCCGTTCGATCTGCTCCCGCATCACCTCGGGCCCGCCGACCACCCGGTGCAGCACCGCCTCCTCCATCACGACCCACAGCGTCGGCGCGTCGGAGCGCTCCAGCAGGACCTGGCGGCGCAGCCGCAGGTTCACCCGCCGCTCCAGATCCTCGTCGCTGTCGTTGGGGAAACCGCCGCTGAGGACATGGCGGGCGTACTCCCGGGTCTGCAGCAGTCCCGTGGCGTAGTGCGGCTCGTACGTGCGCAGGGTCCTCGCGCCGGTCTCCAGGCTCACGTAGGCGCTGAACCAGGTGGGCAGCACGTCCCGGTAGGTGTGCCACCAGCCGGGCTCGTTGGCCCGCTCGGCGAAGGCGACGAACTCGTCCCGCTCCTGCCGGTCGGCGCCGTAGGTCTCCAGCAGTTTCTCCACGTAGAGCGGCTTGAGGGTGACCTCCGCCTTCTCCAGCCGGCGGATGGTCAGGGTGGTGACCCGAAGCGCCCGCGCCGCGTCCTCCAGTGACACACCCGCTTCCTGCCGCCGCTCCTGGAGCCTGCGGCCCAGGATCATGCGCAGCACGGTGGGCGCACTGGTGCTCCCCGCGTTCGAACGGCCTTCGCTCACGCCCTACCTCCTGAGGGACTGTCACCCGATCGAGTGTGACAGGCACTTGCTGAAGCGGCCAGACCGATATCGGCATGCTGAAATTATCAGGGAGTCGGTTGCAGCCTGAACTCGCATGCGCGCATCATTACTTGAGTAAAACGCGGCCACGATCACGGGCGACGCCACGCACCCCGTGCGGCCGTTGCCCAGTCCTGCCCGCTGTGCCGCTCCGCTCCGCCCGTTGTGCCTGCTCAGCCTGCTCCGTCCGCTCTCCGCCGCGACCGTCTTACGGAAGGCAGCCATCGTGTCCCCCCACGCGACCACTCCCCGCGACCTGTTAGACGTAGACGCGCCCGACCGTGCGCACTGGCTCGAACTGCCTTCGCACCGTTCCAGCGTCAGAGTCGCCCGGCGCTCCGTGAGAGCCCGGCTCACCGGTTGGGGGCTCTCCCGCGAGGTGTGCGAGGACGCGGTGCTGCTGGTGTCGGAGCTGGCCACCAACGCCGTCATCCACACGCTGAGCGTGCGGATCCTGTGCGGCATGGGGCTCGTCGCCGACGGATGCGTGCGGCTGGAGGTCCACGACCACGACTACTCCGGCAGCAGCCTGCCCCGGCGCGACCCCGGTCCCGACGACGAGGGCGGCAGGGGGCTGCTGCTCGTCGAACAGCTCGCCGACTCCTGGGGTGTCGACCGGTCGAGGCTCACCAGCGGCCACGCGGTGTGGGCGACGCTGGTGGTCTGACGGAGGACCGACGAGGCGGTCGTGGAACGGAGTTACCGATTTCGTGCGGGCGCGCGGGCCCACATATGATCTTGGTCGTGACTGTGCAGAACTCTGACAAGACGCTCTCCCGCAAGCAGCGGCTGCAGGAGAAGCAGCGCCGCCAGCTGGCCGTGGTGGACACCGTGGACAAGGCCGAGGTGAAGGTCCGCAAGGCGGAAGCCGAACTGGCAGTGGCCGTCGCCGAGGCGGTCCAGGTGTTCGGTGACGAGCGCGCCGCCTCCGAGGGGCTCGACATGCCCGTGGAGGCCGTACGCCGCTTCGTCGGCATCGCGGCACACGAGACCGCCGTCGCGGCCGCGGACGGCGCCGACGTCTGACGCGACCAGAGGATCCGTGCCCACGCGCCGCCGGTGAGGACTCCCCCCGGCGCGGCACGGATCCGCTCACGGCCACCGCATGCGGTGGCCCTCCTCCCCGGCCGATGCCGGTGCCCGCGCTGGGTGCTGCCGGTCGGGGGCCCGCCGTTCGGGTGATTCGCGCGCTCCCCCTCCGGGCGGGAATCCAAGGGAATGCTGGCCTGACGGGTCATGCCCGGCACTCGCGCACGCCCATGGGACAAGTGGCAGGCAACGCTCTTATCCGGACAAACTGAATCCGCCGGTTCGTGATCAGGAACATCTCGTTCTCCAGGAGATCGCATGGTGGAACAGTCCTCCGAGGTCGTTTCGGAAACGGATGAACCTGCCGTCGTCCTGACCGGCACCGGCCCCAGGGGGGCGGGGACCGAGCAGCGGCTCGCGCAGGCACTGGCCGACCTCCTCGACGCCGAGACCGTCCCGGTCGACGGCCACTTCTTCACCGACCTCGGTGCCAACTCGCTGGTCATGGCCCAGTTCTGCGCCCGAATACGCAAGGCCGCCGACCTGCCCTCGCCGTCCATGCGGGACATCTACCGGCACCCCACGATCCGCAGCCTCGCGGCGGCACTCGGCGACACCGCCCCCGCCCCCGCCGATCCGGTGCCCACCCCGCCGCCGCCCGAGCCGTCACCGGCACCGGGCCCGCGCCCCGCCCGGTGGAACCACCTGGTCTGCGGAACCCTCCAGTTGCTGGTCTTCCTGGCCTACTCCCTGGTCTCCGGATACGTCACCGCCACGGGGTACGAGTGGATCGCCGCCGGCAAGGGACTGGCCGACGTCTACGTCCGGTCGCTGCTCTTCGGAGGCGGCGCGTTCATGGCGCTGTGCGCCTTCCCCGTCGCCGCGAAATGGCTGCTCGTCGGCCGCTGGCGGCCCCGGGAGTTCCCCGTCTGGGGTCTGACGTATCTGAGGTTCTGGCTCGTCAAGACGCTGCTGCACGCGAACCCGATGGTCTTCCTCACCGGGACCCCGCTGTACGTGCTCTACCTGCGGGCCCTCGGCGCGCGCATCGGCAAGGGCGTCACGATCCTCTCCCACTCCGTGCCCGTCTGCACCGACCTGCTGACCGTCGGCGCGGGCACGGTGATCCGCAAGGACTCCTTCTTCCTCGGCTACCGGGCGCACGCCGGACACATCCAGACCGGCCGCATCACCCTCGGCACGAACGCCTTCGTCGGCGAGAAGACCGTCCTGGACATCGACACCTCCGTCGGCCACGACGCCCAGCTCGGCCACTCCTCCGCCCTGCACCGCGGCCAGTCGGTCCCGGACGGCGAACGCTGGCACGGATCACCCGCGGAACCCACCCGGACCGACTACATCCGGATCGCCCCGGCCGACTGCGGCACCCTGCGCCGCGCCTGGTTCGGCCTCGGCACCCTCCTCCAACTGCTCCTGCTCTACGTCCCGCTGGCCGTCGGCGGCGCCTACATGCTCTTCACCCAGGTACCGGTGATCGGCAAGCGACTCGACTCGACCACGGTCGCGCTCGGCTGGTCGGAACTGATCCCCGACGCACTGGTGCTCTCCGTCGTGCTGTTCTTCGGGTTCCTCGTCCTCGGACTCGCGGCCCTGTGTACCCTGCCGCGCTTGGTGGGCCTCCTGGTCAAGCCCGACAAGGTCTACCCGCTCTACGGATTCCACTACGCGCTGCAGCGGACCACGGCCCGCATGACGAACGTCAGGTTCTTCGCCTGGCTCTTCGGCGACAGCTCCTACATCGTGGGCTACCTCCGCGGCATCGGATACGACCTGTCACAGGTCGAGCAGACCGGGTCGAACTTCGGCACCGAGGTGCAGCACGAGACACCACTGCTGGTCAGCGTCGGCAGCGGGACGATGGTGGCCGACGGCCTCTCCGTCCTGAACGCCGACTTCTCCAGCACCTCCTTCCGGCTGTCCCGGGCGACGATCGGGGCGCACAACTTCCTGGGCAACAACATCGCCTACCCGGCGGGCGCCAGAACCGGCGAGAACTGCCTGCTCGCGACCAAGGTGATGGTCCCGATCGACGGCGAGATCCGGGAAGGCGTCGGACTGCTCGGCTCACCCTGCTTCGAGATCCCCCGCTCGGTGGACCGCGACGCCAGCTTCGACCACCTCCGCACCGGCGACACGTTCCGCCGCCGGCTGGCCGCGAAGAACCGCTACAACCTCTGCTCCATGGCGCTCATGCTGTTCGTGCGCTGGCTGCACACCTTCGCGCTCACCCTGTTCGGCCTCGCCTCCGTGGACCTGTACGGCGTGGTCGGACACGTGGTCATAGCGGGCTACTTCGCGCTCACGCTCGCCTTCTCCGCCGCCTACTTCATCCTGGTGGAGCGCTGCCTCGGCTCCTTCCGCGCCCTGCGCCCGCGGCTGTGCTCCATCTACGACCCGTACTTCTGGTGGCACGAACGGCTGTGGAAGGTCCCGGACCACTTCCTCAACATCTTCAACGGAACCCCGTTCAAGAGCCTGGTCTGGCGGCTGCTGGGGGTGCGCATCGGCCGCAGGGTGTTCGACGACGGCTGCTACCTGACCGAGCGGACCCTCGGCACCATCGGCGACGACTGCACCCTCAACGCCGGCAGCAAGATCCAGTGCCACTCGCAGGAGGACGGCACCTTCAAGTCCGACGTCACCACGCTCGGCACCGGCTGCACGCTGGGCGTCGCCGCCCATGTGCACTACGGCGTGACCATGGGCGACGGCGCGGTGCTCGCACCCGACTCCTTCCTCATGAAGGGCGAGGAAGTCCCCCCGAACGCCCGGTGGGGCGGCAATCCCGCGGTGGACATGCCGGACGGCGCCGGCCGGTCCGCAGCCGTCGGCCGGGTAACGACAGCAGCCGACGCCGCCACGGCGACCGTGAGCTGAGGAAGGTCATTCGATGGGAACGCGCGTGGAGACGGACCGGGAGTTCTGGACCCGGACACTGACCGCCGGCGGCGCCACCGCCGTGCCCCGCTGGGCCCGAAAGCCCGCGCCGGGAACGGCCGGACACCGGACACCGGTGCCGGACGACGTGACCCGGGCGGTGCGTCAGGCGGCCGGTCGGCAGGGCCTGCCGGTCGGCACGCTGCTGCTGGCCGCCCACCTCAGGGTGCTGGCCGCGCTCTCCGGCGAGCCGGACGTGGTCACGGGCCTCGTCACCGCCGCCGGCGGCGAGCCGCTGCCCTGCCGGGTGCCCGTCCCGCCGGGAAGCTGGTCGGCCCTGCTCACGGCCGCCGGGCACGCCGAGGCGGAGGTGTCGGCGCACCGGGACCACCCGGTGGCGAAGCTGTGCGGCGAACTCGGCCTGACCGAGCCCCTGTACGAAGCCGCCTGGGGCCCCTTCGGAGTCCAGGCGAGCCACGCCGACGGGTGCGTCCTGGACGTGCGCTGGTCCGACCGGGACGGCCGGCTCACCCTGCACGTGCGGTACCGCACCGACGTCCTGGACGCCGAGGCCGCCGCCCGCGTCGGCGGCTACCACCTCACCGCGCTGCGGCTGCTGACCGCCGACCCCGACGCCGACCACACCCGGCAGAGCCTGCTCTCCGCCGAGGAACGGCACGAGCAGTTGGAAGGCCTGGCCGGGCCGTACCGCCCGCTGCCGGACGCCCGCGCGCACGAACTGTTCGAGCAGCGGGTACGAGCGCATCCGCAGGCCGTGGCCGCCGTGCACGGCACGCAGGAGTGGACGTACGACGAACTCAACCGCCGTGCCAACCGGCTGGCCCGCGCCCTGCTGGCCCGGGGCCTGGGCCGGGAGGACGTGGTCGCCGTCGTCTCCGAGCGCACCCTCGACTGGCTGGCGGCGGTGCTGGCGGTGTTCAAGGCGGGCGGCGTGTACCTGCCGATCGAACCGCACTTCCCGGCCGGCCGCATCGAGGCCACCCTGTCCCGGGCCGGATGCCGGCTCGCCCTGGCCGAGCCCGGCAGCACCGGCACCCTGGACGGGGCGCTGGCCGCCCTGCCGGACGTCGAGAAGCTGCCGTTCGACACGGCGTACGCCGAACCGCACGCCGACGACGACCCCGGCATCCGCGTCGACCCCGGTCAACTCGCCTACATCTACTTCACCTCCGGCTCCACCGGCGAGCCCAAGGGCGCGATGTGCGAGCACGCGGGCATGCTCAATCACCTCCGCGCCAAGATCGACGACCTGGAGATCGGCGCCGGGACGGTGGTCGCGCAGACCGCCCCGCAGTGCTTCGACATCTCCCTGTGGCAGCTCGTCGCCCCGCTGCTCGCGGGCGGGCGGACCCTGCTGGTCGAGCAGGACGTCATCACGGACGTGGCCCGGTTCACCGACACCCTGGAACGCGGCCGGGTCGGCGTGGCCCAGCTCGTGCCGTCGTACCTGGAGGTCGTGGTCTCCTACCTGGAGCAGCACCCGCGCACCCTGCCGGACCTGCGGTACGTGTCGGTCACCGGCGAGGCTCTCAAGCGCGAACTGGTGCAGCGCTGGCTGGCGGTCCAGCCGGGCATCGGCCTGCTCAACGCCTACGGGCTGACCGAGACGTCCGACGACACCAACCACGAACTGCTCCGGGAGGTGCCCGACCGGGTGCTGCTCGGCCGGGCCGTCAACAACGTCCGCGTCCACGTCGTCGACGAGCACCTGTCACTGGTACCGCTGGGCGCCCCGGGACTGATCGCCTTCTCCGGTGTCTGCGTGGGCCGCGGATACGTCAACGACCCCGAGCGCACCCGGGAGGCGTACCGCGACGACCCGTACCGGCCGGGCGAACGCCTCTACCTGGGCGGTGACTGGGGGCGCTGGCACCCCGGCGGCAAGCTGGAGTTCCTGGGCCGCCGGGACAGCCAGGTCAAGATCCGCGGATTCCGGATCGAGATCGGCGAGATCGAGAACTGCCTGCTGCGGGTGGCCGGTGTACGGGACGGCGCGGTGGTCGTCGCCGAGCGGACCGGCGGCGGCAAACAGCTCATCGCCTTCTACTCGGGCGACCGGCAGGACCCGCAGGCCCTGCGCGAGGCGCTCGGCGCGACACTGCCCGGCTACATGGTGCCCTCGGCCTTCCACCGGCAGGACAGCCTGCCGCTGACCGCCAACGGCAAGATCGACAAGAAGGCCCTCACCAAGCTGGCCGAGGCCGCCCCCGCCGGCGAGGCGCACCGGCCGGCCGGCGCCCGACACCGGGCGGCCGCCGGCCGACTCGGCGCGACCGAGCGGCGAGTGGCCGCTGCCTGGGCCGAACTGCTGGGGGTGCCCGTGGAACAGGTCGACCGCACCGACCACTTCTTCGACTCCGGCGGCACCTCCCTGACCGCGGTCAGACTCAGCCTCGCCCTCGACCGCGCCGTGTCCCTGAAGGACATCACCCGGCACCCGGTCCTCGCAGACCTCGCCGCCCTCCTGGACGGCCCGGCCCGGCAGCGCCCGGAGCTGCTGCTGACCCTGGCGGACGGGAACGGCACCCCCGAGGGAGCCCTGGTCTGCTTCCCGTACGCGGGCGGCAACGCGGTCAACTACCAGCCGATGGCCGGCGCGCTCGCGGGCAGCGGCCTCGCGGTCCTCGCCGTGGACCTGCCCGGCCACAACCTGGCCGAACCCCCCGAGCCCTTCGCGTCCGTCGAGGAGGTGGCCGAGCAGGTCGCCGCCGAGATCACGGCACGCGGCCTGACCCGGGTCCTGCTCTGGGGCCACTCATCGGGAACCGCACCGGCCGTCGAGACCGCCAGGAGGCTCCAGCAGCGGGGCGTACTCGTGGAGCGGCTGTTCCTCGGCGCGCACCTGCTCGGCACCGCCGCCGCACGGCACGCCGCCGTCACCGAACTGGCGCACCTGAGCGACGCCGAGATCGCGGCCCGCCTGGCCGCGGACGGCGGCCACCCCGAACTCGCCGAGCTGAACCCGCGGCACGCCGCCCACATCGCCGCCGCCTACCGGCACGACTGTGTCGCCGCCCACCGCTACTTCGGCACGGCGCTGGAGGCCCCGCCGTCCGCCAAACTGTCCGCGCCGCTGTCCGTGGTCGTCGCCGCCGACGACCCGCACACCGCCGGCCACACCCGGCTCCACCGGGACTGGCTGCTCCTCGCCGACCGCGTCGAGCTGCACGAACTCGCCGACGGCGGCCACCACTTCCTGCGCACCCGCCCCGCCGAGGCCGCGCAGGCCGTCCTGACCACCGTCCTTCCCCTCGCCTCCTCCTGACCCTGACCCGTCACACCCCAGGCGGTCGACCGAAAGGAACCCGAGATGCCGTTCTCCTCCCTGGCATCACCGCTCGACGTGCAGCTGCGGCCGGACAGGCCGGCGCTGCTCTGCGTCGATCCCCCCGACGACCCCCCGAAGTGGGCGGCCGAGCACCGCGAGGCGCTGCGCGCCCAGGTCACCGAGCACGGGGCACTGGTCGTCCGCGGCCTCGGACTGCGCGACACCGCACAGATCGGTGCCGTCTTCGGACAGCTGGCCGGGGAGCTCATGACGGAGCGGGAGGCCTTCGCCCCCCGCGAGAGCCACCAGCCCGGCGTGTACGCGTCCACGCCCTGGCCGGCCAACCAGCCCATGTGCATGCACCACGAGCTGAGTTACCAGCTCCAGGTGCCCGGCCTGATGCTGTTCGCCTGCCGCACCGCGCCCGAGCAGGGCGGGGCGACGGCGGTGGCCGACGCCGAGGAGGTGCTGCGGGCGCTGCCCGCCGGGCTCGTCGAACGGTTCGAGCGGGAGGGCTGGATCCTGACCCGCACCTACAACGACGAGATCGGCGCCAGCCTCACGGAGTCGTTCGGCACCGCCGACCGCGCCGAGATCGAGCGCTACTGCCGGGCCAACGCCATCGACTGCAACTGGCAGCCCGACGGCACCCTGCGCACCGAACAGCGCCGCAACGCCGTCGTACGGCACCCCCGCACCGGCCGCCGCTGCTGGTTCAACCAGATCGCCTTCCTCAACGAATGGACCCTCGCCCCCGAGGTCCGCGAGTACCTGGTGGACGTCTACGGCGCGGACGGACTGCCGTTCAACACCCGCCACGGCGACGGCAGCCCGGTCGGCGAGGACGTCGTCCGGCTGATCAACAGCACCTACGAGGCGCACACCCGGCGCGAGCCCTGGCACCAGGGTGACCTGCTGCTCGTGGACAACATCCGCACCGCGCACAGCAGGGAGGCGTTCACCGGTGAGCGGCAGGTGCTCGTCGGCATGGGCGAACCCGTCCGGCCGGCCGATGACTGCCCGGCCCTGGAGGCGAGCGAGCGATGACCGACGTACTGTCCACGGCCGCCAGGGCTGCCCGGTCCGGGCGGGGATCCGCGCCGACCTTCGCGGTGATCACCGGCGAGCGGGTGCAGAACGCCCTGAGCGGCCGCGAGAAGGAACTCGTGGAGCTGGTCGAGACCGTCTACCGGCTGCACGACGCCGGGGACTCGGTCAACCCGCCGTCGTACTTCCTGCGCTTCGAGGACCGGCCGACCTCGCGGATCATCGCGCTGCCCGCCTCCCTCGGCGGGACGGTCCAGGTGGACGGCCTGAAGTGGATCTCCAGCTTCCCGGAGAACGTGGGCGCCGGGCTGCCGCGGGCCTCCGCGGTACTGGTCCTCAACGACCACGACACCGGCTACCCGTTCGCCTGTCTGGAAAGCTCGATCATCAGCGCCACCAGGACCGCGGCCTCCGCCGCCCTGGCCGCCGACTGGCTAAGCCGCACCCGCACCCGCCCCCGCCGGGTCGGCTTCTTCGGCACCGGCCTGATCGCCCGCTACATCCACACCTTCCTGGCCGGCACCGGCTGGGACTTCGAAGAGATCGGCGTGCACGACCTGTCCGCCGACAGCGCCGCCGGCTTCCGCGGGTACCTGGAACAGACCGGCACCGGCGCGCGGATCACCGTCCACGACAGCGCCGAGGACCTGGTCCGCGGCAGCGACCTGGTGGTCTTCGCCACCATCGCGGGCCGGCCCCACGTCTCGGACCCGGCCTGGTTCACCCACAACCCGCTGGTCCTGCACGTGTCCCTGCGCGACCTCGCCCCCGAGGTCCTCATGGGCGCGGCCAACTTCGTCGACGACGTCGACCACTGCCTCAAGGCGGACACGTCACCCCACCTGGTCGAACAGCTCACCGGGAACCGGGACTTCCTCAACGGAACGCTCGGCGACGTGATGGCCGGCCGGGCCGCCCCGCCGCCCGACCGCCCGGTGGTCTTCTCGCCCTTCGGACTCGGCGTCCTCGACCTCGCCGTCGGCAAGTACGTCTACGACGAGGTGTCCCGGGCCGGGGACCTCTGTCTCATCGATGACTTCTTCCACGAACTGCGCCGCTACGGCTGAGGCCGTCGTCCTCGGCCCGGCACCAGGAGGCCCGCCGTGCCCGTCATCTCCGCTCCCTACGCCTTCAACGAGGGCGACCTCTACGTCGACCTGGAGTCGATCTGCGGACACCCGCTCTACCTGAAGTGCGAGGCCTTCAACTTCGCCGGATCCATCAAACTGAAGGCCGCCAACGAGATGGTGGAGAACGCCGAGCGGGACGGAATCCTGAAAGCGGACTCCGTCCTGGTCGAGTCCTCCTCCGGCAATCTCGGCGTCGCGCTCAGCATGATCGCCGCGAGCAAGGGTTACCGGTTCCTGTGTGTGACGGACTCCCGTTGCAACCTGTCGACCAGGCTCCTGATGGAGGCACTCGGCAGCGAGGTGCACATCGTGGCCGACCAGGACTCCAACGGCGGGTTCCTGGGCACGCGGATCGAGTACGTCCGCTCGCTGTGCGCGTCGGACGACCGGTACGTGTGGCTCAGCCAGTACACCAACGTGGGCAACTGGACCGCGCACTACCGCACCACCGCCCCGGAGATAGCCCGCCGGTTCCCCGAACTGGACGTGCTGTTCGTCGGGGCGGGCACCACCGGAACCCTGATGGGCTGCGCCCGTTACTTCCGCGAGTGGCACCGGCCGGTGCGGATCGTCGCGGTGGACGCGGCCGGCTCGGTGGCGTTCGGCGGCGAGCCCGGCCGCCGGATGATCCCGGGCCTCGGCATGAGCATGCGCCCGCCGCTGCTCGACGAGTCCTTCGTCGACGAGGTGATCCAGGTGGAGGAGCCGGACACCATCCGGATGTGCCACCGCATGGCCCGGCACGGCTTCCTCTTCGGAGGCTCCACCGGGACCGTGGTCAGCGGCGCGACCGACTGGTTGACCCGGCACGACGCCCGCGACCTCACCGCGGTCGCCATCGCACCGGACCTCGGCGAGCGCTACCTCGACACCATCTACCAGACCAACTGGCTGCACGACCTCTACGGAGACCAGGTGCTGGCCACCGAGGACGGCGACGTGGTGCCCCGTACCGAGAGCGGCGACGTGGTGCCCCGTACCGAGAGCGGCGACGTGGTGCCCCGTACCGAGGACGGCGACCTGGTGCCCCGCACCGCGGACGGCGACCTGGTGCTCGGCACCAGGGACACCGCGCCGGCGAAGTCCCTGCCCCGGGAGCCCAAGTCGGCCTCCCGCGCACCGGCCCGACGGCGCACCAGCACCTGACGGCCGGGTACGCCCCAGCGGCCCCCCGGAGACGCCCACGCGGCGGCACCCGGGGGGCCGCCGGATGTCCGCCGGCCGCTCAGTAGCGCACGGGCAGGGCGCGCAGCCCGCGGGTGCGCATCGACGGACGCCAGACCAACCGGTCGACCGGGAAGTCGAGTTCGAGGCGGGGGAAGCGTTCGAGGAGCGCGCCGAGGGCGATCTCGGTCTCCAGCCGGGCCAGCGGCGCGCCCAGGCAGTAGTGGATGCCGTGGCCGAGGGCCAGGTGCCCGGTGGCGTCGCGGCCGAGGTCCAGCCGGTCGGGCTCGGGGAAGCGGCGCGGGTCGCGGTGGGCCGCCGCCAGCGACAGCAGCACGGTCTCGCCCGCCGGGACGGTGACCCCGCCGATGACGACGTCCTCGGTCGGGAAGCGGCGGATGGCGAGCGGCGCCGGCCCGTCGTAGCGGGCCAGCTCCTCCACGGCCGGGCCGAGCAGCTCCGGATCCGCGCGCAGCGCGGCCAGTTGCCCGGGGTTCTCCAGCAGAGCCAGCGTGGCGTTGCCGATCAGATGGACGGTGTTCTCGTACCCGGCGAACAGGATGAGGAAGGCCAGCGACATCAACTCGTCCTCGCTGAGCCGGTCCTCCTCGTCCCGGACGGCGATCATGGCGGAGAGCAGGTCGTCGGCGGGCTCGGCACGCTTGCCGGCCAGCAGCCCGGCGAAGAAGCCCAGCAGCGCCCCGACGGCCTCCTTCGCCCGCCCGGGCCGGGCCGGATCAGGGACGACGAGCGCGTCGGTCCAGGACCGGAAGTCCGGCCGGTCCCCCTCGGCCACGCCCAGCAGCTCGCAGATCACGGCGACGGGCAGCGGCGCCGCGTAGGCGGCGATCAGATCGGTACGGCCGAGGGGCGCCATCGCGTCGAGCAGCGCCCCGGCGGTGCGCCGTACGGGTTCGCGCAGCTGGGCGACACGGTGGGGCGTGAACGCGCGGGACACCAGGCGCCGGACGCGGGTGTGGTCCGGCGGGTCCATGTTGAGCAGGTTGGCGTCGAGCGCGGGCGGCAGCGCGAGCCCGCGATAGCCGCCCGGTCTGGCGTGCGCCTTGTCGAGGGAGAGCCGCGGGTCGGACAGGGCCTGCCGCACGTCCTCGTACCGCGTCACCAGCCAGGCCGGCAGCCCGTCGGTGCCGGTGACCCGATGCACGGGTCCGGCCTCCCGCAGCCGGGCGTACCCGCCGTACGGGTCGGCGAGCAGCTCCGCGGGATCAACGGCAGCCGCGGCCTCGGGTGTTGTACTGGCGTCCATGCCCCAACCCTAGACAGTGCGACCGGCGCGGCGGCTAGGTCACCCGGAGGCCGGGGTGCCGTCGGCGGCATCGGGGGAGCGCAACAGCCGCAGGAACGCCTTGACGCCCGCGATGAGTTCCCGGTTGTCGGTGAGCCGGTTCACCGTGGACTCGAACTGCCTGCCCAGCGCCACCATCCGGCGGTCCACGGCCTCGGCCCGCCGGTCCGCGCTCAGGGCCAACGCGTCGACAGCGCGCCGCAGTTCGGCGAGGGCCCGGTCCTGGTCGTCCGCCTTCTCCGCCAGGAGCCGCGCCCCGGCCTCGGCGCGGTTCAGCCGGTCGTGCAGCTCGACGACGTCGTCCCGCGGGTACGTGACGTCCTTGAGGAGGCTGCCCAGGCGCCTGCGGAGCTGGCCGAAGTAGGCGCCGGCCGGCCGGAAGAAGGTGCTCAGCAGGAAGAACGCGGCGAACCAGTACCCCGTGAATTCGCCCGTCGCCCAGGCGACCGCGACCACGACCGCGGCCGTCACGACGTGTCCCGCGACCGCCGCCCGGAGCATCGCGCGGGCGATGCGCCCGGCCTCGGCGTCCCGGGCCGCCGGGACCGTCATGCCCTTCTCCCGGCTGACCGCGATCTCGGCGAGCACCGCATGCGCCCGGAAGTACAGGTTCCAGGGCAGCGTGAGCAGGAGCAGCAGCCACAGCAGGCTCAGCACCCCCGCGCCCACGGCGAACACCAGCGCGGGCGGCGCCCCCGCCACATACGCGACGATCAGCGCCGCGGCCGCCGCGACGACGGCCGCCACCGCTCCGAGAAACCTGCCCATGGTCCGTGTCCCCCTGTCTGCCACCCGCCGGTACGGCTCATCCTCCCCGCCCCGGCGTGCGCCGGCATGAGTAGCCGTACTCAGGGGAGCGCAGGTGAGGGGCGCGGGATAGGGTGCACCGATGGAACGGATCTTGGTCGTGGGTGTCACCGGCGCGGGCAAGTCCACACTCGCCCGGGCCTTGAGCGGACGTCTGGGCCTGCCGTACCACGAGATGGACGCCCTGTACTTCAACGGCCCCGGCTGGGCCGTCAACGGCGAACTGGCCGCGGACGTGGCCCGGCTCACCGCCGGGCCGCGCTGGATCGTCGACTCGCTCGGCTATCCGGAAGTCCGTGACCTGCTCTGGGACCGGGCCGACACCGTGGTCTGGCTGGACTATCCCCGGCGCGTCGTCATGCCCCGCGTGCTGCGCCGGTCCGTCCGGCGCACCGTCACACGCGAGGCCGTCTTCGGCGGCAACAGGGAGACCTGGACGGGGTGGCTGAGCCGGGAACACCCGGCCTGGTGGGCCTGGTCCCAGCACGGCGCCCGAGGCCGTGAGATCGGGCGCCGGGTCGCGGATGCCCGCTTCGCCCCTCTCGACACCCACCGCTTCGCACACCCCGACGACACGGCGGCCTGGCTGGCCGCCCTCTGAGACCACCGCCGGGGCGTCAGCGCCCGAACTTCGCCACCGCCTCGGGGGTGACGGGGGTGAAGAAGTTGACGAGGTTGCCGTCCGGGTCGCGGAAGAGCAGCGACCGGTTGCCCCAGGGCATCGTGGTGGGTCCGGCGACGAAGTCGGTGACGAAGCCTTCCAGGTCCCGGTGGACGCGGTCGACGTCGTCGACGAGGAACTCGGTGATCACGCTGTGGTTCTCCGCCGGGCGGGCGGAGCCGGGGGCGAACAGCGGGACGGTGCGGGTGCCGGCGATCGCGAGGGTCGCGCCGGCCGTCCTGAGCTCGGCGAAGTCCTCGGTGGCCCAGGCCGCCCGGGCGCCGGTGGCCCGCTCGTAGAACTCGACGAGGCGTGCCACGTCGCCGGTGATGATGCGGATCGAGACGAAGTCCATGGGATCTCCTTGGCCGTGCTGAAGGCTTGCACCACGCAGGCTAGGAGAAATAGTGGACAGAATCGGTCCGGTATTCGCGCTAGGTTGTGTTCATGTCCCGACCCACCGGCCGCGTGCTGACCCTCCTGGAACTGCTCCAGTCGGGCGGCACCCGGACCGTCGCGGAACTCGCCGACCGGCTCGGCGTCGAAGGGCGTACCGTGCGGCGGTACGTGGACCAGCTGATCGACCTCGACGTGCCGGTGGAGTCGGTGCGCGGCCGCTACGGCGGCTATCGCCTCGCCCCCGGCTATCGCCTGCCCCCGCTCATGCTCGGCGACGACGAGGCGCTGGCCGTGCTGCTCGGCCTGGTCGCCGGCCGCCGGGCCGGGCTGACGACGGAGCTCACGGCGAGCGAGACGGCGGCGGCGAAGATCCGGCGGGTGCTGCCCAGGCATGTCGCGCGCCGGCTCGACGCCCTCCTGGAGGCGCTCGCCTTCACGGACCGGCCCGGTGAGTTCGACACCCCGGACGCCGGGATCCTGCTCACCGTCGCCGACGCGGTACGCCACCGCCGGCCGGTCTCGATCCGCTACACCGACCGCGACGGACGCCGCAGCGAACGCACACTGCACGCGTACGGGATCGTCGCCCACGCGGGGCGTTGGTACGTCACCGGCCGGGACGCCTCGGCCGGTGCGGACCGGACCTTCCGGCTCGACCGCATCGCGGACGCGCGGACCCTGCCCGGCTCCTTCGAGACGCCCGAGGGCCCCGGTCCCGCGGAGCGCGTCCTGTCCGGGTTCGCCACGGCCGAGTACCGGTACGAGGTGACCCTGCGGATCCACGGGACGGCCGAGCAGATCCGCGCCCGGCTTCCCGCCGCCGTCGCGACCCTGTCGGAACACGAACCCGCGGCGGACCCGGATCCGGCGGCGGAGCGCTGGCTGCGGGTCGAGCTGCGGGCGGAGCGGCTCGACTGGCTGCCTCCGGTACTCGCCGCACTGGACCGGCCGTTCGTCGTCGAGCGCCCCGGCGAACTGCGCGACCTCGTCGCCGCCCTCGCCGACCGCCTCGCGTCGAGCGCCCGCCGGACCTGACGGCGGGCGGCGACGTCCACGGCTCCCGGGGCAGGTGGCCGCGGGAAGGCCCGACCGGCCGACGCACCGGATCGAGAAGCCGCTCCGACCGCCGACCCAGGAGGAGCAGAGCCTCCTCCGAGCGGGACGTGGGCGGGCGGTGAGCGCCGAAACGTTCAGTCGATGCAGAACTCGTTGCCCTCGATGTCCAGCATGGGGATGCACGCGTCATTGCCGTCGTAGAGCGTCCGCACGTGCACCGCGCCCAGCGGGAGCAGCCGCGCGCACTCGGCCTCCAGCGCGGCGAGGCGCTCCTCGCCCACGAGGCCGGTGCCGACCCGCACATCGAGATGCACCCGGTTCTTGACGGCCTTGCCCTCGGGCACGCGCTGGAAGTAGAGCCGCGGGCCGACTCCCGAGGGATCCACGCAGGCGAACCACGCATCCTGCTGCTCGGGCGGCTGCGCGCGCCTGAACTCGTCCCAGTCGGCGAACCCCGCCGGCGGCGGCGGTACGACGTACCCCAGCACCTCGCACCAGAAGCGGGCGAGACGCTCGGGTTCCGCGCAGTCGAAGGTGACCTGGAACTGCTTGATCGCTGGCATCGGCGCACCCTAGCAGGCGGAGTCCGCGTGCCGGTCAGCCCGTGCGGCGGCCGGTCCGCTGGTCGTGGGCGAGCGCGTGGGTGAGCGCGGTGGTGCTCTCGTACAGGTCCCGGTACTGGGCGAATCGGCGGCCGTGCACGGCGGCGGTGGCGGGATCGGGCCGGACCACCGACTCCGGCGGGTTCCAGGCCGTGATGTCCGGCCGGCCGGTCAGCCCGGCGGCAAGGAAGGCGGCACCGTAACTGGCACCGATGGTGGTGCGGGCGACGACCTGTTCGAGGCCGGTGACATCGCTGACGATCTGGGGCCACAGCCCGCCCCGGGTGCCGCCGCCGACCGCGACGATCCGCCGGATGTCGGCGCCGGCCGTGAGCATGGTCTCGACGTTGTGCCGGACCCCGTGGGCGGTCGCCTCCAGCGCCGCCCGCATCAGGTCGCCCCGGGTGTGACCCAGCGTCAGGCCCGCGATCACCCCCCGGGCGTCGGGATCCATGACGGGCGTGCGCTCCCCGGCGAAGTAGGGCAGCATCACCAGGCCGTTCGCACCCGCGGGCGACGCGGCCGCCTCATCGAACAGCACGCCGGGGCCGACGTCCCCGAAGAGGTGTCCCAGCCAGTCGGTGACGGCCCCGGAGGTGGCCATGCCGCCGGCCAGGCAGCGGGTGCCGGGCAGGGCACCCACCGTGGACCACATCGACGGGCTCGTCACCAGCCGGTCGACGGTGTTCACCAGGAACATCGTGGTGCCGTACATCAGCATCAGGTCGCCGACCCCGTGGCCACCGACGCTGACGGCCTCGCTCCAGGCGTCGATCGTCCCCACGATGACCGGCGTCCCCGCCGGGATGCCCGCGACGGACGTGCGTACCCGGCCGGCCTCGTCGCCCGGCCAGCGCAGCGGCGGGAGTTCGATGCCGGGTGCCACGTGCTCGGCCCACTCGGGGATCCAGCGCTGCTCGTGGATGTCGAACAGCGGGGTGCACTGGCTGGCGGAGTGCAGGTCCAGCACGTAGGCGCCGGTCAGCCGGTGGGCGAGCCACGACGCCGGCATGAGGAGGCGGCGGGCGCGCGCCCACGCGTCGGGCTCCCGCTCCCGGATCCAGGCGAGCTTCGGCCCGACGGCCTGGGACGACAGTGCCGAACCGCACCTGCGGAAGACCGTGTCCGCGCCCAACTCCCCGTTCAGCCGCGTGATCTGCTCCCCGGCGCGGGTGTCCACGCCGTACAGCACCGCCGGACGCACCGGTTCCCCCGCGTCGTCGACCAGCAGCGTGCACGGGCCCATGCCGCTGACCCCGACGGCCCGGACGGTGATGTCGTCGCGGTCGAGCAGTTCGGCCGCGAGCGAGACGAACTCGTCCCACCACACCTGTGCGTCCATCTCGACGTGCCCCGGCCGGGGACGGTCGACCACGTGACCGCGCACGGCCTCGCCCAGGACCCGCCCGGCCGCGTCCACCACCACTCCCTTGGTGCTGGAAGTGCCCACGTCCACTCCGAGAACGACGTCGATCACGCGCTGCCTCCCTTGGCGCCGGATGCGCCACCGTAGCCTGCCGCTCCGCGGTGCCGGCGTCCGCGACCCGCGGGCCGGCCCCGGATCCCGTCGTGCTCAACGGGCCGCGCTGCGGCAGTCGTTGACATGCCCCTGCCTTGTGGCTAGCTTCACGGACAGTTCCCGCTCTGCTCCCGGCGCGCTCACAGCCCGGGCCCCATCGAAGCGTTCGTAGCTCAGGCACTTCGTCTCCACGGTTGGACAACGTTGTCAGCCCTCGGTGGCGCGGCCACCCGGTGCACGGTTTCTCCGGGGTCGCGTCCCGGCCGCGTCGACAACGTTGTCGGACCTCAACTTCCGAGTGGAGGAGCAAACCCCGTGATCACACGACTGTCGAGACCTCCCGGCACCATGGCGATCGGTCTCCTCGCGGCCGCGGCGCTTGCCGCGGCCGGACTGTGCACCCCGGCATGGGCCGCCGGAAAGGCCGCGCTCGTCACCTCGCCGGCCACCCTCGTCAACCCGTTCATCGGAACGTCGAACCAGGCCGACGACTTCCCGGGTGCCGACGTCCCGTTCGGCATGGTGCAGTGGAGCCCGGACACGCCGTCGCGGCCCGACGGCGGGGGCTACGAGTACAACGACTCGTCGATCACCGGCTTCAGCCTGACCCACATCGCCGGCCCCGGCTGCGGCGCGGCCGGTGACATACCCGTGCTGCCCACCGTCGGAGCCGTGAACACGGGCGCCACGGACGCGTTCTCGCACGCCAACGAGACCGCCTCCGCCGGGTCCTACAAGGTCACGCTCAACAACCAGGTGACCACCGAACTGACCACCACGACCCGCAGCGGCATGGCCCGCTTCACCTTCCCCTCGACCAGTCAGGCCAACCTGGTCTTCAAGTTGACGGGCAGCCAGAACGGCGCCAGTTCCACCCAGTTCACCAAGGTGTCGAACACCGAGGTCAGCGGACAGGTCACCAGCGGCCACTTCTGCGGTGCGGGAAACACGTACACCGTCTACTTCGACATGGTCTTCGACCAGCCGTTCGCCTCGCAGGGCAGCTCGCTCGCCAAGGCGTCGGCCACCACTTTCGAGGCAACCGCGAGGGCGTCGAAGAACGCCGCCGAGAAGCCCAACCGGCCGGTGCTGCACGGCGAGAACCCGGGCACCGCGAAACCCAGGTCCGCCAGGACCGCACAGAGCGGCGCCGCGGCTGCCGCCGCCTCGAACGGCTACGTCACCTTCAACACCACGAGCAACCCGGTCGTGCAGGCCAAGGTCGGCATCTCCTACGTGTCCGTCGCCAACGCGGTCGCCAACCGGACCGCGGAGAACAGCGGCTGGGACTTCGACGCCACCCGCACCGCCGCGCAGAACGCGTGGAACAGCACGCTCGGCAAGGTACAGATCGCCGGCGGGACGGCCGCACAGCAGCAGAGCTTCTACACGGCGCTCTACCACTCGCTGCTGCACCCGAACGTGATCAGCGACAGCAACGGCCAGTACTACGGCTTCGACGGGAAGACGCACACCGTGGACGCCGGTCACGGCGCGGTGTACGCGAACTACTCCGGCTGGGACATCTACCGCTCGCAGGCCCAGCTCGAAGCCCTCGTCGCCCCACAGGTCGCCTCGGACACCGCGCAGTCCATGGTCGACGACTACGCGCAGACCGGGATCTTCCCCAAGTGGTCGGAGAACAACGGCGAGTCGTACGTCATGGTCGGTGACCCCGCGGACGCCATCCTCGCCGACTACTACGCCTTCGGGGCCCGGAACTTCGACACCACGACCGCCCTGGCCGACATGGTCAAGCAGGCGAGCACCACCAACAACGACCGGCCCGGCCTCGGCTACCTGAACTCGCCGGGCTACATGCCGCACGACGGCAGTTACGGCTGCTGCAACTTCTACGGCCCGGTGGCCACCACCCTCGAGTACGACACGGCCGACTTCGCGATCTCGGCGATGGCCGGGGCGCTCGGCGACACCGCGAACCAGAAGACGTACGCCAACCGCGCGCAGGACTGGCGCAACGTGCTCAACCCCGCCTCCGGCTTCGTGGAGCCCCGCAACGCGAGCGGCTCGTGGACCGGCGGCTTCGACCCGACCAGCGGCACCGACATGGTCGAGGCCGACTCGTGGATCTACACCGGGATGGTGCCCTTCGACATCGGCGGCCTGGCGAAGGCCAAGGGCGGCAACACCGCCATGAACCACTACCTGGACACCGTGCTGCGCAGCTACACCGGCGCCAACGGCTACGCCTGGGTCGGCAACGAGCCCAGCATCGAACTCCCCTGGGAGTACGACTACACCGGGCAGCCCTGGAAGACGCAGGGCACGGTGCGGGCGATCCAGGACCAGATCTGGTCGAACACCCCGGGCGGCCTGGCCGACGGCAACGACGACCTCGGCGCGATGAGCGCCTGGTACGTGTGGTCGGCGCTCGGCATGTTCCCCGAGACGCCCGGCACCTCCGACCTCGCCCTCGGCTCACCGCTGTTCACGCAGGCCGTGGTCACGCTCCCGTCGGGCAGGACGCTCACCGTCAACGGCAACGGCGCCGCGGACAACGCCCCCTACGTCCAGTCCGCGGCCTGGAACGGCACGGCGTGGAACAACGCCTACGTCCCCACCACGGCGATCACGGCGGGCGGCACGCTGGACTTCACGCTGGGCACCGGCGCCGACACCTCCTGGGCGACGGCGGCCACGGCGGCGCCGCCGTCGTACGCGGGGGACACCACCGCGCCCACGTCGCCACGGATCGGTCCGCTCACCTCGTCGGTGGCCTCGAACCTGTGCGTGGACGTCGCGTCCTCCGGCACCTCCGACGGCACCCACGTCCAGACCTGGGGCTGCGACACCACGTACGCGCAGGACTGGATCGTCGCGGGCGACGGAACGGTCCGGGCCCTCGGCAAGTGCCTGGACGCCGACCACAGCGGGACCACCAACGGCACGCTGATCCAGTTGTGGAACTGCAACGGCACCGGCGCCCAGCAGTGGACCGCCGGCAGTAACGGGTCGCTGGTCAACCCGCAGTCGAAGCTCTGCCTCGACGACCCCAACTCCTCGACGACGAACGGCACCCAGCTCCAGCTGTACACCTGCAACGGCACCGCGGCCCAGAACTGGAAGCTGCCGGGCTGAGCGGCACCGAGCCGGCCGGGCAGCCGAACGCCCGGCCGGCTCCGCGCGCACGCGTGCCGGTGGCGGCGAAGCCGGGGGAGGCGCTGAGCGCCGCGGTCAGGGCCTGGTAGGTGTAGAAGCCGTTCCGGTTCGGGAACATCTGGTTGAACTGCGCCTCGCTGACCACGAACCCGGACGGGTTGCCGCCTCCGCCACCACCGGCCGGGGCGTTCCACTTCTGGTCGGCGGCGCCGGTGCAGGTCCAGATCTGCAGGCGGGGTGCCGTTGGCGCTGTCGTTGTCCCGTACGTCGAGGCACTTGTTCGCGGCGGGGTTGACGATGTCGTGGGCGGCGGTGACGACCCACTGCTGGTTCGCACCGCCGGAATTGAACCGTTGGTTCACCTGATGGCGGCACAGGGTTCATCCAGGACCTACAAGTTCATGGGCATGACCTCAAGACCCCGCTTGCGCAAGCGCACTCGGATCGGCACAGCCGTCCTCGTCACCGTCGCCGTGGCGGGCACGGGCACCGTCGTGGCCCAGGCCCACGGCTGGCTGTCGGCCCCGACGCACGACTTCGACGCGGCCGCCGACTCGTTCACCGGCCACGGCAAGGTGACGGGTGACGTCCTGCGCAACGACCACGGCGCGAGCGCCGTCGTGCGGCACACCGCCCCGTCCCACGGCACGGTGACGGTCGACGCGGACGGCGCGTTCACCTACACGCCGGCCTCCGGCTTCAAGGGCACGGACACCTTCACGTACACGGCGACCGACGCCGTGCAGCTGTTCAAGGACACGCAGCGCAACGGCGACCCGCTGCCCTCGCTCGCGACGGTCGCGGGACCGGGCGGTACCACCACCCGGATCTCCGGCGAGGGCTACGGCTCCGCGCTCGCCCCGGTGCCGGGCAAGCCGGGCCGCTTCTACGGCCTCACCGACCGCGGCCCCAACGCCGACGCCCCGGACGGCAACAAGTCCGAGATGCTCACCGGCTTCACCCCGCAGATCGGTGAGTTCAAGCTAGACAAGGGCAGGGCCGAGCTGGTCGGGAAGATCACCCTCAAGGGCCCGAAGAGCCTCGGCGGCGTGCCGTACAGC
Organism: Streptomyces sp. NPDC086777; assembly: GCF_040702065.1. Taxonomy (NCBI): domain Bacteria; kingdom Bacillati; phylum Actinomycetota; class Actinomycetes; order Kitasatosporales; family Streptomycetaceae; genus Streptomyces; species Streptomyces sp. NPDC086777. Next base: position 106,050 of record NZ_JBFBJI010000027.1, on the reverse strand, counting down.
GGCCGTCCCCCGCACGACACCAGCGAGGTCATCGACGACGTCGACGCGACGAACGCCAACGGCGGCACACCCACGCCCGTCGAACGGGACCCCTACGGCTACGACTCCGAGGGCCTGGTGGCGCTGCCCGACGGCACGTTCTGGGTCTCGGACGAGTACGGTCCGTACCTCACGCACTTCGACGCGAACGGCTACGAACTGGGCCGGCTGACCCCCTACAAGGACAGCCAGGACAACCAGTACCACAAGATCCTCGGCCACCTCCCGGCCGAACTGGCCAACCGCCTGAAGAACAAGGGCATGGAGGGCCTGACCGTCACGCCGGACGGCTCGACCCTGGTGGGTGTCATGCAGGCCGCGCTGCAGCAGCCGGATCTCGGCAGCACCAAGGCGTCCAACCTCGCGCCCACCCGCATCGTCACCGTCGACCTGCGGACGTTCAGGACCAGGCAGTACCTGTACCTGCTGGACGACCCGGCCACCACGGGTGACGCCAACAGCGAGATCACGGCGCTGTCCGACACGAAGTTCGTCATCGACGAACGCGACGGGAACTTCGAGCCGTTCGCCCAGAAGTCCCTCTACGAGGTCGACGTCAACGGCGCCACCGACGTCAGCGGGCTGACCGTCAACGGCAAGTCGCCCGAGGCGTTCGTCGGCAAGGTCGGCACCAACGCCGCGCTGACCGCGCTCACCGGTGCCGGCGTCCAGGTCGCCCAGAAGCAGCCGTACCTCAACGTCGGAACGCTGGTGAGCCAGCTCGACCCCAGCGGGACGTTCTTCGGGCACGACAAGGTCGAGGGCGTCGCCACCACGGACGCCGGCAAGACCCTGTACCTGTCCAACGACGACGACTTCGGCATCGACACCATCGCCGTCGACCCCGACGGGAAGTGGACCGTCCACCAGAAGGTGCTGCCGGCCACGGGCCGGACCGACAACGGTGAGATCCTGAAGGTCGACACCACCAAGCTGCCGGCCGTGCTCAAGACCGTCACGGTCACCGTCCGCGTGAACTGACGTGCCCGGCGCCGCGACCCGGGCCCGTCCAGCCGGTGGACGGACCCGGGTCGGCGGCCGTGGCGGGCGGTCGCCCACTAGTTCTTCTGCAGCGCGCGCGTGACGCCGGCGATGACGGCGGTCGTCAGTATCCAGCCGAAGGCGATGAGCAGGTAGGCCAGCCACTGCAGGCCCTCGTCCGGCCAGTACCAGGCGGCGCGCTGGCCCAGGCCGCCGATGGGGATCAGCAGGTCGAGGGTGTAGACGAGCGGCTGGAACGGCGCGCCCTGGCCTTGCTGGACCGGCTTGGGGGAGTGGCCGCCGAAGGACAGGGTGCCCAGCAGGGTCAGTGCGAGCAGCCAGACGCCGGCCAGCCAGGGGCGGTAGCCGTAGCCGACGGTCACGTCGAGCAGGTGCCCCCACACCCGCGCCGCCGCCGGCAGGGTCCGGCGCCGGTGGCGCTGTCTGGCCAGGAGCACCCGGCGGGCCTCGTCGTCGTGGCCGGCCTTCCGGTACCAGCTCGCCAACTGCTCGTAGGGCTGGGGGTTGTAGCCGGGGCTGCGCCGTATCCACGCCACCCGGCGGGCCACGGAGTTCCGCCGCCCCGCCGCTTCCGGACGCGCGGCCGCCTCGCCCTCCCTGACGGCGCCGTACACGAAGCCGTCCAGTTCCACCACGTCCGGCCAGCTGCGGTCGCTGTCGCGCAGGTACGACACCTGGGCACCCCGCAGGTCCACGGCACCCGACGGTGGTCGGGCGAGGGTGAAGTCGAAGTCGACGGCCTGCATCAACGAGGCCGACAGGGACGGGCCGTCACCGTCCGGCGGCCGGTTCAGCACGGCCCCCGCGAAGCTCAGGCCGGCCGAGATCCGGGCGCCCCGCAGCTCCACGGTGCCGTTCGCGACGAACCCGCTGGAGAGCACGACCGTCGAGGTCACGGAGTTCTCCAGGTTGAGCGCCAGGCCGCGCGGGCTGGGCTCCTCCAGCCGCGCGCCGTTCATGTACAGCCCCCCGGGCAACTGCGCACCCGGCAGCCGTACTTCGCCCCGCGCGACGAACCCGGGCCGGCAGAACAGGCCCCCTTCCATCACCAGACCGCCGCCGGCCAGGGCCCACCCGCCGGGCGCGTTCAGCTCGGCCCTGTTGAGGATCACCCCGCCGGCCACCCGGGAGTTGGTCAGGGACAGGGCCGTGACGCGATGGTGGAAGTGCGAGGGGGCGCCGCTCTCGACGATCGAGCGCCCCAGGTCGAGGTTCCCCTCGATGCGGGCCGCCCCGGCCTCGATGCCGGGCACCCGGCACGCCTTGAACACGAGCGTCTGGGTCGTTGCCCCGAGCAGGTTCACCGCCTCCTCGAACCAGCACTCCTCCAGCCAGAGGGCGTAGGCGAGTTGCGCACCGGCCAGGTCGAGCGGTCCGGTGATGCGGGCCCCGGCCAGCCGCAGACACGGCACCGCACCGGGCTGCCCGGGGCGGGCGCCCAGCATCAGCGCCGCGATCACGGAGGCCCGGACCGTGCGCTCCGGCCCCCACCGCCCACCCTCGGCGACGGGGTCGTCCCCGGGCGCCTCCGCGCGCAGAGCCACGGCCCGCCCCTCGGGAAACGCGTTCCACAACTCGCGTTCCGGCGAAGTCAATTCGTCGTATGAGAACACTCGTGCAGCGTAGTGATCCGCCGGCGTTCCCGCCCCGCCCGCGCAGGCCGGGGACGGCGTCGGTCCTGCATCAGCGGCCGAGCCTCCGACCGGAGGTGACGTTCGATGCCGCGATCACAACGCCGAGCCGCCGGACGCGTCGATGCACTGACCCGTCACCCAGCGGGAGTCCGTGGAGGCGAGGAAGGCGACGATGTCCGCGACGTCCGCGGGTTCCCCCATCCTGCCGAACGTGGAGAGCGCGGCGTGCTCGGCCTCCGCCTCGGGCGTTGCCCACCGCCTTCGGTTCATGTCCGTCCTGACGAAGCCGGGTGCCACACAGTTCACCGTGATCTGCCTGGCCCCCAACTCCTTGGCGAGCGTGTGGGTGAGTGCCTCCAGGGCCGCCTTGGCCATGGAGTAGGCGAGGGCGGACGGGAGCGCGACGCGGGTGGCCGCCGAGCTGATGTTGACGATACGGCCGCCCTCGCGCAGCAGCGGAAGTCCTTCCTGCACGAGAAAGAGCGGGGCCCTGGCGAGTACGGCCATGAGCCGGTCGAAGTCCTGCGGGGTCACCTCGCGGACACCGCCCCCGATGTTGAAACCCGCGTTGTTGACCAGGATGTCCAGCGCGGTGGGCTCGCCCAGTGCGCACAGGCCGGCGCCGAACCGCTCGTACACGGTGCGGATGCCGTCGGGCTCTTCGAGCGGACCGTGCACGGGGAACGCTCGACCGCCGGCACCGGCGATCAGCGCGACGGTCTCGTCGGCCGAGGACCCGTCGCTGCCGTAGTGCACGGCCACGAGCGCGCCGTCCGCCGCGAGACGGCGGGCGATGGCCCGCCCGATCCCGCGCCCGGCGCCGGTGACCAGAGCCGTTCGGCCGTTCAGCGTGCCCATCGGGCCCCCCACGTCATGAGCGCGTCGCGTGTGCCGGATGATCCTAACGTGCCGCAGAAGTGACAAAACCGGCATGCGCGTCGCAACTGGGCGCTGGCGACGGCAGGTTGTCGTGCAGAGCGAAACAGGGCCGGTACCGTCTCCCTCCCCGCCTCCCCGCCTCCCTGCCTCCCTGCCGTTCCCCGCACGCACCGTCCGCGGCCGGACGGGGCATCCGGCCGCGTCCGTGTTCCCCGGCGCAGCGGCTCAGTCCTGGCCGCCGAAGACGATCTGGTCCCAGTCGATGACCGAACCGGTCACCACCCCGCTGCGGTCGGAGAGCAGGAGGACGACGAAGTCGGCGATCTCGTCGACCTGCCCGAGCCTGCCCATCGGCTGGGACGCTGCGGCCTTCTCCCGCCAGTCGTCACCCGCGCCGTGGAAGGCGCGCTGGACCGCGTCCTCGCCCTCGGTGTCGGTCCAGCCGATGTTGAGGCCGTTGATCCGGATCCTGTCCCAGCGGTGGGCGTGGGCCGCGTTGCGGGTGAGCCCGGCGAGCCCGGCCTTGGCCGCGGAGTACGGCGCGAGGAAGGGCGGCCTGCCGTGGGCGCAGTTGGAGATGATGTTGACGATGGTGCCGGGCGCCTTGCGGGCGAGCATGTCGGCCACGGCCGCCTGCATGGCGAAGAACGGCGCCCGCAGATTGATCGCCACGTGCTGGTCGAACAGCTCCGGCGTGGTGTCCAGGAGCGAGCCGCGCGAGGTCAGCCCGGCCGCGTTGACCAGACAGTCGATCCGGCCGTGCGCGTCCAGGGTGCGTTCGACGCTGCCGCGTGCCTGCGCCGGGTCGGCGAGGTCCGCGCGGACGAAGCGGGCGCCCGTCTCGGCGGCGGTCCTCTCGCCCGTCTCGGTCCGGCGGCCGGTGAGGACGACGCTCGCGCCCTCCCGTACCGCCGCCCGCACGATGCCCGCGCCGACGCCCTGGCTGCCGCCGTTGACGAGGACGACCTTGTCCTCGAGGAGTCCCATGAGTCGCTGTGTTCCCTTCAGCTCTGGCGGCGCTCGGCGCCGGCCCGCAGTTCCTCGCGCAGCCGGCCGGGGGTCCAGCCCTCGGTCACGGCCTGCCAGACGGTGTCCGCCTGGGAGGGCGGGGCGAGACCGTCGACCGGCGGGTCGAGGTCCAGGTTGGTGGGGAAGGGGTAGCCCTCGGCGGTGGCGGCGACCACACGGCGCAGCCATTCCTCCGCGGCCCCCTCGGCCTTGCGGCGCAGCAGCACCGGGAAGAGGGCGCGCGCCATCGCCGCCCGGTCCACCGTCTCCATGGCGCGACCGAAGGCGGAGGAGATCTGCAGCAGGTTCGCCATCCGCCGGATGCCGGTCGAGCGGTTGTGGCCGGCGGCGTGGAAGAGCGCGGGGTTGAAGAAGGCGGCGTCGCCCTTGTCCAGCGGGAGCTGTACGTGGTGGGTGTCGAAGTACTCGACGAACCGGGGGAGCCGCCAGGCGAGGTAGCCGGGCTCGTACTTCTGGGAGTGCGGGAGGTAGAGCGTGGGGCCGGACTCGACGGGCATGTCGCAGTGGGCGACGGCGCCCTGGAGGGTCAGGACGGGGGACAGGCGGTGCACGTGCGCCGGGTAGGCGGCGGCCCGCTCCTGGGAGAGGAAACCGAGGTGGTAGTCGCGGTGCGCGCGCTGGGCGGCGCCGCCCGGGTTGACCACGTTGACCTGTGAGGTGACCTGGTAGGCGGGGCCCAGCCAGGCCTCGGCGACCAGCGCGACCATGTCGTTGGCGTAGTAGTCGGCGAACACCTCGGGCGCCCGTACGGCCACCTTGTCCAGGGCGTTCCAGACGCGGTCGTTGGCGCCCGGCTTCGCGAAGTGGTCGCCGCGGGCGGTACCGCTCGCGCGCTCCTCCTCGATCAGCGCGCCGAAGGCCTCGGTCGCCCGGTCGACGACGTCCGCGTCGGCGAACGCGCCCTTGAGGACCACGATGCCGGGGCCGTCGAGCAGCGCCCGGACCAGCTCGCCCTGCACCTCGCGGCGGCCTTCCGGGGTGGCCGCGAGGAGGCGGAGCCGGCCGCTGTCGTAGAGCGGGACGTTCTGCTCCACGCGCTCGGCCGAGGGAGTGTCGGCGGGATCGGTGCGCTGGTCCACGAGGGAGCGGAACGCGTCGAGGTCGCAGTCGGCCTCGGTCAGCCATGTCCGCGCTGCCGCGGTTGGGGTGGACATCCGTGGTCCTTTCGCAGTCCGTGCGTTTCTGCCAGTCTTGAGAACCCGAAGCCATCATTCAATGCCTGCCAATACATCAAAAGTGCATCAGGAGGTCGTGGAATCCGTCATGAGGCACCCCTATGCGATCAGGGAAATCGCCCGCCAGGCAGGCCTGAGCACGGCCACGGTGGACCGCGTGCTCAACGAGCGCGGCAACGTCAGGGAGAGCACCGTCAGGGAGGTGCAGGAAGCCATCAGGGACCTGGACCGCCAGCAGGCGCAGGTCCGCATCGGCGGCCGCACCTTCATGATCGACATCGTGATGCAGGCACCGGAACGGTTCTCCACCGCGGTACGCGAGGCGCTGGAGGCCGAACTGCCCTCCCTGCATCCCGCCGTCGTACGGTCGCGCTTCCACTTCCGTGAGACCTGCCCGGCCGCCGAACTGACCGGGACCCTGGACAAGATCGCGAAGCGGGGTTCGCAGGGCGTGGTCCTCAAGGCCCCCGACGTACCCGAAGTCGCCGCCGCCGTCGGACGACTGGTGGCGGCCGGCATCCCCGTCGTCACCCTGGTGACCGACCTCCCGCACAGCGCCCGCCTCGCCTACGTCGGCATCGACAACCGCGCGGCCGGCACCACGGCCGCCTATCTCCTCCAACAGTGGCTGGGCGACCGCCCCGGCCATGTGCTCACGACCGTCAGCCGGGGTTCCTTCCGGGGCGAGGAGGAGCGCGAGATGGGCTTCCGCAGCGCGATGCGCCGCACCGATCCGCAGCGCTCCCTGGTCGAGGTCACGGACAGCGACGGCCTGGACACCACCCAGTACGACCTCGTACTCGACGCGCTCGGACGCGACGAGGACATCGTGGCCGTGTACTCCGTGGGCGGCGGCAACCTCGCCACCCTGGAGGCCTTCGACTCCCTCGGACGCGCATGCGCGGTCTTCATCGCCCACGACCTGGACCGCGACAACACCCGCCTGCTGCGCGAGCGCCGCCTGTCCGCGGTGCTCCACCACGACCTGCGCCACGACCTGCGCCGCGCCTGCCAGACGATCATGCGCGCCCACAAGGCACTCCCGTACGACGGCCCCGCGCTTCCGTCCGCGATCCAGGTGGTCACACCGTTCAACATGCCACCCGGGGCCCCGTCCACGGCGCCCGCGGACTGACCACCGAAGAACCGCCGCCGGCTTGCGCTACCGCGTTGCCCGCCGCGCCCGGCCTCGCCGCGCCCGCCGCGCCCGGCCGTGGTTCCCGCGAGCGGTCACGCCGCGGGCGAGGTGTCGGGTTCGGGAAGGGAACTCAACACGCGGCGGTGTCGGCGACGATGGCGCGGAGGCGTGCTCGGCACTCGTCGACGAAGGTCGGGAAGGTGCGCCAGTAGTAGGAGATTCCGCTGACGCCCACCGCGATGGCCCAGGCGCGGGCGCGGGCCCAGGTCACGTCGTCGAGGTCCAGGGCGTCCCGGTAGCTCTGCCGGGCCTGTGGCGGCAGGTCCCAGATCGTGGAGTGCTCGGCGTCGGGGAAACCGACCGAGAGCGCTCCGAAGTCGATGACCGCGTGGAGTCTGCCCTCCCGGGCCAGGAGGTTGGTCGGCTTGAGGTCGCCGTGGAGCCACACGTGGGGTCCCGAGGGCTCGGGCAGCGTGAGCGCGGCCCGCCACAACCGTTCCAGAAGGTCGACGTCGAGCTCTGAGCCCACGGTGGATCGGCAGTCGTCGAGACACCTGCCGATCCACTGACCGCACGGCTCCAGGCCGCCGCCGCGGTACCAGCTCAGCTCGTCCGCCCGGGTCGCTCCCATGAGGCCGATGCCGTGGAGTTCCCTCACGAACGCCGCCAGGTCGGTCCCGAAGGCGGCCCAGTCCCGGACCGTGTCCGGGCCGACTTCGTCACCGTCGATCCAGCGGTGGACCGACCAGACCAGAGGGAAGACCGCGGTGGGCGTCCCCGCGTGGACGGGCTCGGGAATCGGGCACGTCAGGAAGGGCGCGAGGCGAGGAAGCCATTCCTGCTCCTTCCGCACGGACCCTCCCCTGCCGGGGGTTCGGGGCAGTCGCACCAGCAGGTCGTCGCCCAGCCGGTACATGGTGTTCTCGGTGCCCGCGCCGGCCGGCGACAACGGCAGCCCGGCCCACTCCGGTCGCTGCCGCCTCAGCAGTGCCCGGACCAGTGCCTCGTCGACCGCGATCTCGTCCTCGTGAAGCGTCACGCCGGACATCACACCGCAGAAGGAGGAAACCGGGCCAGTGACTTTCGGGCGCCGACGCCGAACCCGACGGGCACCCAAGGGGCTTCGGTGCGGCAGGACCGGCCCGCGGAGCAGCACGGACCAGGACCGCGGACGTTGCGAGCGGGCGGTGTCCTCTCATCCGGGTGCCCAGCTGTGAGCCGATGACGGACAGGTTCGGCCGAACGGCGGACAGTTACCGACATACCGCCCGCGTCGTCGTCCCGATGCGCTGGGATGACCTGATTCATCGCAACCGGCGGGAGGGGGCGGACATGGGCGCGTTTGCCGAGTCGGGTCTGGCTTGTGCGGCGACCGGAGCGGACCGGAAGGCCTGCCGGTGTGGCGCGGGCCTCGGCGCGGACGGCCCGAAGGCCGCCGAGGAGAGGTTCCGCGGCCTGCTGGAGGCGGCACCCGACGCCATGGTGATCGTGGACGACACCGGCACCATCAGACTCGTCAACGCGCAGACCGAGGCCCTCTTCGGCTACGGCCGCGAGGAACTCCTGGACCGCCCGGTCGAGTTGCTCATGCCGCACCGTTTCCGCGGCCACCACACGGTGCACCGCGGCGGGTACGCCGAGAACCGCCAGGTCCGTCCGATGGGCGCCGGGCTCGATCTGCACGGACTGCGCAAGGACGGTACGGAGTTCCCCGTCGAGATCAGCCTCAGCCCGCTGGAGACCGCGGACGGACTGCTGGTCTCCGCCGCCGTCCGCGACGTCAGCGACCGCAAGGCGGCCGAGGCCCGCATCAACGAACTCGCCGCGCTCGTCGAGTCGTCCCAGGACGCGATCCTCGCGAAGACCCTCGACGGGTACATCACCTACTGGAACGCGGCCGCCCAGCGGTTGTACGGCTACACGGCCGAGGAGGTCATAGGCCGGCACGTGTCGCTGCTCTCCCCGTCCGAACTCCGCGGCGAGATCAGCGCGCTCCTGCAGCGGTTGCTGCACGGCGAGAAGGTCGAGCACTTCGAGACGCTCCGGGTCACCAAGGACGGCAGCCTGCTGGACGTGGACGTCACACTCTGGCCGACCCGGGACACCGACGGCGCGGTCGTCGGGGCGTGCGCCATCGTGCGGGACATCAGCGACCGTAAGCGCGCCGAGGCCGAACTGACCGCGCTGTACGAGCAGCAGCGGCACATCGCGCTCACCCTGCAGCGCAGTCTCATGGGCACACCGCCCGCGATCCCCGGCCTGGCCACCGCCAGCCGCTACCGGCCGGCCACCCAGGGCGCGGGTGTGGGCGGCGACTGGTTCGACCTCATACCGCTCGGTGCGGGCCGGGTCGGCGTCCTCATCGGGGACGTGATGGGCCGCGGTCTCGAAGCGGCCGCGGTGATGGGCCAGTTGCGCTCGGCCGCGCACGCGCTGGCCAAGACCGGCATGCAGCCCCGGCAGCTGATGCAGGCCCTCGACACCTGCGTCCAGGACCTCGACGTGCCTGACCAGCTGGTGACCTGCTGCTACCTCACCATCGCCCCGGACACCGGCACGGTGACCGTCTGCTCCGCCGGTCATCTCCCGACCCTGGTGGCCACCCCCGGCGGCACCGTCGACAGACTCCCCGCCCAGGTCAACGCCCCGCTCGGAGTGGGCGACATCCTCTACGAACAGTCCTCCACGTCCGTGCCGCCCGGCGCCACCCTCATCCTCTACACCGACGGCCTGGTCGAGACGCCGGGCAGTGACATCGAGAACCGGATCGCCGAACTCACCTCGGTGCTCGGCGGGTTCTTCACCGCCCCGCCGTGTCTGGAAGCCGCCGCCGACCACGTCCTGTCCGGGCTGCTGCCGGAGGCGGACAGCCACGACGACGACGTGACGCTCCTGTTCGCCCAGCTGCCGGCCGCACCCCCGGCGGCCGTCACGACCGACCTCCCGGCCGTCGCCTCCTCCGTCCCGGAAGGCCGCGCGTTCCTGAGCAAGGCGCTGCTCTCCTGGGACTGCGCGGGCCCGGTCGACGAGGCGCTCCTGCTGCTGTCCGAGACCCTCACGAACGCCGTTCAGCACGCCGAGGGCCCCATCGGCCTGCACCTGTGCCGCACCGCCACCGACCTCACCGTCGAGGTCAGCGACCGCAGCCCGCACCTGCCGCAGCCCCGTATCGCGGCCGGGGACGAGGAGTCGGGCCGCGGCCTGTTCCTGGTCCGCACCCTCGCCGACACGTGGGGCGTGCGCCCCACCGACGAGGGCAAGACGACCTGGTTCACGCTGAGGCTTTGACGCGGCGCCGTTGTGCGGGCCAGGACCGGCGGCTGTCCGTGCCGGGCGGCGGGCGAGCGGACGACGGCCGCGACGGAACGGTCGTCCGCCCGCGGCCGCGACGGAACGGTCGTCCGCCTCCGGACGCGACAGCGGTGATGTCGGCCGGGCGGTTGCGGGCACCGGCCTGCCGCCCGCCCGCCTGCCTCAGCCGTCCGGTCGCCGCTCGCGCGGGTCCCCGGGGCGGTCCGGCCGACCCAGTTCGCGCCCGGTGATCATCTCGGACTCGATCCGCACGAACACCGGCTCCCCTACAGGCATCCATGAGCGGGGTCCGGCCTGCGACAGCCGTGCGTGCTCCTCGGGATCGCTCACGACTGCGGCCCGTCCGGTGACGACCACGCTCCAGCCGGTCCGGTTCTCCGCGTCGAACTCGTCGGCCTCGAAGGCGACCACCACGCCTCCGATCGCACGGACCAGGTCCGAACCCACGGCAGCGCACAGCAACACCGACGCATCCGAGTCCAGGGAGAAGTTGACGGGAAGGACCGCGGGCAGCGCCCGCTCGGTGTAGACCACGCGACCGACGGGCACCTTAGCGAGCAGGCGCAGGCACTCCTGGCGGTCGAGTGGGCGAAAGCCGTTGTTCCGGAGCATTGGTCCATACTCCTGCCGGCGCGTGCGTGGCTGTAGGGCCGACAGGCCCTTTCTCCGGTGTGTCGCGGGGACTCATGGACCCAGCACGGACCGACGGGTGCCTACGGCGGGTGGACGCGGACGGCGGCTCCACGCGCCGCAGGCCCACCCGCACCACGGTCCGGTGCGGACAGCAGGCATGGCCGCGGCTGGGAGCGCCGCTGTCCTCGTGCCGCCACGTGCCCGGCACGGCGAGGCCGATCTCGGCCCGGATGGTCTTGCCGCCGGCGAAACGCGGTCCAAGGCCACCGCTGGTGCCCGGACACGCACGCTGGAGCGAGGCGGCGGCCGCCCGGCGAAATCGGCGGGAAACCGCGGCGGGGCGGTGACCCGGTCCAATGCCGTGATGACGCACGGCCGGGCGACTGCTCCCCGGCTGCCGGGCGCCGGTGCGCGGCGTCTACCAGTCCGTGCGGAGTCCGTCGAGGACGAGCGCCAGCATGTGGGGCGCCCGGTCCTCGGGGCCGGCCGCGGCGCGCCACAACGCGCCGGTCAGCTGGAGGAAGTCGCCGGGGTCGGCGTCCGCACGGATGCTTCCGTCGTTCTTGCCTGCGTCGAGGAGTTCGGTGATCGCGGCGATGACCGGTCCGTAGCTCTGTTCGGTGATCGTCTGGTGTGCGCCCGGGCTGAGTGCGTCGCCGAGGCCGTGTTTTCTGCGCATGGCCTCGACGAGGCCGGTCGTCCAGTCCCGGAGCGCTTCCAGCGGCGGCATCCGCGCCAGCAGGTCCGGCACCGCGCCGACGATGCGTTCCACCTCGTCCTGGTAGACGGCCAGGACCAGCGACTCACGGGTCGGGAAGTTGCGGTACAGGGTGCCCGCGCCCACGCCCGCGCGCTGGGCGACCTGGTTCATCGAGACACCGCCGTCCTCGGCGAACGCCTCGCGGGCGGCCGCGAGGATGCGTGCCCGGTTCTCGCGGGCGTCTGAACGGACCACAGGACCTCACTTGCTAAGTGGAGAGCTCTCCACTACGTTATCCGGAGACTTCTCCACTTACCTTAGAGGGGCATCATGCAGTACATCAAGCTCGGCACGACCGGCCTCGACGTGTCCCCTGTCGCGATCGGTGCCATGACCTACGGCGAGCCCGACCGCGGCCACCCCGTCTGGTCGAAGGGCGAGGCGGACGCACGCCCGCTCATCAGGCACGCGCTGGAGACGGGGATCAACTTCTTCGACACCGCGAACATGTACTCCAACGGCTCCAGCGAGGAAATCCTCGGCCGCGCGCTCAAGGACTTCGCCGACCGCGACGCCGTGGTGATCGCCACGAAGCTGCGGCATCCCATGCGGCTGGGACCGAACGGCCGCGGCCTGTCCCGCAAGGCGATCATGACCGAGGTCGAGCACTCCCTGCGCCGCCTCGGCACGGACCACATCGACCTCTACCAGATCCACCGCAACGACCACGCCACCCCCTGGGAGGAGACGCTGGAGGCGCTCAGCGACCTCGTGAGGTCGGGCAAGGTCCGCTACCTCGGCGCCTCGTCCATGCACGCCTGGGAGTTCGCGAAGGCGCTGCGCCTGCAGCGGCAGCACGGCTGGGCGCGGTTCGTGTCGATGCAGGACCACTACAACCTGCTCGCCCGTGAGGAGGAGCGGGAGATGATCCCGCTGTGCCTGGACGAGGGCATCGGGACGATCGTCTGGTCGCCCCTGGCCCGCGGCCGTCTCGCCCGGGCATGGGAGGACGCCCGCTCGACCGCGCGCTCCGAGACGGACGGCGCCTACGCGGACACCCTCTACTCGCCCGAGCAGGAGGCGTCCAACCGCGCGATCATCGACGCGGTCGGACAGGTCGCGGACGCCCACGGCGCAACTCGCGCCCAGGTCGCGCTCGCCTGGCTCCGCCTCCGGCCGGTCGTCACCGCACCGCTGGTCGGCGCGGGCTCGATCCGGCAGATCGACGAGGCCGTGGCCTCCCTCGACATCGAGCTCACGGACGACGAGGTACGCGCCCTGGAGGCCCCGTACACCCCCCGGTACGACTGGCAGGGAGTCTCCGACGAGGCCGAGATGGAAGCCATCCGCAAGCGCGTTCCCGGCATGGCCCTCGCATGAACCCCGTAGTCCGCTCCGGCTCGGCCCCCGTCCAGGAACACACCGGGCCGTACCCGCCCCGCGCCCGCCACGGTCACCGGCCGAACGGGGACCCCGGCCGATTCCGGCGCACTGAGCGGTACTCGACCACGAGCGGCCACCTCTTCCTCGGAAACGTCGTGGCCGCCGCCCGGCGGAGCCACGCGACGCGCCCGCCGACACCCCCCGACATTCGATTCGCAAGCTGAGGAGAGACCGATGGCACAGGTACTGGTCACCGGAGGGACCGGATTCGTCGGGAGCTGGTGCGTCCTGAACCTGCTCGATGCCGGGCACGCCGTCCGCACCACCGTCCGCGACCTGCGACGCGAGTCGGCCCTGCGCTCGTGGCTGCACGCGGCCGCACCGTTCGACGACGACCGCCTGACGTTCGTGGGCGCCGACCTCGAACACACCGAGGGCTGGGACGAGGCCGTCGCCGGCTGCGACTTCGTCCTCCACGTCGCCTCGCCCACCCTCCGCCGTACCCCGGCGACCGGCGACGAACTCGTGGTCCCGGCGCGGCAGGGCGTCCTGCGGGTGCTGCGTGCCGCCCGCGACGCCGGCGTGCGCCGGGTCGTCCTGACGAGCGCCTTCGGCGCCGTCGGGATCGGGCACCCCCCGCGCTCGACCCCGTTCACCGAGTCGGACTGGACCGACGTCGAGAGCGACATCCCGCCCTACCAGCGGTCCAAGACGCTCGCCGAACGCGCCGCCTGGCAGTTCGTCGCGGACGAGGGCGGTGGACTGGAACTGGCGGCGGTTCACCCCGTCGGGGTCCTCGGACCGTTGCTCGGCCCCGACGACCCGCCCTCCCTGCGCTTGGTGCGCCGGATGATCGAGGGACGGGTGCCGGCCTGCCCGCCCTTCGGGATGGGCTTCGTCGACGTGCGCGACGTCGCCGACCTGCACCTGCGTGCCATGACCGATCCAGCCGCCGCCGGCGAGCGCTTCCTCGCAATCGCCGGTCACAGCCTGCGGGTTGTCGAGATCGCACGCATTCTGCGGGACCGGCTGGGAGAACGTGCCGCCAAGGCCCCGACCCGGGAACTGCCCGTGTGGCTCGCGCGTGCGCTCGGCACCGTGAACCCGGAACTGCGGCTGCTCAGGCATCAGCTGGGCCGGGATCTCGACGCGACGAGCGCCAAGGCGGAGCGGCTTCTCGGGTGGCGGCCGCGCCCCATCGAGGACACCATCGCGGACACCGCCGAGAGCCTCCTCGCCCACGGCATCGGGACATGACCCACTTCCTGACGACCGACGCGGCATGCCGGTCACCGCCAGCCGCATGGCCGTGCCTCCCTCTTCCCGTCTTCTCGTCGCGGGTCGCGATGCCTCGCCACTGCTGCAGACGGTTGACGCACGTCCCGACGGTTTCGCGCTGCTTGTAGCTGTCGCGGTCGACGGCAGGGGGCCTGCCGCACTTGCGGCCGGGACACAGCCGGTGAGTCCGCTGGTCCGCCGCAACGGGAGTCACGTCCAGGGTGAACGCGTGGAGAGCCGTGGCGGACATGTGATTCCTCCCCCGACCGGGCCGCTCCGCGGCGTCGCAGGATGGGTGCTGCTTCGAGCATCCCCCCCGCGGTGAACCGCGGCGACAGGGGCCGTTCGGCCGCACCCGGCGCTCCGTGCGGGCCCTGCTTCGCCGGTCGGTCCCCGCTCTCGGGCTGTTCGAGGTGGGTGGCGAGGACGGCGGCCAGGACGCGGCGCTGGACGCCGAGTTCGGCGAGGAGGCGGGAGATGCGGTTCTTGACGGTCTTCTCGGAGAGGTAGAGCTTCCTGCCCAGCTCGCGGCTCGGGGCCGAGCAGCGGGGCCTGTGCCATGGGGCCGGGAACCGGCTCCCAGACGTGGACGATCTTCAACGGCAGGGCGCGCAGCTCCGCCTCGCGGGCCCGCGTGTTCCTGCTGGACGACCACGAGGTCGTCCGGCGCGGCATCACCGACCTCCTCGACGCCGAACCCGACATCACGGTCGGGGACTTCCGGGACTTCGATGCCGTGCGGGCATGGGCGTCCGCGATCGCCGCGGAGCTGACGAACTGACCGGGTCGCCGGGTGGGTCCCAACGGTTCGTGCCGGCGAGGCCCGGCACGACCGGCGCGGCCCCTTCCCGGCGACCGGCTACTCGTCCTCCGGTGTGATGCGGCGGCCGGTGAGGCTCCTGGGCCGGATCGACACCCACATCGCGCGCTCGTCACCCGCCCACGGAGTGGTGTGGGCGCGTTCCACGAGCCCGCGGACTGCTTCAGGCCGGGTCACGACGTTCGCGTGCCCGACGGCGAGGACGCTCCAGCCCCGGCTCAGCGCCTCGTCCACGTGGTCGACCTCGAAGGCGACGTCCTCGTCCGCGGTCAGGGCGGTGACGGAGCCGGGCGCGGTCCGGAAGACGATGGCGCCGTCGACGACGTCGTAGTTGACGGGGACCACCGCCGGCCGGCCGTCCGGCGTCGACAGCGTGACGCGTCCGACCCCGTGCGTGGAGAGCAGGGCCCGGCACTCCTCCGGGCCGAGTTCCACCAGCCGGGGGTGGAACAGGGCGCGCCCCTGCCCGGGCGGGAGGTCGACACCGCCGCCGTACAGCGCGTCGACCGTGGTACCCAGTGCGTCGGCCAGCCTGATGAGGGTCGCGACCGTCGGGGCCGCGGGCTGCTGCTCAAGGTAGTCGAGGTACGCGGGAGCCATCCGGGCGCGGGCGGCCGTCTCCTCCCGGGTGAGCCCCAGCCGCAGCCGCGCCGCGGCCACCCGCCGGCCGATGTCTCCGGGATTGGCCGTCCCGGCCGGCCGCGGGGACCCGGGCCCGGCCTTCGCCTCACCCGCCTCCGGCAGTTCGCGGTCGAGGTGGTGGACGTGTGCGTCAGGCCCGGGAAAGACGAGTGTGACCTCGTCCGAATCCGACCAGCGCACGTCGTACGGAGGCGTGCCGTCCTCGTGGTGCAGGCCGACGATCTCCCCGTCGCGCCGGGGGGCGCCGGTCGCCGGGCTTTCGATGACGAGTTGGTCGCCGAGGTGAGCTCGCATGACCGCCGCCTCTCCTCAGGGTGCCACGCCCTGGATGTCCTGTTCGGCGATGTGCAGAAGCTGCTGGGACAGGTCGTTCATGGCCCTGCCGGCCGCCAGTTCGTCGCCGATCTCCGGCACGTTGCTGTCCGTCGGGCGGCAGTGCGCGGTCCCGTGGGCGGTGAGTGATGTGGTTCCGGTGTCCAGCACCACGCGCGCCCTGGTCGTTCCGTCGTCCTCCTCGAAGAGGTGGAGGTTCACCTTCCACTGCGCCGTGTGCATCGCTTGCCTCCTCGGGTCCGCAAGGGGCGGAGTCCGCTTCGTCCCCCTCTCACGTCCACCATCGTCCGGCTTCGGATCCCCTTCACAGGGCCGAAGGTCCCTGCCGTACCGCCGTCCGGCCCCGGAGCAGGCGCCCCGGCGGCTTCCCGTCGGCGGCGCGCAGCACGGCCGTTCCCGGCCGACCCGGTTCAGGCCTCATGCGGACCGCCGCCGGTCGAGGGCGGTCCGGGCGGCTCCTGGAGCACGCTCCACGCGACGGGGCCGAGCAGGTCGGCCAGCTGCCGGAAGACGTCCAGGAAGAGGTCGTCGATCGTCAGCACCCCCACCAGCCGGCCCCGGTCGAGGACCGGCAACCGGCGCACGCCGACGCGGCCGAAGGTGCGGTACGCGGCCCGCAGGTCGTCGTCGGCGTCGACGGTGACGACCTCGGCCGACATCACCGCGTCCACGGTCGAGTCCGGCGTCAGACCGCCGCCCAGGCCGCGCAGCGCGAGGTCGCGGTCGGTCACGATGCCGCACAGCTCCCCGTCCTTCACGACGAGGACGGACCCCACGCCGCGCTCGGTCATCCACTCGGTCACCTCCTTCAGGGAGACGCCGGGGTCCACGTGCACGGGAGGCGCGGTCATCACCTCGGACACCTTCATGCGGATGCTCCTCGTCTGTTCGTCCGGGTCGTCCGGTGGCGCGGGATGTTCGAGCGGGAAGAGGCGGCTTCACACGATGTCGAGCACGTCGTCCAGTGGCCGCCGGGGGCTCGGCCGGCCTTCGGGGCCGTGGCCGAGCCGGAGCACCATCTGCACGTGGCCCATGGCGGAGAGAGGGTCGCGGGCCGCCCACCGCAGGTCCGGCCATTCGAGCGGCTGGGAGGTCACGGACGCGACCAGCCCGTCGGCGGTGGCCCGCAGCAGGACCCGCTCCAGCGCCTGCCCGGCGCGCAGCCAGTCCACGGGGCCGTCATCGGCCGTACCGAGCAGGGCGATGTTCGGCGTCTTCTCGAACGACGCCCGGGGGCGGTCCGGCATCGGGCGTCCGGCGGCGAAGTCGCGCACGGGGGCGTCGCCGGCCCGGCGTGCCGGGCCGAACGCCTCGGCGGGGATGCCGTCGGACGGCGCCTGTGCCCCCGACGGTTCCGCATGCGTCCACCGTGCGGTCTCGCCCCGCACTCCGGCGTCCCGCGCCTCCCATTCCTCGGCGTCCCGCACCAGTTCCAGGACCGACCGCACGTGCCAGTCGCCGGGAAACCACAGCTGTGCGCCCTCGGCGGCGGCCGCCTCGCACAGGCGCTCGCGTGTCGCCGCCGGGATCTGCTCGTCCTCGAACGGGCAGCGGCTGGAGTGACGGCGGCCGACCGCGGGACGCAGCAGCGCCAGCGCGGTGTCCGGCGGACTGCTGCCGCACAGGTGCACCTCGGCGAGCAGGTCCGGGCAGCCCGGGTCCGGGAGCAGGCGCACGACCGGCGCCAGCGCCTCCGCCGCGGCGGCCACCCGTAGGTTGAGCAGTGCGGCCCCGCAGCTCACGTGCAGACCGCGTTGCTGCGGATCGGTGTGCGGCAGGGTGCGCATCAGGTCGGCGTACAGGCGCAGCACACCGATGTCGCGCAGGTAACGGAACCTCCACGGCTGCGCGTTGTGCTGCGAGGGCGCGGCGACGGCGTCCGCCACGAGTGTCTCGACGGTGCGTGCGTCGACGGGTTCTGCGGTCATGGTGGCTTCCCTTCGCTTCGTCCGCGGGGGATCACACGGGTCCGGACGGCACGGCGATGACCGGGCACCGGGCGTGGTGCAGCACCCCCTGGCTGACCGAGCCGAGCAGCATCCCGGTGAACCCGCCCCGGCCCCGGGTGCCCACCACGAGCCCCAACGCGTGGGCCGAGGCGTCGGTGAGCACCTGTACGGGGTGTCCGGTGACCAGTTCGTGGCGCAGGTCCACCTGCGGGTAGCGGGCGCCGCGACCGGCCACGATCTCGGAGAGCAGCCGCCGGGCCTCCTGCTGCGGTTCGTACTCGTCGAAGATCCTCAGTGGCCCCGGCTCCCAGACGAAGAGGGCCCGCACTCCGGCGCCGCGCAGCGCGGCCTCCTCGAAGGCCAGGTCCACCGCGGCCGCCGAGTGCGGGCTGCCGTCGACGCCGACGACGTAGTACGCCGGCTCCTGGCTGACGTGTTCCGGCTCGGGCACGACGACCACCGGGCAGCGGGCGTGCGCCATCAGGGGCACGGCGACCGAGGCGGAGCCGAACACCTCCTGGGCGCGGCTCAGATGCCGGGAGCCCAGCACGACGGCCGTGGCGTCACGGCTCTGCTCGCGCAACACCCACGCCGGATCGCCCTCCGCGAGCAGCGGGTCCACCGGGAGCCCCGGACGGTGCTCCGCGACGAACCCCGCTGCCTCCTCCAGTACCCGCCGGCCCGCCTCGTGCAGCGCGTCGTTCCACTCCTCCCAGGACGGCGGTGTCCGGCCCCTTCCGTAGCCACGGGTCGGCACGCCCTCGGCGAGGACCGGGCGCAGCGGCAGCCGGCGCCGGGCGGCCTCGTCCGCCGCCCAGGTCAGTGCCATCCGGTGAGCCGGGTCGGGATCGACGCCCACCACGATCGGCCGGGGACCACCGGGCCCGGTCATGACGGCCTCCGCTCGCCGTACCGCCGGGTGCGGGGGCCACGGACGTCGGAGGCC
This sequence comes from Streptomyces sp. NPDC086777, assembly GCF_040702065.1. Taxonomy (NCBI): domain Bacteria; kingdom Bacillati; phylum Actinomycetota; class Actinomycetes; order Kitasatosporales; family Streptomycetaceae; genus Streptomyces; species Streptomyces sp. NPDC086777. The sequence goes on along the minus strand of NZ_JBFBJI010000027.1, from coordinate 87,158 downwards.
GGACGCAGGGGTCTTTTCCCCTGGTACCGCGTACGGCGGTCTTCGGCGCCGACCTGGGCGCGCATCGAGGCGCCGGTCGCCTCCGGCTCGGTGTCCGCCGTGGCCTGGTCGCCCTGGTTCGCTGATGCGGGAGCGGACATCGCCCTCGCCTCCTCCCTGCGGCGGCGCCGGGGGAGTGCCGCCGCTCGTTCCCGTTCCATTGCAGGTGGCGGTGCGGCCGACGGGCCAGGGGCCATTGGTCCCTGGTCCGGGTCCGACGATCCCCAGGGGGAGTCGGGCACCGAGGTCCGTGGGCAGCGTGGCGGCCACCTCACGGCTGCAACAGGTCCCCCTTCCGGGTCAGGACGCGGTCGACATCCAGGGAAGCGGAACGATGTCACGCCGTGTCTCCTCGGCCATGTCGCCGTCCTCGCGCGGGAACACCCGGTCCGGGCGAGAACGGAATGCCTACTTCCAGGATGCGCCGGCGGTCGGCGGCTCGGCAGATGCCCCTGCTCCCGAGGTCGCGCCGTCCGGCCCCCTTCACTGCCGGGCCGCGGAGTCGGTGCCGGGTCACCGGTTCTCCTCGAGGGCAGGCGGGGCGGCCCGCTGTCCCGCCCGCGGGCGTGGGCCGGTCGGCCCCACGGGGGGACGGACGGCCCTTACCGTCCCGGAAACGTGCCGTCACGCTGGAAGGGAAAGCTCCCGGAGGTGGAGATCATGCCCCGAACCGTCACCGTAGGTCTCGACGCCTCGCCCGAGAGCCGGGCCGCCGCCGAGTGGGCCGCGCGCGAAGCCCTGTTGCGCGGCCTGCCGCTGAAGATCGTGCACGTCGCGGAGCCCGTCCCGGTCCTCGTGTCGCAGGCTCCGCTGGTGGGTCCCGAGACCCGTCAGCACTGGACGCAGCAGCTGCCGGGCGACGCCGCGAAGGGTCTCCGACTGCGGCACCCCGGTCTCGAGGTGCTCACCGAACAGCCGACGGGCACCGTGCCCGACGCCCTCTGCGCAGCGGCGGACTCCGCCGAGCTGCTCGCGCTGGGCTCGCGGGGTTTCGGCGGTATCGGTGGGTTCGTGGTCGGCTCGGTGAGCCTGGCCGTCGTGGCCCGCGCGCAACGGCCCGTGGTGCTGGTGCGTGAGGGCGAGCAGGCCGCGGACGAGCACCGGATGGATCCGGCGGGCGTGCCGTCCGCCGCCACCCCGTTCCGGCCGGTGCTGCTCGCCCTCGACGCCGATCAACCCGACGACAGGCTCCTGGCGTTCGCCTTCGATGCCGCGGTCCGCCGGGAAACGCTCCTTCGGGTGGTGTCCGCCCGGCCGGAGACGGTCACGTCCTCCTACCGCTTCCCCGGCGACGCGGAACTCCGGGACGACCTCGAACGGAGCCACCGGACCGCCCTGGCCGACGCGCTGGGCCCCTGGCGGCAGAAGTTCCCGGGCGTCGACGTCATCGAGGCGAGCCGCTGCGGCAGCGCCGCGCAGGTCGTCGTCGGCGCGGCCCGCGACGCCTCCCTGGTCGTGGTAGGCAGGCGCATCCGTACCGGCTCCCTGGGCACGCACATCGGTCATGTCACCCATGCCGCCCTGCATCACATAGGTGCGCCCGTCGCCGTCGTGGCGCACAACTGATCCGGCAGCGCGGACCCGAGCACCCTCGACGTCTCTGACCGGGCGCACGTCCTGCGGGTGCCGGGTGCCGGGTGCCGGGTGCCGGGTGCCGGGTGAGGGTGCCGGGAGCCGGGTGCGGTCGGTGACGACCGCTGCCGGGAAGAGCGGGGCGACGACCTCACTCCCCGACCTCAGCCGGTCTTGTGACCCCAGCGGGGTCCGACGGTGGTCCACTCGCGGTCCCACAGGTCGAGCCGCCGCTGCTCCAGCCGCCACCGGGCGACCGCTCCGGCCCCGATGACCACGCCGGCCAACGCGCAGTCGGCTGCGATACCCAGGACCGCCGCCTCCGCGGCGGCCGCCCCGGCGCTCGGCGGCCTGGTGACCAGGCGGCCGTCGCGGTCCTGCCAGACCACGACGCGGGAACCGGCCTTGGCGCCGGTGTCCACGAGCGTCCGGCCGGTGCGCCTGGACCCGTCCGGTGCGGTCCAGGCCACGGTGGCCGGCGTGCGCTCACTGCCCGTGCCGAGCCCGGAGATTCGCCGCGGGACCTCGACGAGGAGCACGGCGCGCACGGGCTCCCGCTCCCTTCGCTGCCCTGCGAAGACGTCGTCCGCGGCCCGGGCGGCGACCAGTCCGGCGACCGTTCCTCCCACCGATACGAGCGCCCACACCGCCAGGACCACCCAGGCCTCGACGGCATCGTCGCGGCGGCGCAGCGGGTTGCTCCGCCACCGCCACAGCAGCTTCTTCACACGCCGGGTTCTGCGCATCGGTCCGCACCTCCTCCTCGGGTGGCTCCTTGCCGTGGTGACACTCGTGAAGGTGTCAGGCGGACCGGCGCCGCGACATGGGCCGACCAGGGGCCGCCCCCAGGGCTGCTCGGGGTCGACTCGACCGGGCACCTGGGCCGTTCAGCCCTCGGCGAGGAGTCCCGGGCGGCCGCACCGGATCGGGTTCCGCCGGACGTCAGGTCGTCCGGGGCCGCGGAAGAGTCGTCCGGTCCCCCCGGGCTCGTGCCGGCCGGGAACGAACGGCCCGTGTCCGGCTGTCGGGGAGCGACGGCCGTCCGGCGGGTGATGGGGGCCGTACGGCCCAAGCGGACCCGTACGGGACAGGACAGGCTGGACGTGCGGGGCGATACCGGCGATGTACCGACGTCCGGCCGGCACCCGCCGCCGGCGTCCGCCGACCCCGTGCCCCGCAGCGGACCGAGGACGGTGAGCGAATCCATGAAGGCCTTCGTCTTCCACGGCCCCGGGCAGTGCGCCTGGGAAGAGGCCCCCGATCCCGCCATCAAGGAGCCCACGGACGCCGTCGTGCGCGTGGACGCCGTCACGATCTGCGGGACGGACCTGCACATCCTGAAGGGCGACGTCCCTGAGGTGCAGCCCGGCACGATCCTCGGTCACGAGGCCGTCGGCGAGATCGTCGAGGCCGGCAGTGACGTGCGGACCGTACGGCCGGGAGACCGTGTACTGGTCTCCTGCATCAGCTCCTGCGGGCGCTGCTCCTACTGCCGGGAAGGGATGTACGGCCAGTGCCGCGGCGGCGGAGGCTGGATCCTCGGCCACCTGATCGACGGCACCCAGGCCGAGTACGTCCGCGTCCCCTTCGCCGACCTGTCCGTCCACGCGCTGCCCAGCACGGTCGACAGCAAGGACGCCGTGCTCCTCGCGGACATCTTCCCGACCTCCTACGAGGTCGGGGTGCTGAACGGCCGGGTGCGCCCCGGCGACACCGTCGCCGTGGTCGGCGCGGGCCCCATCGGCCTCGCGGCGATCACCACGGCACGGCTGTTCTCCCCCGAGCGGATCGTCGCCGTGGACCTGGCACCTGCCCGGCTGGAGGCGGCCAGGCGCCTGGGCGCCGACGCCGTCGCGGACGCCCGGGAGGCGCCGGAGCAACTGATCGCCGACCTCACCGACGGCCTCGGCGCAGACGTCGTCATGGAAGCCGTCGGCGTACCGGAGACCTTCGAGTCGTGCACCCGCATGGTCCGGCCCGGCGGTCGCGTCGCCAACATCGGTGTGCACGGCAAGCCGGCCACGCTGCACCTCGAAGACCTGTGGATCAAGAACGTGACCATCACCACGGGCCTCGTCGACACCCGCTCCACCCCCACTCTGCTGCGCATGGCCGCCGCCGGCCGGCTGTCCACCGCACAACTGGTGACCCATACCTTCCCGCTGGACCACATGGCCGAGGCGTACGACGTCTTCGCCCGGGCCGCCGACACCGGCGCGCTCAAGGTGGTGCTCGGCGGGGAGCAGCACGAGGTCGCCGTCCGCGGGACCTGACCGACGAGAGGACGTGACCCGTCATGGCCGAACAGGTACGGCCGCACACGACAGAAGAACCAGCGCTGGGAGACCTGGGGCGCCGCGTGGCGGCCCGCCGCAAGGAACTCGGCCTCACCCGCGAGCAGACGGCCGAACGGTCCGGTATCGCGGCCGGGTATCTGCGGTACCTGGAGGAACACCCCGAGGCCGCGCCGGGCACGGGCGCCCTGCTCAGGCTCGCCGACGTCCTGCACACCACCATGTCGCACCTCACGGGAGGCGACCTGGACACCCCGCCCGGACCCGGCCGGGCCGGGTACCGCCCCGATTTCACCGAACTGAGCCCGGCCGAATGCAGGGCCCTGCTCGGCTCGCACGGCGTCGGACGGCTCGGCGTCGACACCGCCTCGGGCCCGGTCATCCTCCCGGTCAACTACAGCGTCGTCGACGGCACGATCGTCTTCAGGACCGCGGACGAGACCACACCGTCCATGGCGGCCGGCCGTCAGGTCGCCTTCGAGGTCGACCGCATCGACGACGCCTTCGGTGAGGGCTGGAGCGTCCTGGTACGCGGACCGGCGAGCCGCGTGAGCGAGGCGGAGGAGGCACGCCGGCTCACCTTCTCGGCCTACAGCACCCCGTGGGCGGGCGGCGACCGCGACCTGTGGGTGCGGATCGAGCCCCGCTCCGTGACCGGGCGCCGCATCACGGTCGCATCCGGGCCGGGCCAGGTGCCGGAGTAGACCGGGCCGTGCACCGACCGGCGTAGCAGCCGTGTACGGCCTGGAACCCGTCCCCGGTGCCCTCCGTCACCGGCGGCACCGGGGACCAACGGGCCCTCCTGGGGACCTGTGGTCACTCCTGCGGTGGGCGGCGCGTGATCGGAGGGGGAGCAACACCCGTGCAGCAGGAGGTCTCCTCATGACGCGTGCTGTCGCCGTGGGCCTGGACGGCTCCCCGGAAAGTCTCGCCGCAGCCGACTGGGCCGCGCGTGAGTCCCTCATGTCCGACCTTCCCCTGCGACTGCTGCACATCGGCGAACAACAGCCGCACGGCTACGTGCCGTTCGCGGGCGAGCCGCCGGCCACGGCGCCGGCCGACCACTCCGCGGCGCTGCTGCGGGAGACCGCGGTCCGGCTGCACCACCGTCATCCTTGCCTGCGGGCTGACGCGGACCAGCTCCCGGGACAGCCGGTTGCGGTGCTGGTCGGCGCCGCGCGCCGCGCGGCCGCACCGGTCGCGGTCGTACCGCACGTCTGAGCAGTGGTCAGGGCTGCGGAACATGGCGGATCGGGCGGCGGAACTCGGCGGCCGGCTGGAGTGGGACTGCCCCCAGGAGCCCGGGGGCGGGGGAACGAGGCCGGTGTAGCCGGCCCCGTAGCAGCAGCCGGAACCTGTCCTCGGGCACCGGCCCAGGAGGGCTGGGATCCCTGGAAGGGGACCGTTCGGCTCATGCCTTCCGGAGGCGGATGGCCGATCCTGGGGATGTCGGACCACGGCTGCCGAACCCTGGAGGTCGCCATGACCGGCACTCCACACGTCGTGAGTGACGTGATGACCCACACCGTCCTCGCACTGCGCCACGGCGCGGTCTTCAAGGAGATCGTGAAGGCCCTGCAGCAGTGGCAGGTGAGCGCGGCTCCCGTCGTGGACGACGGCGGACGGGTCGTCGGCGTCGTCTCGGAGGCGGATCTCCTGCACAGGGAGGAGGCCCGCACCGGCACCCCGGTCGGTTACGGTCGGGTACGGTCCGGAGCGGCCCTCGCCGAGGCCGCAACGGTCACGGCGGCGGAGCTGATGACCACTCCGGCCGTCACCGTCCGCCCCGAGGCCCCGCTGCCCGAGGCCGCGCGCACGATGGCCCGGCACGGCGTCAAGCGGCTCCCGGTGGTCGATGCGGACGGACTGCTGCGGGGGGTCGTCAGCCGTGCCGACCTGCTGAAGGTGTTCCTGCGGGCCGACGAGGACATCGCCGAGGAGATCCGGCGCGAGATCCTCCCGCACCTCTTCCCCGACGCTGCCGAGCCGGTGCGCGTGCAGGTGAGCGACGGTGTCGTCACCCTCACCGGCCGTGTCCCGGACACCGCGCTGGCCCCCGTGGCCGCCGGGTGGGTGCGGGGCGTCGACGGCGTGGTCGCCGTGGACTGCGCACTCGCGGGTCCGCCGCGCCGCCCGGACCTCGACCCCGATCTACCCGACGCCGGTCACGTACCGCCCGGCCGAAGCCGTACGTCCCGGGCCCCGGAAGGAGGCGACCGATGACCGGCACGCGTTCCGGACGTCTGGTCGGCGGCCCGTTCTGGCGCTGGCGGCGCAACCCGCTGCGGCGCCACAGCGACGTACTGGAGGCCTGGGTCGTACTCGCCGTCTGGACCGCGACCCTCGTCGGCGGGCTGCTCGCCGGATGGTGGGCCGGCGCGACCGTGGACCACACGTTCGCCGAGCGGCGCTCCGCCCTCCACGTGGTGTCCGCCGAACTGACCGAGAGCGGGGCTGGGGGTACCCCCTCTGGGGGAGGCTCGCCCCTCGTCGGTGACGACGCGGGGAAGGTGTGGGTCACGGTGCGCTGGACGGCCGCGGACGGCTCCGTGCACACCGGCCTGGCCACGGCGGTCCCCACAGCCACCGCCGGCAGTCGGCTACCGGTCTGGGTGGATCGCGGCGAACGGGTGGCCGCTCCACCGACCGGCCGGAGCGAGGCGACCCTCGACTCCGTCGTGGCCGCCGTCCTCGTGGCACCGCTCGCCGCCACCGCCGTGTGGAGCGCCGGCGAGGTCCTCCGCGGCCGCCTGATGCGCCGCCGCCTCGCGGAGTGGGACGCGGAATGGCGACGGATCGGGCCCCAGTGGCGGAACTTCAGCGACGGCAGGGGATGACGTCTGCTCAGGGCCGACCGGAGCCGGAACAGGGCCGGTCGGCCCACGGCTGTTCCAACGCCCTTGCGCCAGGCTGGAGATGACAATCCGAGAGGAGGAAGCACATGAGCGGCATGATCGAGCGGCTGCGCGGCTGGCCGGTGCTGCCCGAGGACCTGTTCGGCTGGGCGGAGTCCGGCTTCCCTGTTCCGCACGGCGTTCCGGGGCTGCACGGCATCCGCGTGGAGGAGGAGCTCAAGGACGGGACCTACGTGCTGCGGGCCGAGCTTCCGGGCGTCGACCCCGCCGACGTGGAGATCACCGTCACGGAGGGCGTGCTCACCCTGCGGGCCGAGCGCACCCAGGAGACCGAGGAGAAGCACCGTACCGAGTTCCGCTACGGCACCTTCGCCCGCTCCGTCCGGCTGCCCGCCGGAGCGGACGGCGACGAGGCGGCCGCGCAGTACAAGGACGGCGTGCTGACCGTCACGGTCCCGGTCCCGAAGGAGAAGGCGGGAACCAGGACCATTCCGGTGCGGACCGGCTGACCCTCAGGGGGGAGGGAGCCGATCCCACATCAGGTGTGCGCGGCCGGTGCCCACCGGCCGCGCACACTGCCGCCCGGCTGCGCAACCGTCGGCGGCACGGCACGGCCGCGCGAGAACCGCACCGGCCGCCGACGCCGTCCGACCACCGGACCTCGGTGCACTGCTGAACGGCTGGACATGGGTCTGGCGGGGCCCCCCCCGGGGGGGGGGGCGGCCCCCGTGGCGGCCGGGCACCGGGGGGGGGCCGAGGGGGGGCCCCCCCCGGGGGCGGGGGGGGGGGGGGCGCGCGGGGGGGGGAACGGGGCGGGGCCGGGCCCGCCGGGGTGCTCGGGCACCGCGGCGGGACCGGTGACCGGAGGTGACGTCACCTCAGTTCACCCCCTGGCGGCGGGCGATCTGCTTGGCCTGGCTGACCGCGTCGTGCCAGGCGTCGTCGGGCTTCTTGCCCTTGGCCTCGATGTTGGTCAGCTCCGTCATGTACGGGGCCATGACGGCCGCGTCGGCCGGCGCCTCGTAGCTGTCCGGTATGGACTTGGCGGCCGGGCTGAAGACCTCGATGACCTTCTGCCCGCCGAAGAAGGCGTCGGGGCCCGTCATGGCCGGCATGGCGTACGCGGCCGGGGCGGCCGGGAAGATGGCGGCGTCGGTGAAGCCGCGGGCGTCGTTGGTGGGGCTGAGGATCCAGCTGATGATCTTGAAGGCTTCCTCGGGGTTGCGGCACTGCCTGGGCAGCGCGAGGTAGGAGCCGCCCTGGTTGGCCGGTCCCACCGGGTTGGCGCAGACCCGCCACTTGCCCTTGGTCTGCGGCGCCGCCTGTTCGATGTCCAGCGCGTGCCAGGCCGCGCCGAGTTCGGTGAGGAGGTTCTTGCCGACGGCGGCGTTCCAGCTGTTGTCGTTGATCTTGGCGTCGATCCCCAGGGTGTAGGGGCGGACGGCCGTGGTCCACGCGCTGCGGATGTGGTCCTGGTCGCCGATGAAGTGGTTGTTCTTGTCGATGAACCGCTGGGTGCCCTGGCCGACCGCGATGTTGAAGACGGAGCCGATGTTGTTGACCAGGAAGGTGCCGGGGTTCTTCTTCTGCAGCTCGGTGCCGAGCGTGAAGTAGTCGTCCCAGGTCGTCACCAGCGCGGCGACCTTGTCGGGGTCGGTGGCCACGCCGGCCTTGGCGAACAGGTCCTCGCGGTAGAAGAGCGCGGTGGGGCCGATGTCGATCGGGAAGCCGATCTGCTTGCCGTCGCTGGTCTGGGCGAGCTTGGTCTTCCAGCCGAGGTACTGGGAGGAGAGCTTCTTGAAGCCCAGGTCGTTCAGGTCGAGGAAGCGGGAGGCGTTGGGCAGGAAGGACGCCATGTCCTCGCCCTTGATGCCGGTGATGTCGGGCACCGAGGAGCCGCCCGCGGCGAGGGTGGTGGTGAGCTTCTGCTTGAAGTCGCCGCCGATGGACGAGGCGGTCAGCTTGACCGTGCCGCTGAAGTGGGTCTTCGCCTCCGCGACCACCTTGTCGCTGAGCGCACCGCCCCAGTACCACAGGGTGAGGTTCTTGCCGTTCTTGGTACCGCCCGATCCGGAGCCGCCGCATGCGACGGTCAGGCCGGACGCGGCCGCGGTGAGTGCGGCGGCCTGGAGGAAGCCTCTACGTGAAAGGTCCACGGGTCACTCCTGTTGTTCCTGTTCGTGGTACTGAGGGGCGTTGGTGCTGTGGATCGTGGGGGCTGTGGGGCGTCGGGCATCGGGCTGCCCGGGCGCCGGGCGGTGGATCGGGTGCGGGTCAGGGGTACCGGGCGGGCGGGGTGACCGGGGCGTGGTGCACCGGGGGACCCGCGTCCGCCGGCAGGCGGTCGGCGAGGAAGCCGTAGGTCTTCTTCAGTTCGGGGTCGGTCAGCGAGCGCCACCAGCGGTCGACGCCGTACCAGCCGGGGGCCGCGAGGGCGCCGCCGTGCTGCTGGACGGAGAGCCCGGCCGCGAGGACGGCGAACCGCAGCCGCTCGGCCAGCGGCCAGCCGCCGAGGGAGGCCGTGACGAAGCTCGCCCCGAAGACGTCACCGGCGCCCGTGGCGTCCAGGACGTCGACGGCGAGGGCCGGGACCTCGGCGTACTCCCCGGTGGTCTGGTCGACGGCGACCGCGCCGTCCCCGCCCCGGGTGACGACCGCCACCGGCACCAGCTCCGCGAGCGTGCCGAGGGCCGCGACCGCGGTGTCGGTGCGGGTGTAGGCCATCGCCTCGGTCTCGTTCGGGAGGAACGCGTGGCACAGGGCGAGCTGGTCGAGGAGGTCGCGGGACCACTCCTGAGTGGGGTCCCAGCCGACGTCGGCGTAGACGTGCGTGCCGTTCGCCGCCGCCTTGGCGATCCACTGGCGCGGCTCGGCCTCGATGTGCACGAGCGCGGTGCGCGCCTCGGGCGGGTCGCCCATCAACGCGTCCTGCGAGTACGGGGGTTCCTGGCCGTGGGTGACGAGGGCCCGGTCGTGGCCGGTGGCGAGCGAGACGGTGACGGGGGTGGGCCAGCCGTCCGCGGTGCGGGAGAGCGAGAGGTCGATGTCCTCCTGGTCGCACAGGACGTCCCGGCAGTACTCGCCGTAGAAGTCGTCCCCGAAGACCGTGGCCAGCGACGTGCGCAGGCCGAAGCGGGACGCGGCCACCGCGAGGTTCGCGATGCCGCCGGGGCCGCAGCCCATGCCGGCCGTCCAGATCTCCTCGCCCGGTGTCGGCGGCTTGCCCAGCCCCGTGAGGACGAGGTCGTAGAAGAGCAGTCCGGTCAGCAGCACATCGGGCCTGTCGTCGTCCACGTGCGCAGCCTCTCGTCAAAACTCGTCATTTTCGATGACGGGAATCGTGCGCTGCTCGGCGAGATTGGTCAATACCCGAGCAGAACTGAGCATGGATTTGATTGAAGATGACGAGTAGTGTTCGCCGCGTGCTGGCAGAACGACGACACCAACTCATCCTGCGGGCCCTGCGCGCCGGCGGCCCCGCCTCTGTGACCGACCTCTCCGAGCAGCTGAGCGTGAGTCCGGCCACCATCCGGCGCGACCTGGTCAAGCTGGAGGAGGACGGGCTGCTCACACGTGTCCACGGCGGCGCCGTCGCCGACGAGGGCGACCAGCCCTTCGCCGAGGTCGCCGAGGTGCGGGTGGCCGAGAAGGACGCGATAGCGGCACGTGCGGCGGCGCTGGTCGAGGACGGCCAGTCGGTGCTGCTCGACATCGGCACGACGGCCTTCCGGCTCGCCCGGCAGCTGCACGGCCGCCGCCTCACCGTGATCACCAGCAACCTGGTGGTCTACGAGGAGCTCGCCGACGACGAGGGCATCGAGCTGGTGCTGCTCGGCGGCATGCTGCGCCGCGAGTACCGCTCCCTGGTCGGGTTCCTCACCGAGGACAACCTGCGCCAGCTGCACGCCGACTGGCTGTTCCTCGGCACCAGCGGGGTGCGGCCCGGCGGGCAGGTGATGGACACGACGGTCGTGGAGGTGCCGGTCAAGCGCGCCATGATCGGGGCGAGCGACAAGGTCGTCCTGCTCGCCGATGCCGCCAAGTTCCCGGGCACGGGCATGGCGAAGGTCTGCGGTCCCGGGGACCTGGACATGGTGGTGACCAACGCGCCGGTGGACCCGGCGACCCGAGCCGCCCTGGAGGAGGCCGGTGTCGAGGTGGTCCTGGCAGGAAAGGCTGAAGCGTGAGACTGACGATTCTGGGCGGCGGCGGGTTCCGCGTGCCGCTCGTGTACGGCGCACTGCTGACGGACCGGGCCGAGGGGCGGGTCACCGAGGTGGTGCTGCACGATCTCGACGCGGGCCGGCTCTCCGCGGTCGCCCGGGTCCTGGCCGAACAGGCGGCCGGCGTCCCGGGCGCCCCCGCCGTGACTGCCACGACCGACCTGGACGAGGCACTCACCGGCGCCGACTTCGTCTTCTCGGCGATCCGGGTCGGCGGCCTGGAGGGCAGGGCGAACGACGAGCGGGTGGCACTCGCCGAGGGCGTCCTCGGCCAGGAGACGGTCGGTGCCGGCGGCATCGCCTACGGATTGCGGACCGTGCCCGTCGCCGTCGACATCGCCCGGCGGGTCGCCCGGCTCGCCCCCGACGCCTGGGTCATCAACTTCACCAACCCCGCGGGCCTGGTCACCGAGGCGATGTCCCGGCACCTCGGCGACCGCGTCATCGGCATCTGCGACTCCCCGGTGGGGCTCGGCCGCCGGATCGCCCGGGTGCTCGGCGGGAACCCGAAGGAGGCGTGGATCGACTACGTCGGCCTCAACCACCTCGGCTGGGTCCGCGGCCTGCACATCGAGGGCCGCGACGAACTCCCGCGCCTGCTCGCCGACCCCGACCTGCTCGGCTCCTTCGAGGAGGGCAAGCTCTTCGGTACCGACTGGCTCCGGTCCCTCGGCGCCATTCCCAACGAGTACCTGCACTACTACTACTTCAACCGCGAGGCCGTCCGCGCCTACCAGCAGGCCGAGCGGACCCGCGGCGCCTTCCTGCGCGACCAGCAGGCGCACTTCTACGAGGCGGTCACCGACCCCGGCACGAGGGCCCTGGACGTCTGGGACCGCACCCGCGCCGAGCGCGAGGCCACCTACATGTCGGAGAACCGGGAGACGGCCGGCGCCGGCGAACGCGACGCCGACGACCTCTCCGGCGGCTACGAGAAGGTCGCCCTGGCCCTGATGCGGGCCATCGCCCGCGACGAGCGCACCACCCTGATCCTCAACGTCCGCAACCGCTCCACCCTCGCGGTCCTCGACGGCGAGGCCGTCATCGAGGTGCCCTGCCTGGTCGACGCCAACGGCGCCCACCCGGTCGCCGTCGCCCCGCTGCCCGACCACGCCACCGGCCTGGTCTGCGCGGTCAAGGCGGTCGAGCGCGAGGTCCTCGCCGCGGCGGAGTCCGGCTCCCGCACGACGGCCGTGAAGGCGTTCGCGCTGCACCCGCTGGTCGACTCCGTGAACGTCGCCCGCCGGCTGGTGGAGGGGTACACCGAGGTCCACCCGGGCCTCGCGTATCTTAAGTAGTCAGCCGCTCGGAAAGCGCTTTCCATACCTCTTCTGGAGACTTCCATGCACGACGAACGCCGCCGGATCGAGGAGCGCGTAGAGCGTCTCCACAACCAGCGCATCAAGCCCGCGGTGTACGCGGCCGCCGTCCCCTTCGAGGTGTCCGCCTGGCAGGCCCCCGGGGAGCCGGTGCCCTTCGAGGAGGCCGCGGCCGCCGCGTACGAACCGTTCGCCATGGACACCCCGTGGGGCCCGCCCTGGGGCACCACCTGGTTTCGGATGCACGGCCGGGTGCCCGAGGAGTTCGCGGGCCGCCGCGTCGAGGCCGTCATCGACCTCGGCTTCGTCGGCGACTGGCCGGGCAACCAGGCCGAGGCCCTGGTCCACCTCGCCGACGGCACCCCGCTGAAGGCGGTCAACCCGCTCAACCAGTACGTGCGGATCGCGGACCCGGCGACGGGCGGCGAGGTGATCGACTACCTGGTCGAGGCCGCCTCCAACCCCGACATCCTCGCGGGCGACTTCGCGGGTCCGACCCCGCTCGGCGACGTGCTGACCGCCGGCGACAAGCCGCTCTACACCTTCAGGCGCGCCGACATCGCCGTCCTCGACGAGGACGTCTGGCACCTCGACCTGGACGTCCAGGTGCTGAAGGAGCTGATGCTGGAGCTCGGCGAGCACGACCCGCGCCGCCACGAGATCGCGCACGCCCTCGACCACGCGATGGACCTGCTCGACCTGGACGACATCGCCGGCTCGGCCGCCGCCGTCCGCGAGGCCCTGAAACCGGCGCTCTCCAGGCCCGCGCACGCCAGCGCCCACCGCATCTCCGGCGTCGGCCACGCCCACATCGACTCGGCCTGGCTCTGGCCGATCCGCGAGACCAAGCGCAAGACCTCCCGGACCTTCTCCAACGTGACATCGTTGGCGGAGGAGTACGAGGAGTTCGTCTTCGCCTGCTCGCAGGCCCAGCAGTACGAGTGGGTGCGCGACAACTACCCGCAGGTCTGGGCCCGGATCCAGGAGTCGGTCAAGAAGGGCCAGTGGGCGCCGGTCGGCGGCATGTGGGTGGAGTCCGACGGCAACCTGCCCGGCGGCGAGGCGGTCGCCCGCCAGTTCGTGCACGGCAAGCGGTTCTTCATGGAGCACTTCGGGGTCGAGACCAAGGGCGTGTGGCTGCCGGACTCCTTCGGCTACAACGCGGCCTACCCGCAGATCGCCAAGCTCGCCGGCAACGAGTGGTTCCTCACCCAGAAGATCTCCTGGAACCAGACCAACAAGTTCCCCCACCACACCTTCTGGTGGGAGGGCATCGACGGCACCCGCATCTTCACGCACTTCCCGCCCGTCGACACCTACAACGCCCGCTTCAGCGGCGAGGAGATGTCCCGCGCCGTCCGCAACTACGCGGAGAAGGGCGGCGCGACGCGTTCGCTGGCCCCGTTCGGCTGGGGCGACGGCGGTGGCGGCCCCACCCGCGAGATCATGGAGCGGGCCCGCCGCCTGAAGGACCTGGAGGGCTCCCCGCGGGTCGAGGTCGAGCACCCGGACGCGTTCTTCGCCAAGGCCCGCGCCGAGTACGAGGACGCCCCGGTCTGGGTCGGCGAGCTCTACCTGGAGCTGCACCGCGCCACCTACACCTCGCAGGCCCGCACCAAGCAGGGCAACCGGCGCAGCGAGCACAAGCTGCGCGAGGCCGAGCTGTGGGCCACCACGGCCGCCCTGCACGCGCCCGGCTACCGCTACCCGCACGAGAAGCTCGACCGGCTCTGGAAGACGGTCCTGCTCCACCAGTTCCACGACATCCTGCCCGGCTCCTCGATCGCCTGGGTGCACCGCGAGGCCGAGGCCGAGTACGCCCGGGTCGCCGCGGAACTGGAGGCGCTCACCACCGAGGCGGTCACCGCCCTGGGCGGCGGCACCGCTCGCGTCTTCAACACCAGCCCCTACGCCCGCGCAGAGGTCGTCCGGGACACCGCGGGCACTCCGGTGTACGTCGAGGTCCCCGCGGGCGGCAGCGCGCCGCTGACGGCCGCCGCCGAGGCCCCGCGGCCGGTGACCGTCGAAGGCCGGGTCCTCGACAACGGACTCGTCCGGGTGGAGATCGCCGAGGACGGCACCCTGTCGTCCGTCCGCGACCACCGCGCGGACCGCGAGGTCCTCGCCGGCCAGGGCAATCTGCTCCGGCTGCACACCGACCTCCCGAACTACTGGGACGCCTGGGACGTCGACAAGCACTACAAGAACCGCTACACCGACCTGCTCGCCCCCTCCGAGATCACCGTCGCCGACGCGGACCCGCTGCTCGGCTCGATCCGGATCACGCGCCCCTTCGGCAACGGCTCGACGATCACCCAGACGGTCACCGTCCGTGCCGGCAGCCCCCGGATCGACTTCGAGACGGACATCGACTGGCACGAGGCCGAGAAGTTCCTCAAGGCCGGCTTCCCGGTGGACGTGCGCGCCGCGCACTCCTCCGCCGAGATCCAGTTCGGCCACGTCCAGCGGCCCACGCACACCAACACCAGCTGGGAGGCGGCCCGCTTCGAGGTCTCCGGCCACCGCTGGGTGCACATCGGGGAGCCCGGCTACGGCGTGGCCGTCCTCAACGACTCGACGTACGGCCACGACGTCTCCCGCACGGTCCGCGAAGACGGCGGTACGACCACCACGGTCCGGCTCTCCCTGGTACGCGCCCCGCGCGTCCCGGACCCGGGCGCCGACCAGGGCCGCCACCGCATCACGTACTCGCTGCTGCCCGGCGCCACGATCGGGGACGCCGTCGCCGAGGGGTACGCCCTCAACCTCCCGCTCCGGGTGGCCGACGCGGCGGGCGAGCCGCGGCCGGTCGTCTCCGTGGACGGCGACGGCGTCACCGTCGAGGCCGTCAAGCTCGCCGACGACGCTTCCGGCGACGTCGTGGTCCGCCTCTACGAGTCCCGCGGCGGCCGCGCCCAGGGCGTCCTGCGTACCGGCTTCGCACTGGCCGGCGCCCAGGTGACCGACCTCCTGGAGCGCCCCTTGGAGGACGCCGACGTGGCCGGTGACACCGTCTCCGTCGCGCTGCGCCCCTTCCAGATCCTCACCCTCCGGCTGCAGAGGAGCTGACCGGATGGGCATGCAACCCTGGTTCACCGACGCCAAGCTGGGGATCTTCGTGCACTGGGGCATCTACGCCGTCGACGGGGTCCAGGAGTCCTGGTCCTTCTACGACGACGTCGTGCCGCACGACCGGTACATGTCCCAGCTGGGCCGTTTCACCGGTGCCAAGTACGACCCGAAGGCGTGGGCGGACCTGTTCGCCCGCGCCGGCGCGAGGTACGCCGTGCTCACCAGCCGTCACCACGACGGCGTGGCCCTCTGGGACACGGCGTACGGCGACCTCAGCCTCGGCCGGGACTACCTCGGCCCCTACGCCGAGGCCCTGCGCGAGCACGGTCTCAAGGTCGGCCTCTACTACTCGCACTCCGACTGGAACCACCCCGACTACGCCTCCACCCGCAAGCCGGGCCGCCCGCCGGAGCTGGAGGACAACCGGTACTCGGAGGTGGCGGCCGAGGACGAGGACCTGGACGCCTGGGAACGCTTCATCGCCTACCGCGACGGCCAGATACGGGAGCTGGCGTCCCGGTTCCGGCCGGACCTGCTGTGGTTCGACGGGGAGTGGGACCGCAGCGAGGAGCAGTGGCGGATCCCGGAACTCGCCGCGCTGATCCGGTCCTACGTCCCGCACGTCGTCTTCAACGCGCGGATGCTCGGCGAGGGGGACTACGCGACGCCCGAGCAGGGCGCCCCGGTCGTGCCGCCGGACGGGCCGTGGGAGCTGTGCCTGACGATCAACGACTCGTGGGGGTTCCAGCACCACGACCACAACCACAAGTCCCTCGCCCAGCTGATCCGCTACTTCACCGAGACCATCGGGGGCGGCGGCAACCTGCTGCTGGACGTCGGTCCCATGGAGGACGGCACGATCCCGCAGCCGCAGGCCGAGCGCCTGGAGGGGCTGGGGGAGTGGATCCGCAGGCACGCGGAGGCGGTGTACGGGACCGGGCGCGGCCTGCCGGCCGGGCACCACTACGGCCCGAGCACCCTCTCCGCCGACCGGCGCACCCTCTACCTCACCCTGTTCGACGTCCCGCGCGCCGAGATCGGCGTCCGGGGCCTGGCGACCGAGGTCCGCAGGGTCACCGTCCTCGGCACCGGCACCGAGCTCGGCCACCGGGTGACCGGCGGGCTGCACGAGGCGGTCGGCGTGCTGTGGATCGACCCGCCGGCCGCGGCCGACCTCGACCCGCACGCCACCGTGCTCGCCGTCGAACTGGACGGGGAACTGGAGCTGTACCGAGGATCCGGACGGTTCTGACCGGGTTCGGACCATAAGTCTGGATTACTTATATGAAGAATTAAGAGAACGGTAAGTGGGCTGGTCACGGCGGCTTTCCGGGCCGCCGTGACCCTGGCGGTTTCCCTCTCGGACACCTTGAGTTCGTCTGGCACCCCTGGGATGCGGGACGGCAGGGACGACAGAAGGGCATCACCGTGCGAGACCCGCGAATGTCAGCGATCGCCAGGGGGCTGAAGCGCCGGGGCCGGCTCATGGCGCAGGCGGTGAGCCCGCCGCGCAAGACCCTGGACGCCATCCCGTCCCAGCCCACCGGCAAGCCGGTCACGGAGGCCTACGTGGCCCCGCGTGCCCCGCGCCTGGTGGAGAAGCCGGTCTTCGTGCTCTCCTCGGTGCGCTCCGGCTCCACCCTGCTGCGGGTCCTGCTCAACAGCCACAGCCGCATCCGTGCCCCGCACGAGATGCACCTGCGCACGGTCCACGTCCGTATGTCCCGGGACTTCACGGCCGACGCGATGGCGGAGCTCGCCCTGGACAAGGACGAGCTGGAGCACGTCCTGTGGGACCGGGTGCTGCACCTCGAACTCAGCCGGAGCGGCAAGGACGTCATCGTCGACAAGACCCCGCCCAACACCCTCATCTGGCCCCGGCTGCACCGATGTTGGCCCGACGCCCGGTTCGTGCTGCTGCTGCGCCACCCCGGCGCGGTCATCCAGTCCCTGACCAGCCGCCGCGCCGAGCCCGACCTCGGCCAGATCCACGGCGAGGTCCTCGGCTACGTCGAGAAGCTGGAGGAGGCCCGGCAGCGGCTCCCCGACGCCCATGTGATCACGTACGAGGACCTGACCGCCGAGCCGGAGCGGGTCACCCGCGGCCTGTGCGAGTACCTCGGCGTCCCCTGGGAGAGCGGCATGCTCGACTACGGCACCCAGGACCACGGCACCTTCCGGCCCAAGCTCGGCGACTGGAGCAGCGAGATCAAGTCCGGCCGCATCCAGGCCGCCCGCCGGGCCGACCCCACCGCCGAGCTCCCGCCCCGGCTCGCGGAGATAGCGAAGGCGTGGGGGTACCCGGTCGGACAGCCCCCACGCCCCTGATCCCGGACGCTCAGCCGGTGAAGCCGGCCGTGATCGAGGTGAACTGCCAGTCGCTCTGGCTGATCCCGGAGCAGTTGCTCACCACGCCACCGCCCGCGCAGCCGCGGTCCCGGTTCGCCGCCCAGAAGGCGAGCCGGGCGATGTGGTGCGAGTTCCCCCAGTCGCGGATCTGCGTCCAGATCGCCGGGGTGGTGTTCTCCTGCTGGTCGGACAGCCCGTTCATGCCGGAGATCCCGATGTGCGCGTAGGCCGTCGCGTCGTCCCAGCCGAACGTGGACTTCAGCTTGGTCTTCAGGCCCTCGGCCGCGGCCACGGTGTTGCCGTACATGTCGGAGCCGCCGCCGAAGTCGAACGGCATGATCGTGAAGACGTCGATGTCGGCGCCGATCGACTGGGCCTGCTCGATGAGCCGGTTGCCGTAGTACGTCGGACCGGTGGTGGACGTCCCGAAGGTGACGATCGTCCGCAGGCCGGGGTTGTCGGCCTTGACCGTCTTCAGGGCGGTCAGGATCTTCGCCTGCACGGCCTCGTTCTCGAACTCGTCCGTGTTCTCGATGTCCATGTCCACGGACTTGAGACCGTAGGCGTCGACCACCTTCTGGATCGCCCCGGCCAGCGCACTCGCGGAGGAGCAGTTGGCGCCGAGCTTGCTGCCCTGCCAGCCGCCGAACGACGGGGTGACGTCACCGCCGGCCGCCCGGATCTGGTTGATCGCGGTCTGGTCGGCGCCGCCGGTCAGCGCCCGGCTGCCGTCCCAGGCCGGGGTGCAGCCGCCCGAGTCGAGCACGAAGGCCATGGTGAAGTTCTTGATGCCGGTCGCGTTCATCACGGTGGTCGGGTTCGGCGGGTCGCCCCAGCCCTCGTAGAGGTAGGGCGCGGCCTGCTTGAACCCGCTGCCGCCGCCGCTGCCCGCGCTCGTCGTCACCGACACGGAGTTGGAGGCCGCCGACACGTTCCCGGCCGCGTCCCGCGCCTTCACCGTGAACGTGTACGCCGTACTGGCCGACAGTCCGCTCACCGTGGCGGAGGTCCCGGAGACGCTCGTCGCCAGGGTCGACCCGCGGTAGACGTCGTAGGCCGCCACCCCGACGTTGTCCGTCGCCGCCGACCACGACAGGGACACGCTCGACGAGGTCTTCCCGGTGGAGGTCAGGTTCGTGGGCGCGGTGGGTGCCTGGGTGTCCGTGCTGCCGCCGGGCCCGTCGAGGCCGATGTCGTCGGCGTAGTACGTCCCCTGGGCGTACCACCCGTGGACGTAGATCTGGGCGCTGGTCTGCGAGGCCCCGGTGGTGAAGGACACCGTCAGCGGGCTGTACTGGGACGCCGAGGTGGTCCAGGTGGACGCCCCGCCGGTCACCCCGAGGTAGACGTACGACCCGCGGACCCAGCCGCTGAGCGAGTACGTCGTGTTGGGCTGCACGGCGACGGTCTGCGTGCACTGGGCGTTGTCACTGGCGCTCGCGGCGCCCGCGAGCGCCTTCGAGCCGCCGTGCACGGGCGAGGACACGACGGAGCCGAGGTTCCCCGAGCAGGACCACGGCGACAGGCTCCCCGACTCGAAGCCGGGGTTGGACAGGATGTTGGCCGCCTGCGCGGTACCGGGCAGCGCGATGGCCCCGGCGAGCGCGAGAGCGGCCGACCCGAGCAGGGCGAGTATCCGACGTCTGGAACGTCTGAGCGAGTTGCGCACGCGATCTCCCTGAAGGAGTGGGGGTGTTCGGGAGTGGCACGAAGGTGCGAGGGGGTGCGCAACCAAGCTGGTATGGACCAATCCACCTGTCAAGAAGACAGACGTGAATTGGTCCATACCGGTGAGGTGGGAAACGAAGGTGGCGGGGCTGTGCTCGATATGCGGCTCCGCTGCGTGGGCGCGATCAACCACGACGGCGTCGCACCCGGCCGACGGCCTAGAGCGGCAACACCGCAGCCGCAGCGTCGACCGGCTCCACTGCCACGGGCAGCGTCGGCGCCGGCATCATGTCGGCCTCCTCCCGTGCCACCGGCACGGACGGCAGGACAGGCTTCGGCCCCGACACCACCGCGTAGTCCTGCCCCAGGAACGGCGGCTCGATCACCCCGGGGTCCTCGCCCAGCGCCAACTGCACGGCCGCCCAGGGCGCGTTGACCCCGCAGAGCGACAGCTGGTGCAGCCCGCCAGCGGGCCGCGTGTTGACGTCGAGCAGCACCGGCTGGTCGCCGTACATCCGGAACTGGATGTTGGACAGGTAGTGCAGCCCGAAGCCCTCGGCGATGATGCGCGCCGGCTTCAGCCACTGCTCGTCCAGGGTGAACCCGCGCCGGCGCCCCTTCTTGGTGCGGCCCACGGCCATCCGGATCCGGTTGTCGGGCCCGGTGAGGCAGTCCACGGACACCTCCGGCTCCTCCAGGCGCGGCATCACCAGCCAGTCCACCGGCTGCTCCGCGCGGCGCAGCGCGTCCACGACCAGGTCGAGCTGGACGTACGGCCCGGGGAACCCGCTGAGGTGAAAGAGCGAGAAGGGAGCGCGCGTGATCACCCGGAAACCCACGCCACCCGCACCGGCGGCCGGCTTGAAGCACGCCCTGTGGCCGCCCGCCTCCAACTCCTCGACAGCGGCCAGGAGTTCGTCCGCCGTGCGGACCCGCGACCACGGCGGCACCGGGACGCCCACCGAGTTCACCGCCTCGTACGCGGTCGCCTTGTCCTCGAAGACCGCGGTCGCCTCCGGCGTCGGCGCCAGCAGGGCCGTGCCGATCGCCTCGAAGTCGGCCCGGTGGGCGACGATCGCCGACTGGTGCAGCCGGGGCACGAAGACATCGATGCCACGGCGCTGGCACTGGTCGAGCGCGTACTCGACGTAGCCGGCCGGGGACAGGCCCTCCGGCTCCAGGTCGGCGGTGTCGGCGGCGGCCAGCACGGGGGAGTCGGCGTCACCGTGCGTCGCATGGATGTCGACCGCCCGGTCGCTGGGATTTCTCCGCAGCTGATCCATGAAGAACACGTTCTCCGCGTACGTGCGGTTGAGCCAGACGCGTACGCGAGAGCGCATTAAAGCCGCCTTTCGGGGTTTTCGGGCAGGGCTGAGCGCGCCCGTGCCCGGGCAGGGTGGTTGGAGGGACACCAAACCGCCCTGGGCGAAGGGAAGTTCATGGCGGTGGTGTTGGGGGGATCATACGGCTTTCAAGGGGCCCCGCGTGCAACGCGAGTGTTACGGATTTCCCCGTACTGTCCACGCGCGTTTTCCTGCCCCGTCCGCGCCGGTTTCCTTGACGGCCCGGAACCCGGCCCCGCGCCCGGCCGGGCGCTCTTGTTCCCGGCCCCCGGAATGTGCTGTGGTGGGTGCCGACGACATGATCGGAAGGGGTACGCGGTGGAGTCCACGGCCGGTGCCGGACAGCTGCTGGCCATCAGCGACCTGCACATCTCGTACCCGGAGAACCGCGAGCTCGTCGAGAAGATGCGGCCGGACTCGGACGAGGACTGGCTGATCGTGGCCGGTGACGTCGCGGAGACCGTCGCGGACATCCGCTGGGTGCTGGAGACCTTCGCCGGCCGCTTCCGCAAGGTGCTGTGGGCGCCCGGCAACCACGACCTGTGGACCCACCCCAAGGACCCGGTCACGCTGCGCGGGGTCGCCCGCTACGAGCACCTCGTCGGTCTTTGCCGGGAGCTGGGCGTGGTCACCCCCGAGGACCCGTACCCGGTCTGGGAGGGCCCCGGCGGCCCCGCCGTCGTGGCACCGCTCTTCCTGCTGTACGACTACTCCTTCCTGCCGGCCGGGTGCGCCACCAAGGAGGAGGGCCTCGCCTACGCGCACGGCACCGGCATCGTCTGCAACGACGAGTACCTGCTGCACCCCGACCCCTACCCGACCCGCGAGGACTGGTGCCGGGCCCGGGTCGAGGAGACCGAACGGCGGCTCGCCGAACTGCCCGAGGACCTGCCCACCGTGCTGGCCGGGCACTATCCGCTGGACCGGCACCCCACCGACGTGCTCTGGTACCCGGAGTTCGCCATGTGGTGCGGCACCACCCGCACCGCCGACTGGCACCGCCGGTTCCGTGTCGCCACCATGGTCTACGGTCATCTGCACATCCCCCGGACCACCTGGCTCGACGGGGTCCGCTTCGAAGAGGTCTCCGTGGGATATCCCCGCGAGTGGCGCAAGCGTTCCGGAGACCCGGGCAGGCTGCGCCGTATTCTGCCGATGGAGGTCGGAACCGGTGATCGAGGAGCTGCTCCCGGAGTCGGTGGTGGCCGTGGAGATGCTCGGTGACGAGGCGGTCCGCGAGGCCCCGCTCTACCCCGAGGAGGCGGCGCTGGTCGCCCGGGCCGTGCCCAAGCGCCGCCGCGAGTTCGCCGCCGTGCGCGCCTGCGCCCGCGACGCCATGGAGAAGCTGGGAGTCCCGCCGCAGCCCGTCGTGAGCGGCGAGCGGGGCGCCCCGCGCTGGCCGGACGGGCTGGTCGGCAGCATGACCCACTGCGAGGGGTACTGCGCCGCCGCGCTGGTCCGCGCCACCGACCTGGCCTCCCTCGGCATCGACGCCGAGCCGCACGCCGCGCTCCCCGAGGGCGTCGCCGAGGCCGTGCTGCTGCCCGCCGAGCGGCAGCGGCTCGCCGTGCTCGCGTCCGAACGGCCCGGCGTGCACTGGGACCGCCTGCTGTTCAGCGCCAAGGAATCCGTCTACAAGGCGTGGTTCCCCCTCACCGGGAAGTGGCTGGACTTCATGGAGGCCGACATAGAGCTCGTCCCGGAGCCGGGGGAACGGCCGCACGGCGTCCTGCGCGCCCGCCTGCTGGTCCCCGGGCCGGAGGTCGGCGGGCGCCGTCTGGAGGTCTTCGAGGGCCGCTGGAGCGTGGGGCACGGCATGCTGACCTCGGCCGTGGTCGTGCCGCACCGTTCCTGAACACTGTGCGGGAGCGAGTCCTGTCGCCACGGACGGAGACTCCCGAGGGGCCGGGCACCACGAACGGCGCCGCCACCTCCCGCAGTGTCCGACCCTGCCGGGAGGCTCACTCGCGCGTGTCGGAACACACTCGAGCGTCACCGCCGGCACCTGCTCCCAGCCCCTGACGTGCCGTCGGCTCAGGTGGGTGGGCACCAGTCGTGCAGCAGCCGGAAGAACGCCTCCTCGTTGCCCGCCAGCCCGGCACCGGCCAGGGCGTCCTCGGCCTCGGCGAGCACGGCGGGTGGCACCACGAAGGGGCGCGGGGCGTCGGGCGGTCCGTCGAAGGCCGCGCGCACGGTGTGCAGCAGCCGCAGATAGGCCTTGACGGCGGCGCGTTCACGGTCGGTCAGTACGGCGGTGTGCATCGGTCGGCTCTCCCCGTCGGTCGTTGCGGTCACGCGCCCGGACGGCGCGGGCACACCCGATGTGCGGTGCGCACCCCCCAGCTTGCCGGTCACCACTGACAACGCCCCCGCGCCGGGCCTCGGTTCGCTCGCTTAGCCGAGGTGAAACCTCGCCGAAACTTCCCGGGGAAAAGTCTTCCTACCCTGGAAGGAGACGCATCCGGCCGGGTCGCAGCGGGCCCGGGACAGCGGGGGAGGCCGACCGTGTCAGAAGCGGTGCCCAGCCGTCCGCAGCGCACCGCGCACCTACGCCCGGTGTTCGACGGCGAACTGGAGACGCGTCACCGGGTCGTGCACGGCTACCGGCGCGCCTACCGCATCGCCGGCGACGGGCCCGCCCTGGTCCTCGTCCACGGCATCGGGGACTCCTCGGCGACCTGGGCACGGCTCATCCCCGTCCTCGCCCGCACCCACACCGTGATCGCCCCGGACCTGCTCGGCCACGGCGGGTCGGACAAACCGCGGGCCGACTACTCGGTCGCCGCCTACGCCAACGGGGTGCGGGACCTGCTGACCACGCTGGGCATCGAGTCCGCGACCCTCGTCGGGCACTCGCTCGGCGGGGGAGTCGCGATGCAGTTCGCCTACCAGTTCCCCGAGCGCACCGAGCGGCTCATCCTGGTCAGCGCGGGCGGGGTGGGACGCGAGGTCAACCCGGCGCTCCGGCTGGTCTCGCTCCCCGGCGCCCACCTGCTGCTGTCGGCGCTCCGGCTGCCCGGCATGCGCTTCCACGTAGGCCTGGCGGTACGCCTGTTGAGGCTCCTGGACACCGGCCTCGGCCAGGACGCCCCGGAACTGCTCACCCTGGTCGACGCGCTCCCCGACGAGACCTCCCGCAACGCCTTCGTCCGCACCCTGCGCGCGGTCGTCGACTGGCGCGGCCAGGTCGTCACCATGCTGGACCGCTGCTATCTCACCGAAGGCATGCCGACCATGCTCGTGTGGGGCGACCGCGACAGCGTGGTCCCGGTCCGGCACGCCCACCGCGCCCGCGAGGCGATGCCCGGCGCCCGGCTGGAGATCTTCGAGGGCGCCGGGCACTTCCCGTTCCACACCGACCCGGCCCGGTTCGTCGCCCTGGTCCAGGATTTCACCGCCACCACCGCCCCGGCGGACTGGAGCCGCGAGCACTGGCGCAGCCTGCTCCTCGACGGCCGCCCCGACCCCGGACCCGGCCCGGCCGCGCAGCGAGACCTGCGCGAGGCCAGCGAGCGCAGCGCCACCTGAGTCCCGCACCGCGCCGGTCGCAGCGTCACCTGAGTCCGCACCGCGCCGGTCGCAGCGTCACCTGAGTCCGCACCGCGCCGGTCGCAGCGTCACCTGAGTCCGCGCAGCGCCGGTTCAGCGCCACCTGAGTCCGCGCAGCGCCGGTCGTGGCCCTGGCATCCCCGCCGCCGTGACGGAACGGCGGGACGGCGACCGGCCGTGCCCGGCACCCGACCCGGGCGTCCGGACATGGTTTTGCCCCCGGGGGTGGCTCACTTCCCCAGGTAGCCCAGCGACGCCTCGATGCGGCCCGCCACGTCGTGCCGCCGCACCGGCCCGCGCAGCGCCGACCCGGCGAGCCAGGTGCGGCACTTGCTGGCCAGCAGCAGCCCGAAGGTCTCCGCGTCCCGTTCCTCGGCGCGGTCGAAGCGGGTGCGGGCGGCCACCCGCTGGACGGCCGCCTGGAGCGCGGCCTGGTCCGCGTCGGCGCCCGTGCCGGTGCCGGTGGCGGCGCCGAGTAGCCGCGCGGCCACCCCGACCCCCGCCACGTCATGGCCGCAGTGCTCGGCGTGCATGTGCCACAGCTCGTGACCGAGGATCACCAACTGGTGGTCGGGAACGGTGCGTTCCTCGACGACGACCAGGTCGCGGTCGGCCAGGTCCAGCCACAGCCCGCTGGCCGTGCCGGGCGGGAAGACGGCCGTACGGAACTGGACGGGGCGGCCGCGGCGGCGGCCCAGCGCGTCGCACAGCGCCCGGTACAGCTCCTGCGGCGGCGCGGGCGTGGCCAGGGTGAGTCCCCCGACCAGCTCGCCGCTCAGCCGGCGCATGTCCCTGCCGATGCCCACTTTCCTCCCTCGGGTCACGACTGACCGCTCACGACTGACGGCTCACGACTCGGGCCGTTTGACGCTCTCCAGGAGCATGTCCAGCCACTCCGCGACCTTGTCCCGGTGCTGGTCGGTGGGGAGCTGGGCGGCCCGCCAGGCGATGCCGCGCACCCCATGGTCCTGCAGCAGCCGCTCCAGCGGGTCCTCGGCGGCCTCGGCCGCGGCCCGCTCCCGGTCGGCCAGCTTCTGCAGCAGCTCCTGCTCGACCCGCTGCAGGGCGCCGGCGAGGGCCTCGGGGTCCTCGGCCGTGAGGAATCCCGCGTGCACGCGGAAGAAGCGCTGCAGGGCGTCGCAGTGCTCCATGGTCGGCCGCCGGTCACCGTTGATGAGGGCGCCCGCCTGCTGCCGGGACATGCCCGCGCCGTCGGCGATCTCCTGCTGGGTGTGCTTGCGGCCGTTCGGCTTGAGCCGGCTGCGGCGCAGCAGGTCCAGTCGTTGCAGGAAGCGGGCCTGGACGTCGGGCTCGCCCGCCGGGCGGCCGGTCAGCAGGGCCCGCACCACGGGCTCGGGGACACCGCAGGCGTGGGAGAGCCGTCCGACGTGGAGGACCTCGGCGTGCGGGACACCGAGCCGGTCGGCGAGCGCGGTGACGCGGGAGACGGCGGCCGGCAGCTGGGCGGTCGCCGTGGCGCCCGGATCCTCGTAGCCATCCGTCACCGACAGAACTCCTACGTCTCTCAGGGGAATCAGGGGCTTCTCACAAGCTGCGCCGTGAACGTCCCGGCACCCGCACGACCCCCCGGAGATTAGCGGGTCGTTCGAACTCACATCCAGGTCTCGCCACAACTGTGGCCAATTTCGGACGTCAACGAGCATGAAATGCCACGATAGTTGACATGACTCAGGGTGGGGCAGCAGGATCACATCGCCGCGAGAAGGCCGCATAGGCAAGAGGGGTGACCTCCCGATGGCATATCAGGCAGGTGGGCGGCGGCCGGCGCCGCGGCCCGTCCCCGAAAGCCTTGAGGCCCAGGCGTACCTCCAGGACTACGCACTGCTGCTGGACGCCGTCCCCTTCCCGTCGCTGGTGGTGGACCACCGCTGGGACGTGGTGCTGGCCAACGGCGCGTTCGAGACACTTTTCGGGGCGGTCGCCCCGCATCCCACCGCGATGCCCGGCGACAACTTCCTGCGTTTCGTCCTGTTCCACCCGGATGCCGGAACGATTCTCGGCGCCCACGAGGCGGGCTGGTGCCTGCCGCTGCTGGCGCAGTTCAAGACCGTCCTGGAGCGCTACGGCCACGACCACGAACTCCAGGCGATCCGCCGGGAGATCGCCCAGGACCCCATCATGGAGGCCGCCTTCCGGCAGGGACTGCCGCACTGGCTGCGCGCGGTCGGCGAGGACGGCGCACAGCTCGACGGAGCCGTCCGGCAGCTGCTGCACCCGGACCCGCTGCTGGGCGCCACCGAGTGCCGGGTCGTCGGCGAGACCCCCAAGACCCTCAACGACATGGGCTACGCGCGTTACACCCTGGTGCTGCGCGCCGGCCCCCGCCCCGCCGCCCCGCGCCGCTCCCGGCGGCCCGGCGGGCTGGGCGCCCATCTCACCGTCGTCCCGGCCCCCGAAGGCTGACCCGGCACCGTCGGCGTTCAGGTCGCCGACGGCGCCGGGCCGGACGCCGGCCGGCTCCCGCCCCGACTCCGGCTCATCCGCCCGCCACCACCAGGACCAGCGGCACGCCCCGGCACGGCACCAGCCGCAGCCCGCCGGAGGTGCCCGGCCGCCCGCTCTCCAGGACCGCCGCGAAGTCCGGCCCCCTGTCCAGCGAACCGGCCAGCCGGGCCGGGTCCGCCGAAGCCGCCACCCGGCCGCGGGCGTTGACCAGCCGCGCGGGTCCGGGCAGCTCGCGCAGCAGGGGCAGCGCGGCGGTCTCGAAGTGCCGCAGGTACACGTCGGCCGCGGCCACGCCGAGGAACCGGTCGCCCACCTGCACCGGCGCGGACAGCGTGAGGCTGTACTCGTCCGAACAGAGGTAGTCGACGTACGGCCCGGCCACCGCCCGCCGCCCGGTCTCCCGGGGCAGCGCGAACCAGTCCCAGTGCGTGTAGTCGGAGTAGGCCGAGGTGCGCGGGTCCAGGTCGAGCAGGAGCGGCCGCACGTCCCCGGAGGCGTCGCTCTGCCACCACTCCAGCCACGCCGGGACGTCGGCCAGCACCCCGGGCGCGGCCACGAACCCGACACCGGAGACCAACTCCTGCCGGGCCAGCCGCAGATGGAGTCCGGGGCGGAGCGCGGCAAGGTCGGCGGTGACCGGCCGGCGGCCCTCGGCGGCCACCCGGGCCAGCAGCGCGGCCGTGTCGGCGCGAGTGGCCGCGACCGCGTCGAACACCGCCTCCAGGGCATGGCCGACCCGAGCGGCCACGTACTCCTCGGCGGCATCGAGCGTGGCCGCCGCCGGACCGAAGGGGACGGTGGAGCGGCTCATGGTGCCCTCCGGCGGACGGGGGAGCGGGCGCGACGCGGCTACAGGGCCAGCCGCAGGGCGATCAGCCGTGCCGTCGAGTCCCGTACGCACCGCTCGGCCAGCTCCCTGGCCGATGTGTGCGCCCCATCCTGCACGGCCGAGATCACGGACCGGTGACGGTCCGCCACCTCTTCACGATATTCGTCGTCCCCGAGCACAAGGCAGAGCAGCGCCCCGATCTCCGTCTGCAGCGCGACCTGTTCGCGGGTGAGCCGGGCCGACTGGGCGGCGGCGGCCAGCTCCACGTGGAAGCGGCCGTACACCCGGCTGCGCGCCGCCGCGTCCGGCGCCCCGCGCAACTCCTCGGTGGACCGGCGCAGCTGGTCGAGGTCGTGGTCCTCGGTGCGCTGCGCGGCGAGGTCGGCCGCGGTGCCCGACAGGGCCGCCCAGTGGTCGCCGAGGTCGCGCAGCTCCTCGGGGCTCCAGCCGCGCAGCCGCGCCATGAGCCGCTCCCGGTCGGGCACCTCGGGGGAGGCCACGAAGCTGCCGCCGCCCCGGCCGCGGCGGGTGACCACCAGGCCCTGCTGGCGCAGTGCCATCAGCGCCTCCCGCAAGGTCACCGTGGACACCCCGAGCTGTCCGGCCAGCTCGGTCTCGCCGGGCAGCTGTTCCCCGTCGGAGAGGAGGCCTAGCTCGATGGCGTCGCCGATCCGGCGGACCACGGCGTCGACCCGGGCCCCGCTGTCCACGGGAGCGAAGACGGCTTTTCGGGCGCCGCCCGCCATCTGGTGCTGTCTCACGGCCCACCACCCTATGCGTTGACCCAACCTTTACCTCGGAAGGGTCTTGAGCTGTGAACTATGACTTCATATCTTTCCGGTCACCAGGTGCAACGCACGAGCACGGCAGAGAGGTTCCCGCCCATGGAGGCCAGCGCGATCCGGTTGCGGGATCTGCGGAAGTCGTTCGGCGAGACCAGCGCCGTCGCCGGGGTCGACCTGGAGATCCGGGACGGCGAGTTCTTCTCGATGCTCGGCCCCTCCGGCTCCGGCAAGACCACCGTGCTGCGCCTGATCGCCGGCTTCGAGACCCCCACCTCGGGCACGATCGAACTCGCCGGGCAGGACGTCACCCGCCGCGCCCCCTTCGAACGCGACGTGCACACCGTCTTCCAGGACTACGCCCTGTTCCCGCACATGAACGTCGAGCAGAACGTCGCCTACTCCCTCAGGGTCCGTGGCATCCCCAAGGCCGAACGCCTGGTCCGCGCCCGCAAGGCCCTCACCGAGGTCCGCCTCGACGGCTACGGCACCCGCCGCCCCTCCCAGCTCTCCGGCGGCCAGCGCCAGCGCGTCGCCCTCGCCCGCGCCCTCGTCGGCCGCCCCCGCGTCCTGCTCCTCGACGAACCCCTCGGCGCCCTCGACCTCAAGCTGCGTGAGCAGATGCAGATCGAACTCAAGGCCCTGCAACGCGAGGTCGGCATCACCTTCGTCTTCGTCACCCACGACCAGGAGGAGGCCCTGACGATGAGCGACCGCGTCGCCGTCTTCCACCAGGGCCGCATCGAACAGGTCGGCACCCCCGCCGAGATCTACGAACGCCCCGAGACCGCGTTCGTCGCCTCCTTCGTCGGCACCTCCAACCTGCTCACCGGCGAGACCGCCCTGCGCGTGCTCGGCGAGCACGGCACCCACAGCGTCCGCCCGGAGAAGATCCGGATCCTCGACGGAACCACCGCCGACCCGGACCCGGAAGGGCACGTCACCGCCCTCGGCACCGTCGCCGAGGTGGTCTACCTCGGCGACGCCACCCGCTTCCTGGTCGACCTGGACGGCGGCGGCCGGCTCACCGCGCTCCAGCAGAACCTCGACACCTCCGCCGAGGACGTCACCGCCTACCGCGGCACCCGCGTCCGGCTGCGCTGGCAGCGCCGGCACACCGTCCACGTCCCCGACTGACCCGCCGTCCCCTCACGTCCGGATCCGCCGTCCCTCACGTCTGGAGTACGCCGTGCGCCTCCCCCGTCCCCTCACCGCGGCCGCCGCCGTCGCCGCGCTGCTGCTGGCCGCCACCGCCTGCGGCTCCTCCGGCTCCGGCTCCTCGACCGGCCTCAACCCGCCCGACCTCAAACCCCTGGCCGCGCTGGGCAAGTCCGAGGGCCAGGTGAACCTGATCGCCTGGGCCGGCTATGTCGAGGACGGCTCGGACGACCCCAAGGTGGACTGGGTCACCGACTTCGAGAAGCAGACCGGCTGCCAGGTCAACTCCAAGGTCGCCGCCAGCTCCGACGAGATGGTCAAGCTGATGAAGACCGGCCAGTACGACGCGGTCTCCGCCTCCGGCGACGCCTCCCTGCGCCTGATCGCCTCCGGCGACGCCGCCCCCGTCAACACCAAGCTCGTACCGAACTACAAGGACATCTTCAGCGGCCTGAAGAACGGCGCCTGGAACTCGGTCAAGGGCCAGATGTACGGCATCCCGCACGGCCGCGGCGCCAACCTGCTGATGTACAACACCCAGAAGGTCAGCCCCGCGCCCACCTCCTGGTCCGCCGTCTTCGACGACGCCGGGAAGTACAAGGGCCACGTCACCGCCTACGACTCGCCGATCTACATCGCCGACGCGGCCCTGTACCTCAAGGCCACCAAGCCCGAGTTGAAGATCAAGGACCCCTACGCGCTCGACCAGAAGCAGTTCGACGCGGCCGTCGCCCTGCTCAAGCAGCAGAACGCGGACATCGGCGAGTACTGGAGCGACTACCTCAAGGAGATCTCCGCCTTCAAGAGCGGCGACTCCGTCATCGGCACCAGCTGGCAGGTGATCGCCAACCTGGCCGCCGGCGAGGGCGCCAAGGTGAAGGCCTTCGTGCCCAAGGAGGGCTCCACCGGCTGGTCCGACACCTGGATGGTCTCCGCCAAGGCCAAGCACCCCAACTGCGCCTACCAGTGGCTGAACTGGATCGTCTCCCCGAAGGTCAACGCCGAGGTCGCCGAGTACTTCGGCGAGGCCCCCTCCAACGCCAAGGCCTGCGCCCTGACCAGCGACAAGAACTTCTGCACCACCTACCACGCCGCCGACGAGAGCTACTGGAAGAACATCGCCTTCTGGAACACGCCCATCGAGCAGTGCCTGGACGGCCGTACCGACGTCAAGTGCGTGCCCTACGCCAAGTGGGTGCAGGCCTGGACCGAGATCAAGGGCTGACCCATGGCCCTGCTCACCCGGACCGCGGGGGCGCTGCACCGGCGCCCCCGGCTCCGCCTCGCCCTGCTGCTGACCGCCCCGCTGCTGTGGCTGGCCGTGCTCTACCTCGGCTCGCTGGCCGTGCTGTTCGTCTCCGCGTTCTGGACCACGGACTCCTTCACCTCCGAGGTCGTCAAGGTCTGGTCGGCCGACAACTTCCACGAGCTGTTCACCACGCCCGTCTACCGGCAGGTGATCCTGCGCAGCGTCGGCGTCGCCCTCGCGGTGACCGCCCTGTGTGCGGTGCTCGCCTTCCCGGTCGCCTTCTACACCGCCCGCGTCGCCAGGCCGAGCCGACGCCCGCTGCTCGTGGTCGCCATCCTCACGCCGCTGTGGGCGAGTTACCTGGTCAAGGTGTACGCGTGGCGGCTGATCCTGTCCGAGGGCGGGCTCGCCGACTGGCTGCTCAAGCCCCTCGGACTGAGCGGGCCGGGGTTCGGACTGCCGGCGACCGTGCTCACCCTGACCTACCTGTGGCTGCCGTACATGATCCTGCCGATCCACACGGCGCTGGAGCACCTGCCCGACAACCTCCTCGACGCGTCCGCCGACCTGGGCGCCCGCGCGGGGCGGACCCTCCGGTCGGTGGTCCTGCCGATGGTGCTGCCGTCCGTCGCCGCCGGATCCGTCTTCACCTTCTCGCTCAGCCTCGGCGACTACATCACCGTGCAGATCGTCGGCGGCAAGACCCAGCTCATCGGCAACCTCGTCTACGCCAACATCGAACTCAACCTGCCCATGGCCGCCGCGCTCGCCACCGTCCCGGTCGTCGTCATCGTGCTGTACCTGCTGGCGATGCGGCGGACGGGGGCGTTGAGCAGCCTCTGACGACAGGGTGCTATGTCACATGTCACACATGACACTCTCCCGGCCCGCGCGGATCGCGGTCCGCCTCGCCGCCGCCCTCAGCTTCGCCGTGATCTACGTGCCGTTGCTGCTGGTCCTCGTCAACTCCCTCAACCCCGACCGCAGCGCCGACTGGCCCCCGCCCGGCCTGACCACCCGCTGGTGGTCGGCCGCCTGGCGCAGCTCCGGCGCCCGCGAGGCGTTGTGGACCTCGGTGAAGGCCGGGCTCGGCGCCACCGGGATCGCCCTGGTGCTCGGCACGCTGATCGCCTTCGCGGTCGCCCGGTACCGCTTCTTCGGCCGGGGCGCGCTGTCCTTCGTGGTCGTGCTGCCGATCGCGCTGCCCGGCATCGTCACCGGCATCGCCCTCAACTCGGCGTTCAGCACGGTCCTTGAGCCGCTCGGCGTCGGACTCGGCCTGTTCACCGTGGTGGTCGGGCACGCCACGTTCTGCGTGGTGATCGTCTTCAACAACGTCGTCGCCCGGCTGCGCCGCACCTCCGGCAGCTACGAGGAGGCGGCGGCCGACCTGGGCGCCGACACCTTCCGCGCCTTCGTCGACGTCACCTTCCCGCTGGTGCGTTCGGCACTGCTCGCCGGCGCGCTGCTCGCCTTCGCGCTGTCCTTCGACGAGATCGTGGTCACCACCTTCACCGCCGGGCCGGGCGTCCAGACCCTGCCCCTGTGGATCTTCGACAACATGACCCGCCCGCAGCAGGCGCCGGTGGTGAACGTGGTGGCCGCCGTGCTCGTCCTGCTGTCCGTCGTCCCGATCTACGTCGCGCAACGGCTTTCGGCGGACACGGCGACCGGCAGCCGCGTCTGAGACCGGCGAGCCCGTGCCTAGAGTTGCGAAGCCCCTCCGTCGACAGGGAACTCCGCTCCCGTCGAGAAGGTCGCACCGAACGCCAGGTACGCCACCGCGGCGGCCACTTCCTCGGACACTCCCAGCCGCTGCATGGGGTTGGTGCTCCGGTAGGTGTCCTTCATCGTCTCGACGACGTCGGCGGGCAGGGAGCGGTCCAGGATGCCGCTGTCGATCGGGCCGGGGCTGACGGCGTTGACGCGTATCCCGCGCGGCAGCAGCTCGCGGGCCAGGGTGCGCGTCATCGACCGCAGGGCTGCCTTGCTCGCCGAGTAGACACTGAGCGCGTCGAGGCCCAGGACGTTCACCACCGACGTGGTGAGGACCACGCCGCTTCCCTCGCGCAGCAGCGGTGCCAGCGCCTGCACGGTGAAGTAGGGGCCCTTGGTGTTGATGCCGAACACCGCGTCGTACATCTCCTCCGTGGTCGAGTCGAACGGTGCGGACGCGGTGACACCCGCGTTGACGAACAGCGCGTCCACGGCGCCGAGGTGCTCCCCGACCGTGTCGGCCAGCGCCGCGACGTCCTTCAGGTTGGCGGCGTCGCTGCGGACGGCGACCGCCTTGTCCCCCAACTGCTCCAGCGCGGCGTCCAGGGTGGACCGGGTGCGGCCGGTGATCAGTACGCGCGCGCCACCGTCCGCGAACAGCCGGGCCGTGGTGAGGCCGATACCGCTGCTTCCACCCGTGATCACGATCTTCTTGCCGTCGTAAGTGGTCATGCCCCCAAGCCAAATACCCGCCCGCACTCCCCGTCCAAGACCTGTTCCGTATGCCGTCATGTCCCAGGCGTATGGCGACCCGCGACGTACCCTGGGCGAATGGACGTCGATCTGCGGCTCGTGCGCTATTTCACGGTCGTGGCGGAGCACGGCAACTTCGGCCGGGCCGCCGCCGGACTGCACCTGGCGCAGCCGTCGCTGAGCCGTCAGATCCAGCGGCTGGAGGCTCAGCTCGGTGTCCGGCTCTTCGACCGTTCGCCGCAGGGCAGCAGCCTCACCGAGGCCGGTCAGGCTTTCCTGCCCAGGGCCCGGATCCTGCTCCAGGAGGCCGAGCGAGCCGCGCGCGCGGCCAGGGCGGCCGGCCGGCCCCGCACGCTCACCATCGGCTACGCCGAAGGGCTGGTCATCACCGCCTGTGTGCAGGAGTTGCGCCGCCGGCACCCTGACGACCGGGTCCTGACCCGGCACCTCGACTGGCGGGACACGCGCGCCCTCGCCGAGGGGCGGGTCGACGCCCTCGTCGCCTACCGGCCGCTGCCCTTCGCCACGGACGGCTTCCGGGTGACGAAGCTCCATGACGAGTCACGGGTCCTCGTCACGTCGGCCGGACATCGTCTGGCGCAGGAGAAGGCCGTCAGCCCGGGGTCGCTGTCGGCCGAGGAACTGGTGGCCTGCGTCAGCACTCCGGTTGTCTGGAGCACGCCCAGGCCGGTCGGCGACCGCCCGGCACCGCCCCCGCCGACGATCGACGACAGCTTCGAGGACAAGCTGGAACTCGTCGCCACCGGTCACTGCGTCGCGATCTTCCCGGCCGGTGATCGACGCGCCGCTGTGCGCGAGGACATCGTCGTGGTGCCGGTCGTCGACATGGATCCCTGCGAGGTCGTCCTCGTCACGCGCGCCGGCGACCCCAACCCGCTGCTCGGACCGCTCGAGGGCGTCGCGCGCGCTCTGCTCGGCACTGCCTCCCGGCGGGAGAGCAGCGGACTGCCGGTCGGCTGACGCCCGTTGCCGCTGCGGGATGATTTCCGTGGCGGTCGTCGGCCGGTCGCTTCGTGCCCCGGGCGACCGCTGCGGAATGCGGGGCGGTCCGCCTCCACCGCCTTACGCAAACAGCTTGCGTAACTTGCGCTACCCTTGCGTGCATGACGCGACGACTTGCGGAAGTAGCCAAGAAGGTCGGGGTCAGCGAGGCCACGGTCAGCCGGGTGCTCAACGGCAAGCCGGGGGTCTCCGAGGCGACCCGGCAGGCGGTGCTCTCGGCCCTCGACGTGCTCGGGTACGAGCGCCCCACCCAACTGCGCGGTGAGCGCGCCCGGCTCGTCGGTCTGGTCCTGCCCGAGCTGCAGAACCCCATCTTCCCGGCGTTCGCCGAAGTGATCGGCGGCGCCCTGGCCCAGCTCGGCCTCACGCCCGTGCTGTGCACCCAGACCAAGGGCGGGGTCTCCGAGGCGGACTACGTGGAGCTGCTGCTGCAGCAGCAGGTCTCCGGCGTGGTGTTCGCCGGCGGTCTCTACGCCCAGGCGGAGGCACCGCACGACCACTACCGGCTGCTCGCCGACCGCAACATCCCGGTGGTGCTGGTCAACGCGGCCATCGAGCATCTCGGCTTCCCGAGCGTGTCCTGCGACGACGCGGTGGCGGTGGAGCAGGCGTGGCGGCACCTCGCGTCCCTGGGGCACGAGCGCATCGGCCTGGTCCTCGGCCCCGGCGACCACGTCCCCTCGGCCCGGAAACTGGCCGCCGCGCGGGCGATCGGGGAGGTGCCGGACGAGTTCGTGGCCCGGGCGATCTTCTCCATCGAGGGCGGCCACGCGGCCGCGTCCCGGCTCATCGACCGGGGCGTCACCGGCATCATCTGCGCCAGCGACCCGCTCGCCCTGGGCGCCGTGCGCGCGGCCCGCCGCAAGGGGCACGAGGTGCCCTCCCGGGTCTCGGTGGTCGGCTACGACGACTCGGCGTTCATGAACTGCACCGAGCCCCCGCTCACCACCGTCCGGCAGCCCATCGAGGCCATGGGCAGGGCCGCCGTCGAGCTCCTGAACGCGCAGATCGGCGGGACGGTGGTGCCGGCGGAGGAGCTGCTGTTCGAGCCCGAGCTGGTCGTCAGGGGGTCGACCGCGCAAGCGCCGAAAGCCTGAGGCTCAACAGATCCCATCTGCTGTCGAATAATTACAGATTCTGCGTGACATCTTGCGCGGCGGTGCTGCCGGTGCTTGAGTGTGCGGCGCCCACCGATCCCGGTGCGGCGCCCAACTGCTCCTGTTCTGGGGGGTCCACCGATGTCCAGCACCGGGTTCCGCCGTGCTCTCGTCGCGTTCGGCGTCTGTTCCTCGCTCGCGCTCTCGGCCACGGCCTGCGGGTCGAGCGACGACGACGCGGGCAGCGGCAAGACGCGCATCACCGTCAACTGCGAGCCGCCGAAGAGCGCCAAGGTCGACCGGTCGTTCTTCGACCAGGACGTCGCCGACTTCGAGAAGAAGAACCCGGACATCGACGTCGTCGCGCACGACGCGTTCCCCTGCCAGGACCCGAAGACCTTCGACGCCAAGCTCGCCGGCGGCCAGATGGAGGACGTGTTCTACACGTACTTCACCGACGCCAAGCACGTCGTCGACATCAACCAGGCGGCCGACCTCACGCCGTACCTCAAGGAACTCAAGAGCTACGACACCATCCAGAAGCAGCTGCGGGACATCTACACCGTCGACGGCAAGGTCTACGGCATCCCGCGCACCGGCTACTCGATGGGCCTGATCTACAACCGCAAGCTCTTCCAGCAGGCCGGCCTCGACCCCGACCAGCCGCCGACGACCTGGGACGAGGTCCGCGCGGACGCCAAGAAGATCGCCGCGCTCGGCAACGGCACGGTCGGATACGCCGACTACAGCGCGCAGAACCAGGGCGGCTGGCACTTCACGGCGGAGATGTACTCGCAGGGCGGCGACGTGGTGTCGGCCGACGGCAAGTCGGCCACCGTCGACACCCCCGAGGGCCACGCGGTGCTGCAGAACCTGCACGACATGCGCTGGACCGACAACTCGATGGGCAGCAAGCAGCTCCTCATCATCAACGACGTCCAGCAGATGATGGGTTCGGGCAAGCTCGGCATGTACCTCTCCGCGCCGGACAACATCCCGATCCTGGTGAAGGAGAAGGGCGGCAACTACAAGGACCTCGCCCTCGGCCCGATGCCCGGCGGCAAGGGCACGCTCATCGGCGGCGACGGCTACATGTTCAACAAGAAGGACACCCCCGCCCAGATCCGCGCCGGCCTGAAGTGGCTCGACTCCATGTTCCTCACCCCCGGTGACGGCTTCCTCGGCGACTACGCCCGCGCCAAGAAGAACAACGCGCCGGTCGGCCTGCCCGAGCCGCGCCTGTTCACCGGCGCCGCCGATGCCAAGGACCAGGCGGTCAAGAAGGCGAACGCCAACGTGCCGGTGGAGAACTACCAGGCGTTCCTGGACGGCAACCAGTCCCTGCAGATGAAGATCGAGCCGCCGGACGCCCAGCAGATCTACTCCGTCCTCGACGGCACCGTCTCCGCTGTCCTCACCAAGAAGGACGCCGACATCGACCAGCTCCTCAAGGACGCCAACGACAAGATCAACGGCATCCTGGCCCGAGGCTGACCACGATGACCAAGACGGCCGCACGACGACCCGCCGCCACGGCGGCGGTCGCCGTACGACAGACCCCGGCGCCGCCCCCGGCAGGGGACCGGGGGCGGCGCCGGATCACCGACCAGGTCCGCGCCTACGGCTTCCTGCTCGGCGGGCTGATCTGCTTCGCGCTGTTCTCCTGGTACCCGGCGATCCGCGCCGTGGTGATCTCCTTCCAGAAGTACACGCCGGGCTCGTCCGCCGAGTGGGTCGGCACCGCCAACTTCACCCGGGTCCTGCACGACCCGGAGTTCTCGGCGGCCTGGCGCAACACCCTGACCTTCACGCTGCTGGCCCTGCTGATCGGCTTCGCGATCCCCTTCGTCCTCGCCCTGGTCCTGAACGAACTGCGGCACGCGAAGGCGTTCTTCCGGGTGGTGGTCTACCTCCCGGTGATGATCCCGCCGGTGGTCAGCGCCCTGCTGTGGAAGTGGTTCTACGACCCCGGGGCCGGCCTCGCCAACGAGACGCTGCGCTTCCTGCACCTGCCCACCTCGAACTGGACCAACGGCACCGGAACCGCGCTCGTCTCCCTGGTGATCGTGGCCACCTGGGCCAACATGGGCGGCACCGTCCTGATCTACCTGGCTGCCCTCCAGTCCATCCCCGGTGAGCTCTACGAGGCCGCGGAACTGGACGGCGCGAACCTCCTGCAGCGTGTGCGGCACGTGACGATCCCGCAGACCCGGTTCGTCATCCTCATGCTGATGCTCCTCCAGATCATCGCCACCATGCAGGTGTTCACCGAGCCGTTCGTCATCACCGGCGGCGGTCCGGAGAACGCCACGGTCACCGTGCTCTACCTGATCTACAAGTACGCCTTCCTCTACAACGACTTCGGCGGCGCCTGCGCGCTCAGCGTGATGCTCCTGGTGCTGCTCGGCATCTTCTCGGCCGTGTACCTGCGGCTGACCCGGTCCGGGGAGGACGGATGAGCAGCGCCACCCGCACCCTGATCTCCCCGGCGACGCTGGCCCGTCCGCGCGGGAGAGCGGCCTACTGGACGGTCTTCACGGCGGTCGTCGTCCTCTTCGCGCTCGCCTTCCTCTTCCCCGTGTACTGGATGGTCACCGGGGCGATGAAGTCGCCGGACGAGATCGCGCAGACCCCGCCCTCCGTCATCCCGAAGCACTGGCACCTGTCCGGCTACACCGACGCCTGGGACCTGATGCAGCTCCCGGAGCACCTGTGGAACACGGTGGTGCAGGCCGCCGGCGCCTGGGCCTTCCAGCTGGTGTTCTGCACGGCCGCCGCCTACGCCCTGTCGAAGCTGAAGCCGGCCTTCGGCAAGGTGATCCTCGGCGGCATCCTGGCCACCCTGATGGTGCCGGCCCAGGCCCTGGTCGTACCCAAGTACCTGACCGCCGCCGACCTGCCGTTCATCCACACCAGCCTGCTGAACGACCCGCTCGGCATCTGGCTGCCGGCCGTCGCCAACGCCTTCAACCTCTACCTGCTCAAGCGGTTCTTCGACCAGCTGCCCCGCGACGTGCTGGAGGCCGCCGAGATCGACGGCGCCGGAAAGCTGCGCATCCTCTGGTCCGTGGTCCTGCCCATGTCCCGTCCGGTCCTCGGGGTCGTCTCGATCTTCGCCCTGGTGGCGGTCTGGCAGGACTTCCTGTGGCCGCTGATGGTCTTCTCCGACACGG
Source organism: Streptomyces sp. NPDC086777 (assembly GCF_040702065.1). Classification (NCBI taxonomy): domain Bacteria; kingdom Bacillati; phylum Actinomycetota; class Actinomycetes; order Kitasatosporales; family Streptomycetaceae; genus Streptomyces; species Streptomyces sp. NPDC086777. The sequence continues at coordinate 48,629 of NZ_JBFBJI010000027.1, read as the reverse complement.
ACAAGCAGCCCATCAGCGTGGCCCTGGTCCAGCTCTCGCAGAACATCCAGCTCACCGTGCTCATCGCCGCGATGGTGATCGCCAGCATCCCGATGGTCGCGCTGTTCCTCGTCTTCCAGCGGCACATCATCGCCGGCATCAGCGCGGGCAGCACCAAGGGCTGACGGCCCTTCCTCCGACAGAAAGGTTCGCCCAGTGGGACAGCCCAGCCATGCCCCGAAGGACCAGGACTGGTGGCGTTCGGCCGTCATCTACCAGGTGTACGTCCGCAGCTTCGCCGACAGCGACGGCGACGGCACCGGCGACCTCGCGGGCGTCCGCGCGAAGCTGCCGTACCTCGCCGAACTCGGCGTCGACGCACTGTGGTTCAGCCCCTGGTATCCGTCTCCCATGAAGGACGGCGGCTACGACGTCGCCGACTACCGGGCCATCGACCCGGCGTTCGGCACCCTCGCCGAGGCCGAGAAACTCATCGCGGAGGCGCGCGAGCTGGGCATCCGGACGATCGTCGACATCGTCCCCAACCACGTCTCCGACCGGCACCCGTGGTTCCAGGCGGCGCTGGCCGCCGGACCGGGCAGCCCGGAGCGCGAGCTCTTCCACTTCCGCCCCGGCCGCGGCCCGGACGGCGACCTGCCGCCCAACGACTGGCCGTCGCAGTTCGTCGGCTCCACCGAACCGGTGTGGACCCGGCTGCCCGACGGCGAGTGGTACCTCCACCTCTTCACCCCGGAGCAGCCCGACCTCAACTGGGCGCATCCGGCGGTCCACCAGGAGCACGAGGACATCCTGCGCTTCTGGTTCGAGCGGGGCGTCGCGGGCGTCCGCATCGACTCGGCCGCGCTGCTCGCCAAGGACCCGGACCTGCCCGACCTGGCCTCGCACCCGCACCCCCACCCCTTCGTCGACCGCGACGAGCTCCACGACGTCTACCGTGCCTGGCGCGCGGTCGCCGACGCCTACGGCGGTGTCTTCGTCGGCGAGGTCTGGCTCCCCGACGCCGAACGGTTCGCCCGCTACCTGCGCCCCGACGAACTCCACACCGCCTTCAACTTCTCCTTCCTGTCCTGCCCCTGGGACGCGGCCCGGCTGCGCACCTCGATCGACACCACCCTCGCCGAGCACGCCCCGGTCGGCGCCCCCGCCACCTGGGTGCTGTGCAACCACGACGTGACCCGGACGGCCACCCGGTACGGCCGCGAGGACACCGCCTTCGACTTCGCGGCCAAGGCCTTCGGCGTCCCGACCGACCTGGAGCTGGGGACGCGCAGGGCCCGCGCGGCCGCGCTGCTCTCCCTGGCCCTGCCCGGCGCGGTCTACATCTACCAGGGCGAGGAACTGGGTCTGCCCGAGGCCGACATCCCGGCCGACCGCATCCAGGACCCGATGTACTTCCGGTCCGGCGGCACCGACCCCGGCCGGGACGGCTGCCGGGTGCCGCTGCCCTGGGCGGCGGGGGCGCCGCACGCGGGCTTCGGCTCGGGGGCGGAGCCGTGGCTGCCGCAGCCGGCCGGCTGGGCGTCGTACGCGGTCGACCGGCAGCAGGACGACCCCGGCTCCATGCTCGCCCTGTACCGGCGCGCCGTCGCCCTGCGTCCGCGCTTCGGCGACGGCCCGCTGACCTGGCGGCCCGCCCCCGAGGGTGTCCTCGCCTTCAGCCGCGCCGACGGTGTGACCTGCGTGGTCAACCTGGGCGCGACCCCCGCCGAACTCCCGGCCCACTCCGAACTCCTGCTCAGCAGCGGCCCACTGGACGACGCGGGCCGGCTGCCGCAGGACACGGCGGCCTGGCTGACGGACTGAGCCGCCGGTACCGCTCGCGCTGTCCCCGCCCCCCACCCCGAAGGGATCAGCGCGTGCAGCGCAGCACAGCCATCCATGTCAGGAGCATGTCAGCCGTGCCGCTCACCGCGGGCATGCTCGCTGCCCTCGCCTTCGCCCTCGCGCCCGCCGCCCACGCGGCCGCGGGGGCGGTCCTCCCCTTCACCTCGGTGGAGGTGTGTCCGACCCCCTGACCGGGTCCTCCCCCCGGGGAACCCCGCGCTTCGCCGCCTGGATCTGCTCGTGGACGTGGGTCCGCAACTCGGCGAAGCGCGGGGCGATCCGCGTGTGCAACTGGTCGCGCTCGTCCGGCAGATCGACCTTCAGCTGGTCCTGGACGACGGTGGGGGAGGCGGAGAGGACGATCACCCGCTGCCCCAGGTAGACCGCCTCGTCGATGTCGTGGGTGACGAACAGGACCGTGATCCCGCGTTCCCGCCACAGCCTTCGGACCAGGTCCTCCAGATCGGCCCGGGTCTGGGCGTCGACGGCGGCGAACGGCTCGTCCATGAGCAGCACCCGCGGTTCGCAGGCCAGGGCGCGCGCGATCGCCACCCGCTGCTGCATGCCGCCCGACAGCTGCCACGGACAGGCGCCGGCGGCGTCCGCGAGATCGACCGGGCCGAGCGCGTCGGCGACCAGCTCCCTGCGCCGCTCGCGCGGCAACCGCGACTGCTTCAGCGGGAGTTCCACGTTCTGGGCGACCCGCATCCAGGGGAACAGGCTGCGGCCGCACTCCTGGAACACGAACGCCATCCCGGGCGGCGGGCCGGTCACCCTCCGCCCCTCCAGGAGGACCTCACCGCCGGTCGGGGAGAGCAGGCCACCCCCGCACTTCAGCAAGGTGGTCTTGCCGTACCCCGACGGGCCCACCAGGCAGGCGAGTTCGCCCGCCGCGACGGTGCAGGTGAGGTCCCGCACCGCCTCGATGCGGCGGCCGGATCCGTCGTAGACCTTCTTCAGGCCGCGTACGTCGAGCATGGACCGCCCCTTCGCGAGGGGTCACGTCGACGATGGGGATGATCCCCACCTTGACCGTGGTGGTGCCGCCCGACGAGGCGGTGGTGGACGACGAGCCCCCGGAGGACGCGTCCTGGAACTCGGCTACGCCTACCTCTCCGGCCTCGACCTGCCGCGCCTGGCCGCCCCGCACCTGGAGCGACTCGCCTCGCTGGTGGGGGAGTCGGCGGCACTGTGCGTCCTGGACGGGGAGGCGGCCGTGTGCGTCGCCCAGGTGCCGGCCCGGCGGGTCATGGCGGCGGCCGTCGCGGTGGGCTCGCGCTTCCCGGCGCTCGGTACGGCGGCGGGCCGTGCGATGCCGGCCGGCGCGCCGGAAGCCGAACGCGCCCGACGTGCCGCGCCCGCCGGACGTGCCGCGCCCGCCGGGGAGCACGTGCTGCTCGACGGCGACCCCGAGGACGGCGTGACGACACTGGCCGCCCCGGTCCGGGACCGGAGCGGCCGGGTGGTGGCCGGGGTGAGCCTCGCGGTGCACTCCGGGCGGATGTCCGCCACGGCGGTCCGCCGCGACCTGCTGCCGGGGCTGCGGGCGGCCGTGGCGGCGATCGAGGCGGACCTGCGGATCACAGATCCAGCACCAGGCGCGCCCCCCGGCACCGCGACACGCAGATGAGCATGGTCTCCCCGGCTGCCCGCTCCTCCTCGGTGAGCACCGAGTCCCGGTGGTCCGGGTCGCCTTCGAGGACATCCGTCTCACACGTCCCGCAGGTGCCCTCGGTGCACGAGTAGAGCACCTCGACCCCGGCCGCGCGGACCGTGTCGAGCACGGAGACACCCGGCGCGACGGTGAGGGTACGGCCGCTCTGCGCGAGGACGACCTCGAACTCCCCGTCCTCGCCCGTCTGTCGGGCCCTCGGCCGGAACCGCTCCACGCGCAGCGCGCCCGCCGGGCAGCGCTCCTCCACCGCGTCCAGCAACGGCCCCGGACCGCAGCAGTACACGAGGGTGCCCTCCGGGACGTCGTCGAGTACCGCGGCCAGGTCCAGCAGCCCGGACTCGTCCTGCGGGGCGACGGTGACCCGCTGGTCGCCGTACCGCGCCACCTCGCCGAGGAACGCCATGGACCGCCGGGTCCGGCCGCCGTACAGCAGCGTCCACTCGGCGCCCGCGGCCTCGGCGGCGGCGAGCATGGGCAGGATCGGGGTGATGCCGATGCCGCCCGCGACGAACCGGTAGCGGGACGCGGGTTCGAGCCGGAAGTGGTTTCGCGGCCCGCGCACCCGGACCTTGTCGCCGACGCCCACCTGCTCGTGGACGTACGCGGATCCGCCCCGCCCGGCCGGCTCCCTCAGCACCGCGACCCGCCAGCAGGACCGGTCGCCGGGATCCCCGCAGAGCGAGAACTGCCGCTCAAGCCCGGGTCCGAGCAGGACATCTACGTGCGCCCCCGGCTCCCAGCCGGGGAGTTGCTCGCCGAGGGGGTGCCGAAGGGACAGGGTGACCACACCGTCGGCGGCCGTCTGCCTTTCGCTCACGACCAGTTCGGCTTCGTACAGGCTCATGCGGTGCGCTCCGGGGGCTGGTGGCCTTCGGGGTGGCCGAGCATCCACTCCCACATCTCGACCGGGTCCTGGGCGGTGTGCTCGGCGCCGCAGTGACAGGTGCCGTGCAGGACGTCGGTGCCCGGCAGCCAGTCGATGCGGTAGACCTCCCCGGTCGCACGGGTCTCACTCGCCGGTGCGGTCACAGGACCTTCTCCACGGGCTTGTCGCCCTCCTCCACCAGCCGGGCGAGGATACGGCGGGCGGCCAGGCCGCCGGTGTCGATGTTGATGCTCAGTTCCTGGTAGCCGGTCCGCTCCGAACCCAGCGTCCGCTGCAGGAGGTTGAGGGCGTCCACGTCCTGCATGACCACCGTGTGGTTGTTGCTCCGCAGGAACTCGGTGACCTCGGCGTCGTCGGTCGCCCAGTCCCGGGAGACCATCCAGAAGTCGTACACCTTGCCGTCCGAGGACGGGGTGATCGCGTAGGTGATCTCGGTGTGGAAGCCGTTCGGATCGCTGCCGTCCGCCTCCGGCACCACTCCGGCGGGCGCGATCCGGCTGTGCAGCAGATACAGGCACGGCGCGTGGTACTCGATGTCCTGCCAGCGCGTGATCCGGCCCTCGATGCCGGTGGAACGGGCGTAGAACGGCGGGCACTCGGCGTCGTCCATGTGCCGGCTGACCCGCACGATCCCGGCGCCCTCGTCGACCTCGGTGGTGATGGGCGTCTCGGCGACCTCGGGGGTGCCTATGTAGCCGCCGTGCAGATAGGTCTCGTGGGAGAGGTCGAGGAGGTTGTCGACGAGGAGACCGTAGTCGGCGTCGATGGGCTCCATGCCGCGCACGGTCAGCCAGCCGGGGGAGTCGAGGTGCCGGGCGCGCGGGACGGTGCCCGCGTCGGCGAGCGCCGGGTCGCCGACCCACACCCACAGCAGCGAGTCCTGCTCGACCACCGGGTAGGAGGCGACCCGTGCGGTGCGCGGGATGCGTTTCTGCCCCGGCACGTACACGCAGGCGCCGGTCCGGTCGTAGGTGAACCCGTGGTACCCGCACACGATCCGGTCGCCGTCGAGCCCGCTCTCCGACAGCGGGTAACGACGGTGCACACAGCGGTCGCTGAGGGCGACGGGCGTGCCGTCCTCCTCGGCCCGGTAGAAGACGAGGGGTTCCCCGAGAATCGTCCGCCCGAGCAACTCGCGCCCGACCTCGTGACTGTAGGCGGCGACGTACCACTGGTTCCTGGCGAACGCGGTGATGTGCGGCATGGCTGCGGCTCCCGTCGTTGGGTCGTGGCGACATCGTCGACACCGGCCGCACGGGGCGCAATACGGCTTCCGTGTCACGGAAGAGTGCTTGGAAACTCCCTGGTGGGAGCGCTGATGCCAGGCACTGTGCCGCCGCGTGCCGGCAAGGGTGACAGCAGCCGTGCCGTCTGCCCGCAGTGACGGGTGTGTTCATCGGCGACCACCTGGTTGGGATATATGTCCGTTCTCTCGCTTGTCCGGCACTTCTTTGGCGGTATACGGCTGGTACAGCGGCAGAAGTCGCATAGTTGCAGGTCAGAGTTGGGCATTGTCGCGATAGGAGGGAGACGGGGGCGAATCCGGGTCGAATCTGCCTTCTTTTGGCCCCTCCGGTGGATTGGTGCAGGTCGGCTGCATGATCAGACGTCATGCAGCCGGCTTGTGTGAGCGGCTGCCGCAGTCGAAGGGTGGCAGGGGTTGCGTCCTGGGAAGTGGTGTACGGTCCCCACCTGATCCGGGCGTTTGCCCTCGCCGAGTCCCTCGACCAGGCTGTTCAAGCCGGGGCGCCCGCGCCAGTGGCGCCCCCGGTTCCCGAGAAGCCGTTGCCCGAGATGACGACCGAGGAGTGGGAGGCGCACCGCCTCTCGTACTGGGGCGGCAAGCTGACGCCGCTGCGTCGGCCGATGACGATCGGCGAGCTGGTCGCCGGCCGGTACGACGAAGACGAAGCGTAGGCGCGGCCTATCGTTCGTCATCTCAACCCGGGCGCCCGCCGACGGGCCGCCGAGGGGCCTGCGTGTACTGTCCTGCCGAGCTGCGACTCAGCAGGTCTGACCAGGGGAGATAGGGGGGCGCGTGAGCCAGTGCACGAAGACGACGACCAAAGGGACCCGCTGCCGGAATCCCCTCATGGTCTGGTACGGCATCAGCCCTCACCCGCAAGTCTGCGAACGCCACGCCACCCCGGAGCAGAAGGCCGCGTCAACGGCAGCATTGGATACCCCCATCAACATCGCCACGGCGAACCCCGCTGCAGCGTTCCCCGGGGTGTCCATCACCCCGCAGCGTCTCATCTGTGAGGCCATGAGCGGCTGGGTGGCCAAAATCCGTGGCACGAACGAGAAGTACGTGTACGCGCGCACGTTCCTCAACCGAAGCCGTAACCAGCCTTATGGATGGCCGCTGCCTGGCAACGGCTTGTATGAGTGCCGAGAGATCGGCCCGTATGGCAAGTTCTCGTGCTTCTTCGTGGTCAAGGGCACGTTCCGCAGCAAGGTGCAGCTGGTGACCCCGGAGGAAGCCGCGCGGATCGCTGGCCGGATGGGACCACAGCCCTCGGAGTGATGCCGGACCGGACGCACCCCTGGCCGTGGCACACTCCATGATCCGCGGCGGCAAGCGGCCCCGCCGAGCCTGTAGGCGAGGTTGACAGACGTGGCGATGCCGCCGCCGGAGGTCTGCAAGCACTCGAAGGGCGTGGTTGGCCGTGGGCTGGGCAGCAACAGGCCCAACGCTGGGCGGGAGTCTGGCAAGCGTGGTGGGGAGCGTGCCGGATGCCGTGCGACCGACCGGGGGAGCAGGCATGGGTGGATCCCATCTGAGGCAACTGGCGTGTGGCGTCGGCGATTCCCGCTAGGGTTCACATCTCGGCCACAATTGCTCTCGGCGGGGGTTTTGTTCGTGTCGCGGATTGCTGCTCGTCGTGGTTCGGACCCGATGCGGATCGGGCGCTTCCGGGTGGTCGGGGTGCTGGGCGCGGGTGGGATGGGCACCGTGTACGCCGCGGTCGGGGAGCGGGACGAGCGGGTAGCGGTGAAGGCCGTGCACGCCGGGCAGGCCGCGGATGACCAGTTCCGGGCCCGATTCCGGCGAGAGGTGCAGGTGCTGCGGCGGGTGTCGGGTCCCTGTCTGGTGCCGCTGCTGGAGGCCGATCCCGAGGCGGACATCCCGTGGCTGGCCACGGCCTACGTACCCGGCTTGACGCTCGCAGAGCACATGGCGATGCGTGGGCCGCTGGCCGGGATCCAGCCGTACCTGTTCGCCGCGGGAACGGCCGGAGCGCTTGCGGCCGTGCACGCCGCCGGGGTGGTCCATCGCGACCTGAAACCCGCGAATGTGATCCTGGCCCCGGACGGGCCGCGGGTGCTGGACTTCGGTATCGCCCACGTCGCCGACGGCACCGCGGTCACCCGTACGGGCACGTTCACCGGGACCCCGGGCTGGCTGAGCCCCGAGTACTACCGGGACGGCACCTCCGGGCCGCCCGGGGATGTCTTTGCCTGGGGTGCGCTGCTCGCCTTCGCGGCCACCGGCCGCCACCCCTTCGGCACCGGCAATGCCGAGGCCGTCGCCTTCCGCGTCCTCAGCACCGAGCCGGACCTCGACGGTGTCCCCGACGACATGCTCAGCCTCGTGACGGCCTGCCTCGCCAAAGACCCCGGCCATCGGCCGTCGTCCGCCGCAGTGGCGCAGAAGACCGCCGAGCTGCTCGGCGAGCAGGCGACTCAGGTTCTCGGGTATGTCCACGACCGGCCGACCGACGTCCCGAACCTGATCGCAGAGCAGTGGCACCCCCCGACCGTCGAAGACCCCGCCTGGCCGGCTTCCGCGATACGCCCTCCCTACCGGCGCGCCCCGCTCATCGCCGTCGCGGCCGCCGTGTTCGCCGCGGCCGCCACAGGAACCTGGTTCGCAGTGGACCCGGACCACGCCTCAGCGCGCGCCACCCACTCCCCGCAGCCGACCGTGGCCCGCTCCGCCCCTGGCGCCACACCGGCTGCGGCCACGTCACATCTCGCCCGTTCAGCCGTTACCGAGTCACAGCTCCCGACCGCCGCGGCGTCATCCGCGCCGACGCAGACCCAGGTGGTCACCCTCAGCCCCTGGTCCCCAGGCGGCACCCCGGAAACCGGCATCACCATCACCGACCGGGCCAGCGGCTCTTGCTTCGGGACCGCCGAATCCACGATGCGCACGGACGCCTGGCGCTGCACCGCCGGCGACCGGATCCTCGACCCTTGTTTCTCCCCGGACTCCGATCCCTCGGACACCAGCGCGCTGTGCCTGGACGGAGCCCCCGACCGCATGGTCGAACTATCGGTCCCCGAGGGCTTTCCCGGCAACAACGACCACATACCGGGCGGACCCGACATCGAACCGATCATCCTCGTCCTGGCCAACGGCGCCCGCTGCTCGTTCGCCGGTGGCGGCACCGCGACGCTCGCGGGACAGCGCCTGAACTACGGCTGCGACAACGGCGGCTACCTGTACGGCTACCCGAACAAGATAGCCGCCATGTGGACCATCTCCTACGCTGCCCCCGGCAGCGGAGCCAGCGTCTCCACGGCGATCACCACCGTCTACCAATAGCGCGCTGACAGCTACGCCGCTGAAGCGGCCGATGGCCGGATCGGCCCACCACAACCGCTCGCGGCCGCAGGCGGAACTGCGGACAACGTCCCGCCGGTGACCTGGGACAAGACGTGGGGCTACCGGATGCTGGAGGACGCGCCGGAGGTCTGGATCGGCTACGAGCGGGCGTTCTTCGAGTCGGTCCACCACCGGTTGGAGAACTTCATCGCCGGCATTCTCCTGCCGCACCAGAAGAAAAAGCCCGACGACCCCTACATCCGCACGGTCGCGCAGATGGGCGCGATCGAGTCCACTCTGCATCTTCTTGCCAACCTGGAGTGAACCTCTGGAAAGGCGACGGACCGCGACCGCACCACCGTTGGCTCTTTTTCAGGTCGCGGCCCGGCACCTCGTCATGCCGCTGCCCCGTTACCGCTACCCCTCCGACCCCAGCGACCTCGAATGGGCCCTCCTGGCACGGCTCCTGCCGACTCCCGCCTGGCAGACCCCAAAGGACGGGGCACCGGAGAAGTGGCCCCGTCGGCGTGTCGTCGACGTCATCCGCTACATCACCGACAACGGGGCGAAGTGGCGTGCCCTGCCCGCTGACTTCGGCATTCCGTGGCGCACGGTGTTTGGGTACTTCGCCCGATGAGCGAAGGCCGGTGTCCTGCGGCGCGACGACCCCGGCAGAGGAGAGCAGGCGTGCACAGCCATCGAGACGGGCCTCGCCGCCGACTACGGACCTGACCACCTGCACCCCCTGAACCTCCGCGATCTCCGCGGCTGGCTCCTTCACTTGTCGGGACAGCACGCCGAAGCCGTCCGCCACCACACCGGGCTGCTCCCGCAGCTCATTCGGACCCAGGACCCCCGTGCCCCGCTCACCATCGCGGTCGCCCAGCGCACCTGCGGCATTTGGCAGCACGGCGCCGACAAGGCCGGACTCCCCCTCCCGGGCACGCTCCGCGACGCGGGAGCGGAGGCTCTGCCCCTCGTGGACGAGGTCCTCGGCACTCTCCACCGGGCGACGCGCTACCCGCACCTCATGCTCAGCAACGGCTGATCACCCCTCCGACTGGGCCCGCCAACCGATTCGACTCCCTCAACCCTCCCACATGTGAATATAACGGCACAAATAGGAGGCATGAGGGTATAAAAAATCCGCGAAGCGCGCAGCTTCACGGTGCGTCTGGAATTCCCGGGCGGAATTCCTACTTCTGACTCGTCCGTGAAATGGAGGTGTCTGGAGCTGTGGCGGCGGGTGGCTTGTCTGACGGAGAATTCTGATCGAAAGCGGTGGCGACGTAGGGGTGGAACCACAACGCCAATCCCCCGAAGAAGATGCCGACCATCTTTCCTACTGTGCGGGCGGTCGGAAGCGGTGTCCGGATCCTCAACTGGCCCTGGGCGTATGAGATGTCAACGGTCTTCGCGTCTGTGGAACGCTTGGTGCTCAAGGTGATCCTCCTGCGGAATCTAGTGTTTTCGGACATGACGAAAGCGACTCCTGTCGCTTGGGTAAAAAAAGACATCCGAGTACCCATCGACCCAATACGGGCTCAGGGTGCACTGGTCCCAGTGAGGACAGCATGCTCGGATGGTGCGCGTGAAACTGGACGACAACGATTCCGCTGTCGTCAACACCGGCGCTTCCGCCGTTGTTGAGGAGAACGCTACGCGCGAACGGACGATATGTCAAAGTCCTTTGCGGTCCTGGAAACTGATCGCCCTTCAGTGCTGGGCCGCTTCCGTTCGCTCCTGTCGCTGCCTGTGAATTCCAGGGGTCTGACCTGCCCATCTTCTTTTTGCTGTTGCGGAGAGGGTTACTTGCTGGCCGGTGAGGGTGCGTTGGGAATGCAGGTGCGGGGGCGCTCCGGCACTGGCCAGGGCGGAAGGGGAGCGCGCCGTGCGTGCGCTGCTGGAGGCGACGGTCAGCCGAGGGCGAGGAGGATGGGTTCGAGGAGGCGGGAGACCATCTCGATGTAGGTGCCGGCGGTGGTGAGGTTCTGGCCGCTGGAGCGGAAGACGACCGAGTTGACAGCGACGCGGGTGGCTTTCTCCGCGCGGGTTCAGGTGATGCATTGCGGCCATCCGCCGTGCAGCGTCGGGTCGGGAACAATGGTGCTGAGGTTGATCTTGCTGCCGTTCAGGGTTCCGGTGGTGGCGGGGGCGGGCTCATGGGTGGGCAGGCCGATGCCCATCAGGAGCAGCGCGGTCACGCTCGTGGCGGCCAGCAGCCAGGTGAAGGCACGGGAGGCACGCAGGCCGTAGCCGGACAGCAGCCAGTACCCCCACAGCAGGCGGCGTTCGCCCTTCGTGGTGCCGGTCTTGTCGTGGCGGCGCATCTCTAGTGGAAGCGGGTGACCTGGTGCCCGATGCGGCGGGCCAGGGACTCGGTCCAGACGGTGAACTCCTCCGGCGAGAACACGTTGTCCAGGCTCAGCATCGCCACCGTGTGCGGGACATCGCCCTCCACGGCGCCCCCGGCCACCTTCCCGGTGGGGGAGCCGGGCAGCACCTGCTCCGGGTGTCCGGCCTCGTACGCGGCGATCTCGCGCACCAGCCGGTCGTAGCCGTCGTCGTCCCGCGGCGAGGTGCCGCCCGCGTAATACGCGGCCGCCGCCCCGACGGCCTCCTCGACCGCCTGTGCGTAGGAGGTGGCATCCGCGATCTCTGCTGCAGGTGTCGTCATGACCGGCATCCTGCCTCCCACCACTGACAACGGTGCGTTCCCGGAATTCCCGCACCGACCGGGGGAGCGCAGGTCTGGCGTAGTCCGCAGTGTCCTGTCCCGCTACGGACCACCGGCTGGTGTCCGCCAGGCAGCGAGAACTCACCGTTCGGCTCGTGCTGCGGGAGGGGCAGGGGTTTGAGTGAGTGTCAGGTCCATCATGCCTGCTCGGACGTGGTCTGCGGTAGGACGGAGCGCACGTCCGTTCGGGCTTGTCCGGGGTGGTGGCCTCCCCGCAGACTCGTCGTCATCCACTCTCCGGCGTCCGTGTCGGCATCCGTTCCCGGGTGTCGACGCGTTCGTCGTGCTGTCTCGTCGCGGGACGGGTGCAGGTGGGGGTGGGGAACGGAGGGGGATCGATGGATCAGGAGTTGGTCATGCGGGCGAGGGTCCAGTTGCTCGGTGCCAACCGGCGGGTGGTGGGCGGCGTCGAGGGGTTGCGGATCTACCGCCTGCTGACGCGGGTCGAGCCGGAGGTGTACGGGTCGAAGCTGGCGTACGTTCTGGTGGAGGCCAGCGCGTCGGCGCTGGTGCGGGAGCTGCCCGAGCAGCGGCTGGCCCTGTTGGACGAGGCGGTGGCGGTGGCCTCGGCCCTGGACAACGCAAATCCCTACCGGGCCAAGGTGCTGGCGAAGGCCTTTGCCGCCAGGCGGGAACTCGAGGGACCGCGGCCACACGGGATATGAGACCGGGGCCCCTGCGGTCTGTAAGGACTCAGGCGCCTACAGCAGGCAAGGGAGGGGCCGCGCGGTAAGGCGAGGCGTCCGCGGTGTCGGCGGCGGCGACCGGACTGTACGCCCCGAGGGACAAGCCTCGGAGCAGCACCGTTCACGCCCTGTCGGCGTCGCCTCGTCTGCCGGAGACGACTCGGTGGGAGAGTGCGGCGACGGCAGGCGGTGCCCGCTCAGCGGGCGGTGGCGAAGTCCTGGGTCCAGTAGGCGTCGGGCTGTGCGAGGCCGACGCCGATCTCCTTGAACGCACAGTTGAGGATGTTGGCCTTGTGGCCGGGGCTGGCCATCCAGGCGGCCATGACCTGCTCGGGGGAGGCGTAGCCGTAGGCCACGTTCTCGCCGTAGGTGCTCCAGGTGTATCCGGCGCGGGTGATCCGGTCGCCGGGGGAGGAGCCGTCGGACCCGGAGTGCGACATGTTCTGGTGAAGCGCCATGTCCTCACTGTGCGCCTGTGCGACCTTGGACAGGGTCGCGTTCACGGTCAGGGCCGAACAGCCGACCTTGCCGCGCTCGGCATTGACGAGTTCCACGATGCGAGCGACGACACCGGACGCCGTGGCCGTGGCCTTCGGGGTGCTCGACGGTTTGGGTGTCGCGGAGGCGGCGGACGTGGTGTTCCGGGGGCTCGGCGACGCGGTGGTGGGGGTGGGCTTGGCAACGGTGGTCCATGGGGTGTGCCAAGGTCGTGTGACCTTCGGTCTGGGCGCGGTGGTCTTCGTGGCGCGCGCGGGGGCGTGATGAGTCTTCGCGGAGGCGCTCGGAGTCTCCGTGGCGCTCGGAGCCGCCGACGCCGTCCACGAGGGCCTGCCGGCCTGGTGGTGGTTGGTGTTCCAGGGGCGGCCCCAGTTCGCGTCGTTCCACCAGCCCTTCGCGGTCCACGAGCCCTTCATGGCGGTGTTCTCGGCGTTGATGGACCGGTGTCCACCGCTGTCGGGCCAGTCGGTACAGGCCACAGCGGCGGACGGTATGCCAACGGTGCCCACGGCGAGGGCGGCGATGGCTATCTGTCGGTAATGCGTGTTCTTACGATGTCTACCCATGCGTAACCCGCTCCTGAGCTGCGGCGGCGTCCTGCGGGTCGTCATTCTGGGGACGCCTTCACATGGAGTGCAAAGGGCCTGCGTACTAGCGCGCATCGTAGACTCGGACCGCCCTTGCGAGGGGAGCGCGGCGCCCTGATCCGGCTTCCGGGGCCTCCGCGGGATTCTGCCGCCCCGTCAGAGTCCCTGCGTGTACGCGGAACGAACGAAGGCGACCCGCGGTCGGGGAACTGTGAATCCGGGCGCCACGCATGCGCACCCCAAGCCGGACAAATCTCTTATGTCATTAGAACGGCCTCTACTATCCGGCCCGCATAGGTCCCGGATCCATTGTGATGGATGTCACGGAATCTTGTATTCCGGTTCTGGCTGTCGCCGGCCTGGAAGCGGCCCCACGTCCGCGGCGGCCGAGGTGGGGTTCGGTGCGGGTGGCACCCCGATGCGCGTGCGGTGGGCGGTAGCCGTGAGAAGGGTTCACGGTCGCTCCGGCACATGCCGTGCCGTGCCGGGAGTACGGCACGGCGGACGCTGCCGGAAGAGGGAGGGGGCTGGGCTCCGGCTTGAGGCCGTCGGCGATCGGATGGACAGTGAGAATCATGAACCGGCACCGGCAGCCACCGCGGCGGGCTCCGTGGATCGCGGGCGGAGCGGCCGTGGTCGCCCTGGGGGGGGATTGGCGGCCTGGGCGCTGCTGTCGTCGGGCGGCGGCAGTGCCCCCACGCGACGTCGTCACCGACGGTGACGACGTCGCCGTCGGCGCCGAGTCCATCCCCGTCCCTCTCCCCCTCACCGCGGCCGTCGGCCCCGAGCTCGCCGGCCCCGGCGACGCCGATGCCCACGCACACCCCCGCGCCCAGGCCGACCCGGACCGTACCGCCGGTGCCGACCGCCACCCGGCCGGCGCCCCTCACCGCGTGGCGACGACCGGGACCCGGGCTCAGTAGCCGACGGTGAAGTGCTCGTCGATATGCCGGGGTTGTTCGATCTCGTCGAGCAGGGCGACGGCGTGGTCCTCGGCGGAGACGCGGCTGCTGCCGTCTTCGCCGACGATCAGGCCGTCCGTGGCGATGCGGTAGGTGCCGGTGCGCTCGCCCGGCTCGATCGTCGCGGCGGGGCTGAGGCTGGTCCACCGCTCGTCGCTGACGGTGCGGCAGAAGTCCAGGGCGTCCCCGTGGGCGTGCATGACACCGTCCAACTCGGCCCGCTCAAAAGGCAGTTGGAGGGGCGGATGCCTCTGACTGCCTCTGACTGCCTCTGAGTGACCCGGGTCGAACCGGGGTCGAATCCGGCGCCGGTCCGAGATCCTGGAAGTGATCCAGAGGGCCGCCGGGATGAAGCGGTCCCGGTTGATCGCGGGAGCCGCCGCCGATATCCCGTCGAAGTCGTCCGGGTAGCGCTGAGCCATCATCAGGCCCTGCCGCCCGCCGGTGGAGCAGCCGTTCCAGTACGAGTAGAAGGAGCGGCGGTCGTAGAACGCCGCTGTGAGCTGCTTGCCGATGACCGCGATGTCGTGCAGTGAACGGCCGGCGAAGTTCTCCAACAGCCCTGCGTTGTCCTGCCCTTGCGCATTCAGTGCCCAACTCGCCGGACTGAGGGCGTTCCGCCGAGGAGGGGGCTTGTGGCGGCTTCGCGCCGCTCGGCTATGCGCTGTGTTCGCTGTTGCCGGCGGCGGCGGTGTCCTGGTCGAGAGTGGCGGCCCAACTGGAGAGCAGTTTGAGGCTGTCGTGGGCGGGGGTTCCGGGTTCGGCGCTGAGGGCGGTGAGGGTGAGGCCGGGGTCGGTGGGGATGGGCATGGCCTCGAAGGGGAGGGCGAGTTCTCCGACTGCGGGGTGGTGGAAGTACTTGATGCCGGTCTGGTGGAGGCGTACGTCGTGGGCGGCCCACAGGGTGCGGAACTTCTCGCTGCGGGTGGAGAGTTCGCCGATGAGGTCGGTCAGGTCCCGGTTGTAGGGGTCGCGTCCCGCTTCGGTGCGCAGCAGCGCCACCGCGCCGGCCGCCTGGGCCTCCAGCTGGGGCAGGAAGTCGGCCGCGCCGGGGTTGAGGAACTCGTACCGGGCGAGGTTCACGGGCCGGGCCGGGTCGGCGAAGACCGGGGCGTACAGGGCGCGGCCGAGCCTGTTGGCGGCCAGGATGTCCAGGCGGCCGTTGCGGATGAAGGCGGGGGCCTCGGTCATCGCGTCGAGCAGGTGCTGCAGGCCGGGGCGGATCGGCTGGGCCCGGCGGCGGGGCGGGCGGCGGGTGGTGTTCGCGGTGCGCGCGAGGTCGTCGAGGTGGGCGCGTTCGGCCTCGTCGAGATGGAGGGCACGGGCGAGGGCGTCGAGGACGGTCTCGGAGACGCCGGAGAGGTTGCCGCGTTCCAGGCGGGCGTAGTACTCGGCGCTGACGCCGGCGAGCAGCGCGACTTCTTCCCTGCGCAGCCCTTCGACGCGCCGGTTGCCTGTGTAGGCGGGCAGTCCCGCCTGCTGGGGGGTGATCTTGGCACGGCGGCTGGTCAGGAACTCGCGTACCTCGCTCCGGTTGTCCATGCCTTCGAGGCTACGTCGGCTTGTTCGGTGCTGTCTCCGGCCGTGGGGTGTACTGGCAGTACACGTATCAACGAGTCCTTCCACGCGCGTATGACCTGGGGTTCCATCGGTAGTGACGCAAGCGGCACCAAGCCGGCCGGAGCGTCGTCCGGGCCGCCGCGGCAAGTGAGAGGACATGAACGATGACGGAGAAGAAGGCCCAGCCGGGCCCGCGCGAGCTGTTCGGGGACGTCGCTCCCGCACTGGCCGGCTACAGCGAGGACGTGCTGTTCGGGCAGGAGTGGAAGAGCCCGGAGCTGTCCCCGAGGGACCGCAGCCTGGTGACCGTGGCCAGCCTGATCACCAGCGGCAGCAGCGAGCAGCTCACCTTCCACATCCCCCTGGCCAGGAAGAACGGCGTAACCGAAGAGGAAATCATCGGGACGATCACCCACATGGCGTTCTACGCCGGGTGGCCCAGGGCGATGTCCGCCCTGAACGTGGCCCGGGAACTGTTCCGCAAGGCCTGACCCTTCTCACCCGCGGGTCTCACCCGCACCTCTCACCCGCACCTCTCACCCGCAGGTTCACCCACTACGGCCGCCCGTGGCGGCCGACGCGAGGAGCAAGCACCAGCATGGAGATCCTCAAGCAGCCCGCGACCATGAAGCTGCCTCCCCACATGTTCGCCGGCGACGTCTGGGCGGACGTGATCTACCGGGGTGAGGAGCCCTCCCGGGCACGGGCCAACCTGGTCCGCTTCGCGCCCGGTGCCCGTACCGCCTGGCACAGCCACGGTCTGGGCCAGACCCTGCACGTCGTGTCCGGAGTCGCCCTGGTCGGTACCCGGGACGGCGTGATCATCGAGGCCCACCCGGGCGACACCATCGGCTGCCCGCCCGGCGAGGAGCACTGGCACGGCGCTACTCCGGACCAGTTCATGGAACACATCGCGCTGTGGGAGGGCGACGAGGTCAACTGGCTGGAGCACGTCACCGACGCCGAGTACGGCGGCCCGCGCACCAGCACCCGCACCTCGCACTGATCACAGCCGACAGGAGTGTGAGCCTCGGCGTCGGCAGCGACCGGGGACGGCAGACCCATTCGGTGGCGGTGATCAATCCGGCGGGAGACCGGCGAGCGGAACCGCCGCCTGCCTCCCCGACAACGCCGTGACGGCCGAACCGACGCCGAGCGCCTCCGGCCGGATGACCTCGATGCGCTGCCCACGCCGTGGGGCGAGCCGGCGTAACGCCGACTCGTTCCCCTCGCCCGGCTCCGGCAGCCGGCACCCCACCCCGTTCGACCTTCCCCTCACTCTGGAATGAGCTATGCGCGCAACCGTGATCCACGCCTCCGGTGACATCCGGGTGGAGGACCTGCCCGAGCCGAAGATCCTCGCCCCCACCGACGCGGTCATCCGCACCGTCGCCGCCTGTGTGTGCGGCTCCGACCTGTGGGACTACCGCGGCATCAACGACGTCGTCCAGCCGACGCCGATGGGGCACGAGTACGTCGGCGTGGTCGAGGAGACCGGCGCCGGGGTGAAGGACATCAAGCCGGGGCAGTTCGTCATCGGTTCCTTCTTCGCCTCCGACAACACCTGTCCGATCTGCCGGGCCGGCTATCAGACCTCCTGCCCCCACCGGGAGTTCGTGGGCGGCTGCCAGGCCGAGTACATCCGGGTCCCGCTCGCCGACGGCACCCTGGTCGCCCTCCACGGGCAGCCCGAGGTGAAGTTCGTGCCGAGCCTGCTCGCCCTGTCCGACGTCATGGGCACCGGCTGGTACGGGGCCGTCGCCGCCGAGGTGAAGCCCGGCTCCACGGTGGTCGTGGTCGGCGACGGCGCGGTCGGCCTGTCCGGCGTCATCGCCGCCCGGGAACTCGGCGCCCAGCGGATCATCGCGATGAGCCGGCACGCCTCCCGGCAGCAGCTGGCGGCCGAGTTCGGTGCCACCGACATCGTCGCCGAGCGCGGCGAGGCGGGCGTCGCCCGGGTCAAGGAGCTCACCGGCGGCATCGGCGCCGACTCCGTCCTGGAGTGCGTAGGCACCCCGGAGTCGATGAGCCAGGCCATCCACTCCAGCCGCCCCGGCGGCAACGTCGGCTTCGTCGGCGTCCCGCACGACGTGGCCGTCGACGGCGAGGAGCTGTTCTACTCCCACGTCGCCCTGCGCGGCGGCCCCGCACCGGTGCGGCACTTCCTGCCCGACCTGATCGAACGCGTCCTCGACGGCCGTATCGAGCCCGGCAAGGTCTTCGACCTGACCCTGCCGCTGGACGAGGCCGCCGAGGGATACCGCGCCATGGACGAGCGCCGCGCCATCAAGACGCTGCTGCGCCCCTGACACACCGGCCGGCCACCGTCCACGTACACGATTGGAACCACACCCCATGAACCCGACGTACGACTTCCATGACCAGGTGGCCCTCGTCACCGGCGCGGCCTCCGGCATGGGCCTGGCCACCGCCCGGGCCTTCACCGAGGCCGGCGCCGCCGTCGTCCTGGCCGACATCGACGAGAAGGCCGTCCAGCGCGCCGCCGAGGAACTGACGGCAGCCGGTCACCGGGCGATCGGTGTCGCCTGCGACGTCACGGACGAGGGGCAGGCGGCCGCGATGGTCGACCGCGCGGTGGCGACGTACGGCCGTCTGGACATGGCGTTCAACAACGCCGGTGTGCAGGTCCCGCCCAGTGACGCGGCCGACGAGACGGCCGAGAACTTCGACCACGTCAACGCCGTCAACCTGCGCGGCGTCTGGGCCGCCCAGAAGCACGAACTGCGCCAGATGCGGCAGCAGGGCAGCGGCGCCATCGTCAACTGCTCCTCCCTGGGCGGCCTCGTGGGTCTGCCGGAGCGTGCCGCCTACCACGCGTCCAAGCACGGCGTGATCGGCCTGACCAAGAGCGCCGCGGTCGAGTACGCGCCCAAGGGCATCCGCATCAACGCGGTGTGCCCCGGCGTGATCGACACCCCGATGGTCGCCGACATGCTCGAAGGCCAGGCCGAGGCCATGGCCGAGATCATGAAGCAGCAGCCGATCGGACGGCTCGGCCGGGCCGACGAGATCGCCGCGGCCGTCCTGTGGCTGTGCAGCCCCGCAGCGAGCCTCGTCCTCGGCGTCGCCCTGCCGGTCGACGGCGGATACACCACGAGCTGATCAGCCGCCGTTCCCCGCGTGCGGCCGAGGCCAGGACGGCATGGACGCGACGTCGTTGCTTCCCTGCTGCCGCCTTCCATGCCGTCGGCCTCGGCCCGACCGCGGCACGATTGCGTCCCCCGCTCCCGCGTTCCAGGAGATCACCCGTCATGTCCGTCCCACTCGCCACGTCGCCGTCCACCCCCGGTGACGTCGCCGGTTCGCACGGCGTGGCCAACGCCGCGCTCGCGGCCGCCGTGCTGGGCTTCTTCGTCATCACCCTGGACGCCACGGTCGTCAACGTCGCCCTGCCCGCCATCCGCGACGACTTCGGCAATGGGATGACCGGGCTCCAGTGGGTGCTGGACAGCTACACGCTCATGTTCGCCGCGCTGCTGCTGTCCTCCGGAGCCGTCAGCGACCGCATCGGCGCTCACCGTGCCTTCGGCACCGGCATGGCCGTGTTCGTCGCCGCTTCGGTGGCGTGCGGCCTGGCACCGAACGTGGGCGTGCTGATCGCCGCCCGCGCGGTGCAGGGAGCGGGCGCCGCGACGATGCTGCCCGCCTCGCTGTCCCTCATCCGCGAGGCGTTCCCGGACCCGGTCCGGCGCGCGCGGGCCATCGCGGTGTGGACCATCGCCGGGTCCGTCGCCGCCGCGGCCGGACCTGTCTCCGGCGGTGCCCTGTCCCTGGCCAGCTGGCGGATGATCTTCTTCATCAACCTGCCCGTCGGCGTCGCGGCGCTGTTCCTGCTGGCCCGTGCCGTGCGCTCCCCGCGTCGGCCGGTGCCGTTCGACCGGACGGGGCAGGTCGCCGCAGTGGTCGCCCTGGGCGCGCTCACCTTCGCCACGATCGAGGCCGGCGCCGAGGGCTTCGGCGCTCCGAGGGTGCTCGTCGCCTTCGCGGTGGCGGCCCTGGCAGCGGCCGCCTTCGGTGTAGCCCAGGTACGCGGCAAGCACCCCATGGTGCCGATGGACCTCCTCCGCTCGCGCACGATGCGGATCGCCTCCGCCAACGGCTTCGCGTTCATCGCCGGCCTGAACGGCACGGTCTTCCTCTACAGCCTCTACCTCCAGCAGGAACGAGGGCTGTCCGCGCTCGCCGTGGGTGTCGTCTTCCTGCCCATGGCCGCGCTCTCCGCCTTCCTGGGCGTGCCCACGGCCCGGCTCACGAAGCGGTACGGCCCGTCCGTGCCCATCGTCGGCGGTTTCCTCCTGATGGGCGCGAGCATGGTCGTGCTGGCCGTTCTCCCGGCCTCCGCGCCCGTCTGGCTGATCACCGTGGTGATGATCCCGGTCGGTTGCTGCGGGCCGTTGGCCATGCAGCCGACCACCGGCCTGCTCCTGGAGAACGTCCCGGCCCACCGCTCCGGCGTGGCCGGCGCGGTGTTCAACACCAGCCGCCAGGTCGGCGGCGCCCTGGCCGTGGCCGCCTTCGGAGCCCTCCTCACAAGCCGGAGGGACCCCCTGCCGGGGCTCCGCGCAAGCCTGTTGATCGCCGCCGTACTCGTCATCGCCACCGCGACCGCGAACGTTCTCCGCGAGCGGCGCGGCGCCCTGAACCGGTGACCCCGGCACCGGTCCAACCCGTCCGGGGCACCCCTACCGCACACGGAGACCTCACGATGAGCACCTGGAACCAGGCGCAGCTGAGCTCGTTCGCAGCCGCCGACGACCTGCACATCTCGCCGTACCGCGAGGACGGCCGCACCTACGGCACACCGACCTGGATCTGGTCCGTCGTCTCGGGCGGCGACCTCTACGTCCGCCCCTACAACGGCCCCGACTCCCGCTGGTACCGGGCGGCGCTGTCCCAGAAGGCCGGACGCATCCGCATCGCGGGCGCCGAGCACGAGGTCGCCTTCGTGCCAGCGGACGACACCGTTCTCGACGCGGTCGACGACGCCTACCGCACCAAGTACGCCGCCAGCCCCTACCTGGAGCCGATGCTGCACACCGGACCCCGCTCGACCACCGTCCGCATCACCCCTGCCGCGTAGGCGTGGAGGAGGGCCATCGTGGAGTACACCCGTCTCGGCACCACCGGCCTGAAGGTGAGCCGACTCGCCCTCGGCTGCATGAGCTACGGCGACCCGACCGTCCCCCGTGCCCACCCCTGGGCGCTGACCGAGGACAGGGCCGCGCCGTTCTTCCGACAGGCCGTCGAACTCGGCATCACCTTCTGGGACACCGCCAACGTCTACCAGGCGGGCACCTCCGAGGAGTTCGTCGGCCGTGCGATCCGCGAGTTCTCCCGCCGCGAGGACATCGTCCTGGCCACCAAGGTGCGCGGCCCGATGCACGACGGTCCCGGCGGCGAAGGCCTGTCCCGCAAGGCGATCCTCGAACAGGTCGACGCCTCCCTGGCCCGGCTGGCCACGGACTACATCGACCTCTACCAGATCCACCGCTTCGACGACGACGTCCCGGTCGAGGAGACGATGGAGGCCCTGCACGACGTGGTCAAGGCGGGCAAGGTCCGCTACCTCGGTGCCTCGTCGATGTACGCCTGGCAGTTCGCCAAGCTCCAGCACGCCGCCGACCTCGGCGGCTGGACCCGCTTCGTGTCCATGCAGAACCAGTACAACCTCCTGCGCCGCCAGGACGAGCCCGAACTCATGGCCATGTGCGGCGACATGGGTGTCGGACTGGTGCCCTACTCCCCGAACGGCAAGGGCCGCCTCGCCCGCCCCGTCGGCGAACAGAGCACTCGCTCCTCCACCGACCACGTCGTCCAGGCCTTCGACAGCGAGTACGACGAACCGGTCATCAACGCCGTGCAGCGGCTCGCCGAAGCCCGCGGCGTCCCCATGGCCCAGATCGCCCTCGCCTGGGTGCTGCGCAACCCGCTGGTCTCGGCTCCCATCGTCGGAGCCACCAAGCCCCACCACCTCCAGCAGGCAGTGGACGCCCTCGCCCTCCACCTTGCGGACGAGGAAGCGGCAGCGCTGGAGGAGCCCTACACCAACGCCGGGCCCTCCTGGTTCTGACCACGGGACCACGGCCGAGCTCCTCAGCATCAGAAAGGCGTACAGAACCTCATGCAGTACCGCGCCCTCGGCAACTCCGGCCTCGCCGTCTCCAGGCTGGCGTTCGGCACGATGAACTTCGGCACCGAGAACACCGAGGAAGAGTCGTTCGCGCTGCTCGACGCCTTCATCGAGGCCGGCGGCAACATGATCGACACCTCCGACGTCTACGGCGGCGGCCTCTCCGAGCAGATCATCGGCCGCTGGTTCGCCGCCCGCCCGCGCGAGATCACCGATCGTGTCGTGCTCACGACCAAGGGCCGTTTCACCACCGGCCCCGACGTCAACGACCTCGGCCTGTCCCGCCGCCACCTCCACCGCGCACTGGACGCCTCCCTGGGCCGGCTCGGCGTGGAGACGATCGACCTCTACCAGATGCACGGCTGGGACGCGCACACCCCCGTGGAGGAGACCCTCTCCTTCCTCGACGACGCCGTCCGTGCCGGAAAGATCCAGTACGCGGGTCTGTCGAACTTCACCGGATGGCAGCTCCAGTTGACCGTCTCCACCGCCAAGGCGATGGGCGTCCACGTCCCGCTCACCCTTCAGCAGCAGTACAGCCTGCTGTCCCGCGAGAGCGAGTACGAGATGGTCCCCGCCGCCCTGCACAACAAGATCGGCCTGCTGCCCTGGTCGCCGCTGGCAGGCGGCTTCCTCGCGGGGAAGTACACGCGCGGCGTCACCCCGGCCCCGGACACCCGTGCCGGGTCCGCGAACGAGCTGTACCAGTGGGTGTCGGCCGAGTACGCGTCCTCGGACCGCAACTGGGCCACCATCGACGAGGTCGTCCGCATCGCCAAGGAGAGCGGCGCGACTCCCGCCCAGGTCGCCCTGAGCTGGATCGCCAACCGCCCCGGCGTGGTCGCCCCCATCTTCGGCGCCCGCACCCTGGAACAGCTCCGCGACAGCCTGGGCGCCGTCACCCTCACCCTGGACGTCGAGGCCACCGCCGCCCTCGACAAGGTCAGCACCCCCACCCCGGGCGGCTACCCCTACGGTGCCTTCGGCACCAGCCAGCGCGACCGCCGGCTCCAGGGCGGCGCCCAAGCTCTCGGTGACCTGATCGGCAACGGCTCCGACCACCCCACCGGGCGCCTGTAGATCAAAGGTCTGTACTCCAGGAACGACGACCGGCCGTCAGGCTCCGAGAGAGCCGGACGGCCGGTCGCGTCGTCCCCGCGCGATGAGGACGCGTTGCCGTTCGAGGAGGGGCCCATGCGGATCCGGCCTGCCGGGCCGGGGCCGGCATTCGCCAAGGGGTGTCCTGCCGGCGCGCGGCGCACGTGTCGCGTCAAGGTGATGACGTCCCGGCCCATATGCCGGGACGTCGGCCGGCGCGAGTGACGCTGCGCGAGCCGTTCGTGGACCGGGGCGTGCCGCCGACGGCAATTGGTGCAGGTCGGCAGCATGATCAGACATCATGCGGCCGGGTTGCGTGAGCGGCTGCCGCAGTCGAGGGGTGGTCACCGGCAGGTGCTGGTCTGCATGTGGTGCACCGCCCCAACGGCTCCTGGTCGGCACGAGACGGTCGGCACAGGCGGGTCCGGTTGTCGTTCCGGGGGCGGCGGCGCGGCCATGGGAGGCTCGGGCGGCCGGTGCGCTCCGTGCTAGCGTAGAGCGTTTGCAGCATCGCTGTGTCGGTGCCCGGTGCGGGGTCCCTGGCCGGCGGCCGCGTCCCTGCCGCGCCTTCCTCGGTACGGTCCCTTTGGAGGAAGGCTTTCTATGAGCGAATCAGCACGGGTCGATGCCCAGCAGCAGGACGAGGTGTCGGGCGCCACCGCGGCTCTGCCCCCGGCGGCGTCCTTCGCGGAGCTGGGGCTGCCGGCCGAGATCCTGCGGGTGCTCGCCGAGCACGGTGTGACGGTGCCCTTCCCCATCCAGGCGGCGGCCCTGCCCAACGCGCTCGCGGGACGGGACGTCCTGGGCCGGGGCCGCACCGGATCCGGCAAGACGCTCGCCTTCGGCCTGGGAATGCTCGCCCGGACGGCCGGGCGGCGCGCACAGCCCAAGGAGCCGCTGGCGCTCGTTCTGGTACCCACCAGGGAGCTGGCGCAGCAGGTCGGTGAGGTACTAGCGCCGTACGCCGAAGCGCTGCGGGTGCGGCTCGCGACCGTGGTGGGCGGAGTGTCCCTCGGACGGCAGGCCGCCGCGCTGCGGGACGGCGCCGAGATCGTCGTCGCCACGCCCGGCCGACTGCGCGACCTCGTCGACCGCAAGGGCTGCCGGCTGGGACGGGTGCGCATCACGGTCCTCGACGAGGCCGACCAGATGTGTGACATGGGGTTCCTGCCGCAGGTCACCGAGATACTGGACCAGGTGCGTCCCGACGGGCAGCGCATGCTGTTCTCCGCCACCCTGGACCGCGACGTCGACCAGCTGGTGCAGGACTACCTGCGCGACCCCGCCGTCCACTCCGTGGACCCCTCGTCCAGCGCGGTCTCCACGATCGAGCACCACGTCTTCGTCGTGCACGGTCCCGACCGGTACGCCGTGACCACGGAGATCGCCGCCCGGGACGGCCGCGTCCTGCTGTTCCTGGACACCAAGCACGGTGTCGACCAGCTCACGCGGCATCTGCGGGCCAGCGGTGTGGCGGCCGCCGCCCTGCACAGCGGGAAGTCCCAGCCGCAGCGCACCCGGACCCTGGCCCAGTTCAGGGACGGGCAGGTCAGTGCCCTGGTGGCGACGAACGTCGCCGCACGCGGCCTGCACGTCGACGATCTCGACCTCGTGGTCAATGTCGACCCGTCCGCCGACCCCAAGGACTATCTGCACCGCGCGGGCCGCACCGCCCGGGCCGGCCGCTCCGGCACCGTCGTGACACTCGTCCTCCCGGGACAGCGCCGCGAGACGAGCCAGGTCATGGCCGACGCCGATGTCACCCCCAAGGTCACCAAAGTCCGGTCCGGAGAGGCGGAGCTGAGCCGCATCACGGGCGCCAAGGCCCCCTCCGGAAATCCTCTCGACCGCGGGGCGGCCGCACCGCGCCCCAAGAACCACAACGCCCCGTTCCGTGGCCTGGGCAGCACCAAGGACGCGAAGGGCGGCTCCGGTGGCAGGCCGTCCCGTAAGAGCAGCGAGGCCCGCAAGCTCGCCGAGGCCCGCGAGGCGGCCCGGGTGCGGCGCGGCGGCTGAGCCCGGCTTCCCGGACGGCGCTCAAGGATTGGCGCCGTCCAGAGCCGCTGGCTAATCCCTCCAGGTGTGGAACTGGAAGCGGCCACCGACGAATCCCGCCGGTACCGGCGCGCGGGTGACAAAGATCGCCTTGACCGCACGCGGCTGAGCTGACGTCGGCAGGCCGAGGGCGGCCGCCACCTTGTCGGCGTAAGGTGCGAGGTCGTCGAGTTTCCGCTGGAGCTGCGTCGCGTAACACGGTTTTCGGCGGCGGACGTAGAAGCCGACCAACCAGGTCCGGCCGGCCGACACCCACGATCAAGCCGCGGCCTGCACGTTCGCCCACGTCACCCCTGCACCAGCTGACCTGGTCACCTTCTGCGAGAGCATCGGCGATGTCACCTGGGCGGACGTCGGCAGCGGCTACTTCCTCGATCCGGCCGGTGACGTCCTGCTGCGGCTCCAGGAGTACGGCGTTGTCGACGTCATCCCTCGATCGAAGGTCAGTGGTAGGCAGGCGTTGCAGATGACGCTCCTCGGCCCCGGAGGACGCGCGCCGATTGATTGACCGTCCTGGGCCGGACAGGAAATCCTCCGGTCACGCTCCGGTGCCCACCGAGCAGAGCGGGTGGGTTCACCGCGAACGTGCCATGCCGCGAGACGCCCAGCGCTGTGGCGCACGGCGAGTTGTGCGCCATGGGTTGACGCACTCACAGCTACTGCATACCTTGCCTTTTGCAGAATCTGAATGAAACGTTTCAAATGGGATTCGAACCGTCACTCATCCCTCCTGGCCTGCGCGTTCTTCGCTGAGCGCCGCTGACCTGAGAGCCGCCAAGGCAGCATTCGAACCTCGGAGTCTCAATGATCATTTCCGGCAGAAGATGTCGGCCCCGCAGACGCGGTTGGGCCGGTGCGACGTTCGCTCTGGGCCTTGCCCTCATCGTGGCCACGCTCACCCAGCCCGTGGCCGTGTCCGCCGCGGAACACACCACTCAGACCAGGACACCCCAGGTCACGACCGACTGGCGACAGTACGTCCAGACCCCGAAGCACTCCGACGTCTGCCCGGTTTCCGTGGTCAGCACGACAGGCCCGGTCGAAGGCGCCCGGAACCTTCTGTGCGGCGGCACCGGCAGCACGACGCTGACCTACACCGCCGGGGGAGAAGCGCCCACCATCCTTCTTGACTACGGCCAAGAGACGGGCGGCCTGCCCTACTTCACCGTCTCCGCCAAGTCCGGTTCCCCGACTCTGAAGGCCGCGTACAGCGAGGGCCGGGAGTACATGAGCCCGTCGGGTGACGGGGCGGCGCCGTGGGCGGACGGCGACAGTTCACGGTTCGACACCTACCCGGTCTCCGGACCGGGCACGATCACCAACCGCTACGCGCAAGGAGGCGAGCGGTACGAGCAGATAACGCTGTCCGACCCAGGCCGCGTCACGCTCGGCAAGGTCGGAATCAAGTACATCGCCGACCGAACTCAGGCGAGCGGATACCAAGGTCACTTCCTGTCGAGTTCGGACGAGCTGAACAAGATCTGGTACGCCGGGGCCTACACCTTGCAGACCGATCTCGTCCCGGCCAACTCGCTTCCCGGGAGCTGGTCGATCCAGGACGGTGCGTTGAGTGCCGGCGGTTCGAGAGTGAACGACGGTGCCGGCGTCCTGAATCGCGGCTCATCCTGGAGTGACTACACGTCGACCTTCCGGACCAGGATTCTCCACAACCAGGCTGGGTGGATGGCCCGCGCGCAGAACTCGCAGAACGGCTACCTGTTCATCCTCGACGACAGCACCGACACCGGCGGCGCCCCGAACACCCTGCAGGAACTCAGCGTCCACGACGGCGCCTACACAAGCCTCGGCTCCGTGGCTCTGCCGTCGCCCTTGACCGAGGGCACCTGGCACACGGTGGCCACCACGGTGTCCGGAACCGGCATCTCGATCCTGCTGGACGGCCAGCCGATCGATCACGTCGACACTTCGGCACTGCCCGCCGACGCTGTGGCCTTTCCAAGCGGAACCATCGGCTTTCGTGAGTTCGGCGACGAGGAGGCGTCCTTCAAGGACCTCACTGTCGTCAGCGGCAACGGCAAGACGCTCTACAGCAATCCGCTGACCGCGTCCGCCTCCCTCCCCGACTTCACTCCGCCCGGATCCAACGCGGTGGCATCGGTTCTCGACGGCGCGCGGCGCGACCGCGCGATCTGGAGCGGTGACATCCTGGTGGAGGGCCTCACGGACTACTACTCCGTGAACAATCCGGAGTACATCAAACAGTCGCTGGACCTGCTGGGCAGCCGACAGCTCTCCAGTGGATTCGTCCCCGGCGCTCTCCACCCGGCGAGCGTCGCGCACCTCGGCCCCCTCACTCCGGGCGAGACGGCCAGCTACTCCGCCACGTATTCCATGTACTTCGTTGCGGATCTGGCGAGTTACTACCTCCACACCGGCGACAAGGACTTCGTCACCAAGGAATGGCCCGTCGTCCAGCGTGAACTCGCGTGGAACGCGACCAGGTTGGACGGGAACGGCCTGCTCTCGACCCGCGCCGGTGTCGACGGTGCGGATTGGGACTTCTACGACACCGACAAGGGCGGCGAGGTCTCGGCCTACAACATCCTCTACTACAAGGCACTGTTGGACGGCGCGGCACTGGCCACAGCGGCCGGAGACACCTCACAAGCCGCTGCCTACCAGGCCGATGCCGGGGCGTTGCAGAAGCGGATCAACGAACGTCTCTACGACCCGACGAGCGGCCTCTACAAGATCAGCGACACCCAGTCCGGCGTCGCGCAGGACGCCAACGCTCTGGCGGTCCTGTACGGAGTTGCCCCGGCCGCGAAGCAGGCGGAGATCCTGTCCGAGCTCAAGTCTTCGCTGTGGAGCACCCCTTACGGACCGCATCCCTTCTCTTCCGACGCCGGCAACAGGGACCTGGTCAGTCCCTTCGTCAGCGGGTTCGAACTCCAGGCGCGTCTGGCGGCCGGGGATACCGCCAACGCACAGGAGCTCCTGCACGACGTGTGGGGTCACATGATCGCTCCCGGCCCGAACCAGACCGGGACCATGTGGGAGAACATCTCCGGCCAAGACGGCGCACCGGGCCTCGGGTCGGGAGCGAGCTTGTCCCACGGTTGGTCCACGGCCCCGACGTCCGCGCTGTCCGGCTACGTCCTGGGAGTTCGTCCGGACACGGCGGGCTACAGCACCTGGACGGTGCAGCCCCACCCCGGAGACCTCGCCTGGACCCGGGGGAATGTTCCCACCCCGCACGGAGACCTCAGCGTCGACTGGACCGCGAACAAGGACAAGAACCAGTTCAGCCTGACCGTCAACACCCCCAAGGGGACGAGCGGCACCATCGCCGTCCCGGTCTCCGGCCGGACCGGAACCGTTGTGGTCAACGGTGACGTGGTCTGGCGCCACGGATCCTTCGCCGCTGCGGCGGGAGTCACCCAAGGGCAGTTCGAATCCGGCTATGTCCACCTGAAGGTAAAGGGCCACGGCACCTTCAAGGTGACCTCACACTAGGGCCACGCAGCCGGCGCCACCCAGCGACATGTCGAGCCCGGGGATGTGTGGAGCCCGGGAGCGTGTGACCTGCACCGGCTGACGGTGCAGGTCACAACTGGGCTTGATCTGCTGTGACGGACATCGGAGATCAGGGGTTCTGTCTCGGAAGGATGTCCGTCATGGAGAAGCGGGCCACGGCAGAACCGGCGGACCTGTCCATTTGCACGGTGCCCCATGGCGGCCGTGGGCCGAGACGCCTTCCTATCCGTTGTCCGGACCTGGCCGGTCGGTGTCGGCGGAGGGCGTGCCGGGTTTCGTGTGCAGGATCTCGCGGGCCTGTTCCGCCGCGCGGGCAAGACTCTCGCTGACGAAGTCGAGGAAGCGGGCGACGTTCTCCAGGCGGTTGGCGGCCGGGGTGCCGGGGACGAGGACGTCGACGCCCTGCCGTGCGATCTCGACGACCCGGGCGTTGGCCCGGACGCTCGCCATCATCGACTGGTACCAGATGTCGTCGTCGACGATGTAGCGCTCACGGCGGCCTTCGCCCTGTTCCCGGCGGGCGAGGCTCTGGCTCTCCAGGAACGCGATCGCCTTGGAGACGGAGGCGGGGCTGACCTCGAGGCGCTCGACGAGTTCGGATGCGGTGAGGCTGCCGGTGTCGGTGAGGGTGATGGAGGCCATCACCCGGGCCGGCATCGCGGTCATGCCCGAAGCCATCATGACGGCGGTCAGCGTCTCCTCGTACTCCCGCACGGCCTCGGGATCGCGTCCGTAGGCCGGCACGGGTGTCCCGGTCCCTCGGCGCGTGGTCTGCCTGCGCCGGTGGGCACGGCGTTCGGTGGCGCGGTGGGCCAGGTCGGCGCGGTAGGCGGTGGGGCCGCCGTTGCGCATCACCTCACGGGTGACCGTCGAGGTCGGACGGTCGAGGCGGCGGGCGATCTCGGCGTAGGCGAGGTCGTCGGCCAGTCCCAGCGCGATCTGCTGGCGTTCCTGCTGGGTGAGCCTGCCTCCCGGCATCGCGGTCTCCTTCGTGCCCCTCGGTGGTCCCTGCTGCCCCCAGAGTAGCGTTCACTCTCAGCCCATTGCAATGGATGACATCTTCGTTGCGTTAACCTCAACGGTCAGTGCAACACTTTCTCTCGCTCTACCTGCACGAATAAAGATTAAGTGCAATCAAAGCGTTGCCGAATCCGTGAACGCAACGTAGCTTTCGTTCATCGGAAACAGTGAGCCATGGGAGACAGTGATGCAGAAGTTCGCCACCCCCGCCCCGATCACCGCCGTCGTGGACATCCCCGCCGGACGCGTCCAGCTCTTCGCCGCGGACCGCGCCGACACCACTGTCGAGGTCCTGCCTGCCAACCCTGCCAAGAACCGCGACACCAAGGCGGTCGAGCAGACCACCGTCACCTACGCCGACGGCGTGCTGCGGATCACGACGTCGGCCCCCGGCAACCAGCTCTTCGGTGCCTCCGGCTCCCTTCAGGTGACCGTCCAGCTGCCCGCCGGCTCGCGCGTCGAGGGCAAGGCCGCCGGCGCGGAGCTGCGCGGCGTCGGGCGCCTGGGCGACGTCGCCTTCGAAGGCGCATACCGCGAGATCAAGATCGACGAGGCCGCGAGTGTCCGCCTCGTCGCGTCGGACGGCGATGTGGAGGTCGGCCGGCTGGGTGGCTCCGCGGAGATCAGCACCGCACGGGGCGACATCCGGATCAACGAAGCCGGTCGCGGCACGGTGGTCCTGCGCACCCAGGACGGCGACATCTCGGTCGCCGCGGCCGCCGGTGTCTCGGCCGCCCTGGACGCCGGTACCGACTACGGCCGCGTCAACAACGCCCTCAAGAACGACGGCAGCACCGAGCTGGACATCCGCGCCACCACCTCCCGCGGCGACATCACCGCCCGAAGCCTCTGACGAAGCGGCACCAGAACCGCCCCGGCCGGGCCCGCCGCGAGCCGTGTGCAGGGCCCGGCCCGCAGGAGTCGTACCCGACAGCTCACACGATCAGGGGGAACAACGACGTGACGAAGAACAGCACTTCCTCGAACGGCTCGGCGTGGACGGGCATGGTGCCGGTCGACGACACGGCCCTGGCGGTCACCGACACCGGCGGTGCCGGCACCCCGGTGGTCTACCTCAACGGCCAGTTCGCCACGCAGGGGTACTGGCGGCGGGTCATCGCCGAACTGGGCACGGGGTGGCGGCACATCACCTACGACGAGCGGGCCCGCGGCACGAAGTCGAAGCGCTCGGCCGACTATTCCTTCGAGGCCGTCGTCCGGGACGTCGACGCCGTCCTCGCGGCCCGGGGCGTCGACCGGGCGCTGGTGGTGGGCTGGTCGTACGGCGCGTTCGTCGGGGCGCACTGGGCCCACCGGAACCCGGAGCGTTGCCTGGGTGCGGTCCTCGTCGACGGCGCACAGCCGTACGACTGGCTGGACGCGGCCATGGAGCAGCGGATCCGGACGATGTTCCGGCGGATGGGCTGGTTCCTGCCGCTGCTGCGTCCGACGGGCCTGACCCCGCGGATGACCCCCGCGCAGATGGCGGACTGCAACATCGAGCTGGGCAGGATCTCCCGGGAACGCGTACTGGGTTCCGTGCTGGACGAGATCACCGTTCCGGTGCGGTACGTGCTGGCCTCCGGGGCGTCCCTCGGAAGCAAGGGCGACGAGCAGGAACGCATCCGCGCCGGCCTCGACGAGGTGTTCGGGCGAAACCCGAACCTCCGGCTCGGCGCGAAGGTCGCCAGCAACCACGACGCGATCCTGAGGAAGGACTTCACGGCCGTCGCCAGGGCCGTACGCGAGGTGGCCGCCCCCGATCGCGGGCAGCGCTGAGGACGCGACCGACGGATGAGCTGTCTGAGCGCGCCCGCGGCCTCGCGGCGGGCCCGCACGGCGCTCCTCGGCTGCCGGGTGCGGCCGTGACGGTGCTGCGGCCGCATCGGGGGTCCTGGCCGCGCGCAGGAGCCGGTAGTTCGCGGCAATCCGTCGGGAAGGACATACCGGTGCGGCGGAGGCCGGGGCCCGCGGTGTGCGGGCGGGCCGGCCGCCGGTGCCGGGATCACGCGCCGGGCGGCCTGCTTCCGGTCGAGGACGCGTGCTCGACGGCGTCCAGCAGCCGGTGCCGCCCGTGGGCGTAGGTGAAGTCGGGGACGGTGTGTGTCCCCTCGCGCAGGTCGCGGGCCAGGTTCGTGTACAGCGCCGCGACGTTGCGGGGCGGTCCGACGAGGCCCGGGGGAATGTCGGCGGAGTACTCGGCAGGTACCTCGATCGGCGACACCGACATGTCGGTGCCGAAGCCGCCGTGCAGTGTGAGGTCGGCGACCTGGAGGTTCCCCCAGTCCGCCGTCAGCACCAGGTCCCCGTCGGTGCCGTTGATCTCCCAGCGGAAGTTGTCGCCGCGAGAGGTGCCGCCGCGGTAGAACACGGAGGCGGCTGCGCCGCTGTCCAGGGTGCCGATGACGGAGATCTGGTCTGCGGCGGTCACCGGGACGAGGGCGTCGCCGTCGTCGGTCACCGTGACCTCCGTGCGGCCGAGGACGAGGTTCGCCGACAGGTGGGCGAACTCCCCGAGGGTGACGTTCAGCGCGTCGATGGTGTGGAGTGCCGCGCCGGTCAGGGGAGTGGCGCCCTGGGTGCGGTCGTACCAGTACGCGTGGGCGCGGGTGGTCTGTCCGCCCCAGACCATGCCCGAGCCCACCAGGGTGGTGCCGAGGACGCGGCCGATCCGCCCGTCCTCGATCAGCTTGCGGGCGTATCGCAGTGCGGGGTGGTAGCGGCCCTGCAGCCCTACGGCGGTGCGCACACCGGCGGCCTCGGCGCGCAGGGTCAGCTCGGACGCCTCCGCCGTGTTCAGGGCGAGTGGCCACTCGGCGTAGACCGTCTTGCCGGCGTCGATCGCCGCGGAGATCAGCTCCCGGTGGTGCGGGACCTTGACGGCCACGACCACGACGTCGACGCCGGGGTGGGCGAGGAGGCCGGAGTGGTGGTCGAAGGCGGCTTCGACTTCGAACGCCCTGGCCGCCGCCCGGGCGGACTCCGGGCGGGAGGTGCTGATGGCGCGCAGTTCGAAGTCCGGGTGTGCCTTGAGGGCGGGCACGTGGCTGAGGGAGGCCCAACCCGCCTGGCCGGCACCGATGATGCCCACACCGATGGGGTTCTTCATGTCATGGCTCCTGTGAGGTCGTGGGGTCACTTCTTCGGCACGGTCGTGGGCCTGCGAGGGGCCGGACTCCGTGGCCGGGAAGGTCCGATGCGGCAGAGTCAAGCTTATGTGGAACGAAGAGTCAAAAAAATCTCCGGCCAACCGAGGGTGGTATGCGTCACGGACAGAAAATGGACCGATCGTTCCTGATAGGTGTAGGGTCCGGCGTATGGCACGCGTCAGGGAGTTCGACACCGACAGGGCGGTGGAGGCGGCGATGAACGCCTTCCGCCGCAAGGGCTTCGAGGGCACGTCGGTGCAGGACCTGGTCGACGCGACCGGGGTCGGTCGCGGTTCGCTGTACGCGGCTTTCGGCAGCAAGGAAGGCCTCTACCTCGCGGCCATGGACCGCTACCGGGAGCGCCACGCCCTGCCCCTGGTCGAGGTGTTGCGTCAGGGCGCCCCGGGGCCCGAACTGCTGCGAGAGGCCCTGGTTGCGGCGGTGGACGAGATCGCTCGGGACGGCAGTCGCCGGGCCTGCCTGATCGTCGGTGCCGCCATGGAGCGGATCGCACACGACCCGCAGGTCGCCGCCCATGTGCGGTCGACGACGGAGTTGCTGGAGGACGCGCTGGCCGAGGTCGTCGCGGAGGCGCAGGCGGCCGGGCAGCTCTCCGGCAGACGCGACGCGCGTGACCTCGCCCGGTACCTGGCCGTGACGCTGCACGGTCTGCGGGTCATGGGTGCCATCGCCCCCGACCGGGACGCGCTGATGGCCGTCGTCGATGTCGCCCTGGATGCCCTCGACTGAACGCAGGAATGATCAGTCAAGAAAATTTTCAGTTTCCCGTGGGCACGCGCTTCTCGCCGCCCCCGCCCAGCACCCGGGCGCGATCACGAACTCAGTGCCGGTCGAGCCAGAGGACGATGCCCGTCACGCCGCTGAGCACCGCCGCGGCTCCGGCGCGGATCGCGGCTGCGCAGCGGGTGGCGGTGAACGTTGTGGGGTCGTACGTGGAGGACATGCCGAGGCCCTCGCCGCGGAAGGACGCGCCGGACCAGTCGACGGCGGTGACGTTGCCCGTGGGCTCGGCCAGTTCCGCGCCCACTACGAGGAACTGCTGCGAGAGGTGGTTCGGGGTGACCGTCGCGAGGGGGTCGATGAGGTCGTTGCCCACGCTGACGACGAGATCGGGGTGCAGGTCGAGCGCATCGGTGATGCTCGGGATGAGACGTGCGGGGTGGGCGGCGGTCACGGTGCGCAGGTCGACGTGCTCGTCCTCGGCCCAGTCCTCGACCGCCTTCACCAGCGTCCTGGTGGGGTGGTCGTCGCCCGTCGTGAGCAGGACGACGCGGTAGCCGTCGGGAGGGTGGACCCCGGTCCAGGAGCCGGGCCGCGGGGTGGCGGTCGCCTCGGGAGCGGGCGGGTCGGCGGGGTCGACGAATCCCGGGCCCGGGGTGCCGACGGCGGTGGGTTCCGGGTGCGGTCGTGACCAGTCGTCGCCGGACGCGCATCCGGTCAATGGCAGGGCGAGCACGACTGCTGTGGTCAGCGCGGCGACGGCCCGAAGCGGGGGGTGCAAGGCGATCGTTCTCCGAGTGATGGCGGGTGGTGCGCCCTCATCTTCATCTCTCGGCTTCCGTTGTCTCCATCCGCGGGGCGCCGTTGTCGAACTTGTTTTCGCACGGTTCGTCAAAACGCCCGTTCCGGTTCATTCAAGACTTGCACGGTTCACGGGCAACCTTGGAGGAACCACATGTCACATCGAGTCCGTCGCGCCCTCGCCGGGCTCACGGCAACGGTGATCGCCTTCCTGTGCGTGGGGCAGCGGCCCGCTCTTGCGCACGGGTTCACCTCGACCGTGTACGCCCACCTTGCCCCGTCCGAGGGAGGCCGACTGCGGACGACGCTGGAGTTGGAGTACGACCTGTTCGTCGTGTCCGCCGCCGACTCCGAGCACGACGAGTCCCTCTTCCGTGCGGGAACGAGCGCCTTCGAGTCCGGCGACGCCGGCGAGCAGGCCGCGGCGCTGAAAGCCCACACGAGGTCGGCCATGGCGTACGTGACCGAGCGTTTCTCGGTCACCGCCGCCGGCAGGGCCTGCGCGCCCTCGCAGGCGGGGGGTTTCAGGACGGGGGAGCGGGAGGGCGTTCCGTACGTGACGCTCGGACTCGACTGGGCCTGTCCCGGTGGGGCCGGTGAGCAGTCGGTGCGCAGCGAGCTGTTTCCGGACGCGGAGGGCTACGTCAAGGGTGTCAAGACGATCGTCACGTACGAGGTGGACGGTCGCTCCGGCAGTGCGGCCCTCGACGCCGCGCATCCGTCGTTCTCCCTCGCGCAGGCCTGGTACGAGCGGTTCTGGGAGTTCTTCCGCCTGGGTGCCGAGCACCTGCTGACGGGGATCGACCACATCCTGTTCCTGCTCGCGCTCATCGCCGGTTCCCGGCGCCCGCGGGAGATCGTGCTCGCGGCCACGAGCTTCACCCTGGCGCACTCCGTGACGTTCATGCTGGCCGCACTGGGCCTGGTCGACGTGCCCGGGGCGATCGTGGAGCCGGTCATCGCGTTGTCCATCGCCGTGGTCGCCGGCTGGTACCTGTGGCGGATCTGCCGCCGAGGTGACCACGCGATGGACCTGGCACCCGCGGGGCGGGGCCACTTCAGCCTGGACCGGGCGGGCTGGACCCGGCTGGGCGTCGTGTTCTGCTTCGGACTCGTGCACGGCCTGGGCTTCGCGGGCGCGTTGGGGATCGAGGCGGCATGGTCGTGGACGCTGCTGTGGTCGCTGCTGGTGTTCAACGTGGGGATCGAGGCGGTCCAGCTGGCGATCATCGCCGTGCTCTTCCCGCTCCTCCTCCAGCTGCGGCGCCGTTCGCGCAGGGCCGGCCTGTGGGTCACGGGGGCGATATCCGCCGGTGTTTCCGTCATGGGCCTGGTGTGGTTTGTGCAACGGCTGTCCGGATTCTGAGATCCGCACAGACCTTGCATCAAGGTCAACTGTCCCGTGACCTTACCTTTGCTTGCACTTTACTTTGCGACCCGAGTGTCAAGTTCTCCGTTCACGCACATCGCAAGTGCACCAAAGGAATAGAGAACGACAGACATGAGATCGAGCAACTCCTCGCAGGCCTCGGGGCCCGCGCGGCGCCGTGTGGCCGTAGGCGCCACGGCGGCACTTCTCGGCCTGACCGTGGCCCTCGGCGGCACCCTGGCGACCCCCGCCGGTGCCGCCGACGGCGCCACGCTCAGCGGCATCGTCCTCGGCGTGGGCTCGAACGAGTCCCAGCGCACCGTGACGTGGTACTCCACCACGGACACGGCCCAGAAGGTCCAGGTCGTCCCGACCGCACAGCTCGTCAACGGCGAGTTCCCGGCCGGCGCCGCCACCTTCGACGCCCTCGGCGCGGCGAACATCGCCTCCAGCGGCGGTTTCAACCGCCACGCGACGATCACCGGCCTGAAGGAGAACACGGCCTACTCCTACCGTGTCGGCACCGAGGGCAACTGGTCCTCGGCGTACTCCTTCAAGACGCAGGACTTCGAAGGCGACTACGACTTCCTGTTCTACGGCGACCCGCAGATCGGTTCGTCCGGCGACCTCGCCCAGGACCAGGCCGGCTGGCAGGACACGGTCGACGTCTCGCTGAAGGCCAACCCCGACGCCGAACTCCTGGTGTCGGGTGGTGACCAGGTCGAGAGCGCCAACAACGAGTCCCAGTGGAACGCCTTCCTCGCGCCCGACGGCCTGCGCCAGTACCCGTGGGCCGCCACCATCGGCAACCACGACGTGGGCGGCAAGGCCTACGAACAGCACTTCGCCACGCCGAACACCGACAACTCGGCGCTCTACTACAAGGACGGGGCGACGTCCACCACGTCCGGCGGTGACTACTGGTACATCTACAAGGATGTCCTGTTCATCGACCTCAACAGCAACAGCTACGACGAGGCGAAGGGCGGCGGCGACGCGGCCCACACCGCCTACGTCACCGACGTCATCAACAAGCACGGCAACGAGGCCAAGTGGAAGGTCCTCGTCTACCACCACTCGATCTACTCGCCGGCCAGCCACGCCAAGGACGGCGACAACAAGAAGCGCCGCGTCGACTTCCCGACAACGTTTTCCAAGCTCGGCGTCGACCTGGTGCTCCAGGGCCACGACCACAGCTATTCCCGCAGCTACCTGATCAAGAACGGCGAGAAGGCGAACCCGGCCGAGCAGCCCGGCGCCGCCGATGTCTACCCCGGTCCCGGCGGTGTCCTCTACGTGACGGGCAACTCGGCCTCGGGCTCGAAGTACTACGACATCACCACGCCGGACAGCAGCGGGACGACCGGTGCGGGCAACGGTGCCGACCCGCTCAACCCGAAGAACTACTGGTACAACTCGGTCCAGAACCAGGAGCACGTCCGCTCCTACGTGAAGGTCCAGGTGCGGAACGACAAGCTCGTCGTCGAGAACCTCCGCAGCGGTACCTGTGCGGCCCCCAACTCGGATGCCGCGCCGTGCAACAACACCCCCGCCGGCCAGCCCGTGGGCTCGGTCGTCGACAAGGTGACGGTGCACCCGTACCACGGTGACAAGCAGGACCTCCAGGTCAACGTCCCCAACCCGGCTCCCGGTGAGTTCGGCTGGACGATCGACGGCTACAACGGCCTGGTGGACCTCGGTACCGCCGTGGAGAAGAACGGCGACCACTTCGAGGCCGGCGGCAAGATCAACCCGATCCTGGTGTCGGACACCCGCCGTTCGCTCGCCCCGTGGTCGGTCTCGGCCAACGTGAGCGACTTCCGGGACGCCGACAAGACGTTCTCCGGTTCGTACCTCGGCTGGACGCCGTACGTCCTCGACGGCGGCGCGGGTGCCAAGGCCGGCGACCCCGTGGCCTCCGGCTACGACGGCGACGGCGCGGGTCTGTCCGTCTCGCGCGGCATCGGCTCGGCGGTCCAGGGCCACGCCCGTGGCACCGCCAAGCTCGGTGCCGACCTGGACCTGAAGATCCCGGACACCGTCACCAAGGGCGGTTACCGCTCCACCCTGACGATCACCGCACTCAGCAGCTGATCGCACCGTTCCACCCGGCGGGGCGGGCACCGTCCGGTGCCCGCCCCGCCCCCGCGCCAGGAGAACCCCGAAATGCACGCACCCGTAAACCGCGGGAAGGCCACCGTCAGCGCGCTCGTCCGTGCTCTCACCCTGGCCCTGCTCATCGCCTACGCGATATCCGGCGTGGGCGTCGCACCCGCGCGCGCCGCGGACGGCGACGTCACCTGGACGGTCAGAACGGCCGCGAACGGGTACGGCGACGACCGGTCCAGCTACAGCTACAACGTGAACCCCGGCGGCCAGGTCAAGGACGCCATGGTCGTCGTCAACCGCAGCAGGACCCCGCTGCGCCTGGCGCTCTACGCCGCCGACGGCTACACCACCGACACGGGCCAGCTCGACCTGCTCACCAAGGACAAGAAGTCCGTCGGCATCGGCGCCTGGGTCCACGCCGACCGCAGCAGCGTCGTGATCAAGCCCGGCAAGACCGCGCAGATACCCTTCACCGTCGCGGTACCGGCCAACGCGACGCCCGGCGACCACGTGGGAGGCATCCTCACCTCGCTGAAGCAGGCCGACGACGCCGCAGGCATCAACGTGGACCGCCGCCTCGGCATCCGGGTCAAGCTGCGGGTCAGCGGCGCGCTCGAACCGAAGCTCGCGATCGAGAACCTGCACGTCGACTACTCCGGCTCGGCCAACCCGATCGCCAAGGGCGACGCCACCGTCACCTACACCGTCCACAACACCGGCAACGCCACCCTGTCGGCCCGTCAGACCGTCTCCGTCACGGGTCCGTTCGGATGGCCGCGCACGGACGCCGACGACAGCACCGCCCTGCCGGAACTGCTCCCCGGTGAACGCTGGAGGGTGAAACTGCCCGTCCACGGTGTCGCCCCCGCGGTGCACCTGGCCGCGACCGCGACCCTCACCCCCCTCCTCACCGACGCGGCGGGCTCGACCACCTCACTGGGTCCGGTCAAGGCCACGGCACACGGCTGGGCCGTCCCGTGGACGCTCCTCGTACTCCTGGTCATGGCGATCGCGGCCGTCGTCGGCGGTCTCCTCCTCGCCCGCCGCGCCCGCGCGCGCCGCACGCAGCGTGAGGACGCTCGCGTGGCGAGCGCCGTCGCACACGCACTCCGCGAGGACGCCACGCGGAACGCACAGCCCGGGACGACGGACTGACGACCAGCGCCGCGGCTCGGCAAGGCCGCCTCCGCCGGGCGCAGGAGCTGCCACGACGATGCCGTCAAAAACGGGCGACGTCCCGACAGTTACTGTGGGAACGCCTGCGCGGGTGCGCGGCCGGGGGAGCTTCACCGGGGGGACCGGGTATGCCGGAGGGGATGGCCCAGTGGGGGCCGGAGCTTTTCATGACGCGGGCCTGGGAGCGACACCGGGGCCCGGTGCCGGGGAACGAGGCGGGAAGGAACGTCGCACAAGGGGGGTTCGAGCCCTGCCTGCTGGCCTTGCTGCGGCTGTCCGCGGGTACGGACCGGCGTACCGATCTCACCCGTGGCCGGTTGCCGAGGGCGCTCGCCCGCACCGGCCACCTCCAGCGCGCGGCCGAACTGGCGTACACGATCGGTGACGAACTCGACCAGGGCGAGGAGCTTCTGGAGCTGGTGCGGGCCGCGGCGGACGCGGGAGACCTGTGCGGCGCACAGGCGCTGGCCGAGTCGATTCCCCTGCGCCAGCTGCGGGACCAGGCACTCGTCGCCCTCGTGCCGGCCTGGGCCCGCGCCGGTGACCGCGACAGGGCCGTCGCCGTGGCGGAGAGCATCCGCTACCCGCACAACTGGGGAAGGGCCTGGGCCCTGTTGGCGAAGGCGGCGGCGGACGGCGGCGACAGGGACGACGCGCTCGGGTTCGCCGCTCGCGCCGAGGACGCGGTGAGCTCCTGCCCCGTCGACGGGACGGAACAGGTACTCGCCCTCCTGGTGGAGGTGGCCTTCGCCACCGGCGACCACGAGCGGGCGGCCGTGCTCGCCGACCGCGTTCAGGACGGCACCCGGTCCCGCGACCCGGCAGGGTGGTCGCAGCCACGGCCCCTGGCCGTGGTGCTGGCCCGCGAGGCGCTCGACGCAGACCTCGACCGGCTCGACGCTCTCCTTCGCCCCCCGTCAGGACCCGCCGCCGAGGCCGGGGGCGTCCGGTGCGGGTGGGCGCTCGCCGGGGCCGACGGCCGGGGCACGGAGTGGGAGGAAGACGGCGACGACCCCGTCGCCCGCCCCTTCCCGCCCGGCGACCTGCTGGGGGCCCGGGACCTGGCGGGTGTGCTGGACGCGGTCGCCGAGAACGCGGACCAGGACGTCGCACTGGCCCTGGCCGACCGGGCGGAGACGCTGCTGGAGACCGGTGACGGCCGTGATCACGACATCCTGCTGAGATCCCTGACCCTGCTGCTGGCCCGGCACGGGCAGGCCGAGCGGGCCATGGCCCTCACCAGCCCGCTCGACCCCGATCTGCGCGCCGGACGGCAGGCTGACGTCGTCGCCGAACTGGCCCGCTCGGGCGACCCGGACGGGGCAACCGCGCTCGTCCACTCGATCGACGACCGCCGGGCACAGGACAGGGCGCTGGTCGAGGTGGTCCGGGAGCTGGCCCGGCGCGGCGAGACGGGCCGGGCGGCCGCGCTCGTCCGCTCCGTCGACGACTGCTGGGCACAGGACGAGGCGCTGGTCGCGGTCGCCCGGGAGACGGCCCGGTACGGCGATCCGGACCGCGCCGAGACACTCACCCGCTCGATCGCCCACCGCGCGACCCGGGCCCGCGCGATGGCCGAACTCGTGCCGCTGTCCGAACCGTTCCGCGCCCGCAGGCTTGCCGCACAGGCCGTGCTGCTGGACGGCTGGGCCCCTGTGCTGGAGTCCCTGGAGCGGCTCGTGCCTCGTGCGGTGGCGGTGGTCGTCGACGGGACGGCGAACTGAGCGGAGGTCGCCGGACACCAGGGCGCCCCTGATCGTCAGTGCCGGCTGCGAGACTCGTTGCATGATTCCGAAGCTGTCCCTGCACAGCCCCCGTTGGCGCGACCTCGACGGTGTGAAGGCCGAGGAGGTGGCAGCCCTCCTGGAGCAGTTGGCCTCCGCCGCTGCCGGCGGGAGCGACGATGCGTGGCGGCAGACCTGGACGTACCTGACGGACGGACTGATGGACGACGGGGTCGTCTTCGACGGTGCGTATGCGGCCCTGCCGCACCTCGTCGAGGCGGCGGCGGCCCTGCCTCCGGCACGGACCGCGGACTTCTGGGTGGACCTGGGATTCATCGTGACCGCCAATCACCGGCCCCCCGTCCCGGCAGATCTCCGGGCGGGGTACGGTGCGGCACTGCGGCTGGCCGAGCGCGCGGCCGTCCGGAGCCTGCTCGAAGCCGACGTGCCCGTGGAGGCCTGCGCCCGTCTCGTGCTCTCCTGCACGGCGTTCGCCGGTCACCACACGGGCGAAGCACTGACGCAGTTGTCGGACCCCCGCGAGAACGGCCTCCTGCTGGTGTGTCCCGGTTGCGGCAGCGACACCGAGAACGTCGGGTTCTTCCTCGTGGACCCGGAGCGTCCGGCCTTCGAGGCCCCGGAGCCGCCCGATCCCGCCCGGGTCCGGTCGGACGGGCATCCCTGGGGCGAGGTCGCCGCGGCGCTGCGGGAGGAGGCACTGGGGGAGGGGTGGGCACCCTTCGTGCGGGTGGCACGCGAGGTCGCGGTGGCGGGGATACCCTCCGGGACACCGGGACAGGCCGTCCTGTGCCTGGTCGCCGGCGTCGTCGCGGTCAGGGGCACCCCGCAGCCGGCCGCGACCGAACTGGCCCGCCAACTGATGTCGCTCACCGGGCACTTCCGCTGCTGGGACTGCGAGCGGACATGGACGATCGCCGACGGCCTGGCGGAGGACCCGGACGGCGCGCGCCCCCAGCACCCTCCGGCCCGGGCGGGGACGGACGCCGACGGGCCGGCCGCCACGTCGGGTCCGGCGGCACCCGTACGAACAGGTCAGGCGCCGACCCGCTTCCGGCAGGACGGGAACGACGTGCTCACGGCCGACGGCACGCCCTGGGGCCGTATCCGGGTGTTCGACGGCTCCGCGCCCGGCTCGTCCGGGGGCGTCGACGCGGTGGCGGTGGCGTGCCTCCCCGATGGACCGACGCTCGTGGCCGGTGTCGGGGACACCGGCGCGGTCCGCCTGTGGGACGCGGCCGACGGACGACTCGTCCACGACCCGCTGCCAGGACATCCCGACCGTGTCCGCTCGTTGACGGCGCTGCCCCTGCCCGGCGGCCGGGTCCGCCTGGCGAGCGGAGGCGACACCGGCAGGATCGCCCTGTGGGATCCCGTCACCGGACGGCCGGTTCGCGAACCGGCCGGTGACTGGCCCGGCGGGGTGACCGGGATGTGCCCTGCGACCGTCCCCGACGGCCGCACCCTGCTCGTCACCGCCACCCCCCGAGGCGCGGTCCGGCTGTGGGACCCGGACACCGGCGAGTGCGTCGGGCGCCTCAACCCCTACGGCAGTCCCGTCCGGTCGATCGCGGCCGTCCCGATCTCCGCCGGCCACACACTGATCGCGGCCGCGGACACCTCGGGCCGCGTCCACGTGTGGGATCCGGCCGTCGACGACCTCTGGGAGCCGGGCGCGGCCGTACAACTGAACGCACGTGCGCTCGCCGACGCCGACCACCGTGCGGCGGCCGTGGCGAGCGTTCCCACACCCGGCCGGCCCCTGCTGGCCACGGCGGACAACCGGGGCGCGGTCCTGCTGTGGGACCTTGCCACCGGTGCCCCGACCGGCGACGGTCTGCCCGTCGCCACGGGCACCGGCGGCCCGCCGCTGGTCACGGCCACCACACTGCACGACCGCCGCACGGTCCTGGTCGCCGGCGCCCGTCACGGTCAGCGGCTGCGGGTGTGGGAACCGGAGACCGGCGCGGTGGCGCACCTCGCCCTGGACGTGGCGCCCACGTGTCTGGCCACCGCGGGTCCGGACCTGGTCGTCGGACACGACCGCGGAGTCCTCGGCCTTCCGCTCACCGGCCGGTGAACGCGTTGCGCAGCGAGCCCGGGTGCGGCCGGCAGGGCGCGGGACCAGGTGGATCCACGGTCGCGGCCGGCGGACGCGACATGCCGGGGTCCGGTGGACTGCCGGGTTCCTCCGGGCCCGGCGGCAGTGCACGGGGAATGGGGAGGGGAGAACGATGGCTGGTGTGGACGTCGATGACAGAACGCTGTGGCGGGTGCCCGGCGGAGGCGTGCCCTACCACGCGTCGGCTCTGGCCGACGGCGCCGTGTACGTGGTCGGGGACTGCTCCGACCTGGTGGCCGTCGACGCGGAGACCGGACAGCGACGTTGGACCCTGGACGACGACTCCGGGATCGGGACGTCGCCGGTGGCGGACACCGGCGTCGTGTACTTCGCCGACATCGCCGGCTGCCTGACGGCGGTGGACGCCGCGACCGGCGAGGTGCGCTGGAAGCGGGGATCGCGCTGGTCGAGGATGTCGACGCCGACGGTCGCGGACCACGTCGTGTACGCCGCTTCGCACGACGGCAGGATGTGGGCGGTGGACGGACTCACGGGCCGGCCGGTGTGGAAGGTGCGGGTGGAGGGCCTGCGCGCGTCCCGCAATCCCGCGCCCACGGTGGCCGACGGTGTCCTGTACACGGCTGCCGGCGGGCATGTGGTGGCCCTGGACACGGCCACCGGCAGCAGGCGATGGGACGTCTTTCCCCACGGAGGCGTGCGGCAGACGCCGACGGTGGCCGGCGGAAGCGTGTACGTGGGCAACCACGACGGCCTGGTGGTGCTGGACGCGGCGACCGGTGAGGAACGCCGGCGGCTGTCTCCCCCAGGGGCGGCATGGGCGAGCCCCGCGGTGGCCGAGGGCATCGCCGTCGTCGGTGTGGAGGACCG
This sequence comes from Streptomyces sp. NPDC086777, assembly GCF_040702065.1. Classification (NCBI taxonomy): domain Bacteria; kingdom Bacillati; phylum Actinomycetota; class Actinomycetes; order Kitasatosporales; family Streptomycetaceae; genus Streptomyces; species Streptomyces sp. NPDC086777. Next base: position 4,803 of record NZ_JBFBJI010000027.1, on the reverse strand, counting down.
GTACCTGCTGGCGGTGGACGCCGGGACCGGTCGGGAGAGATGGCGGCTGAAGACCCGTGGCGAGATCCACGCGACGCCGGCCATCGCCGACGGCACGGTGTACGCGGGCAGCCACGACGGGCGCCTGTGGGCGGTGGACGCGGCCACCGGGGAGGCACGGTGGAAGGTCAGGACGACCGGGCCGGTGCACTCCACGCCGTTGGTGAACGGTGGCACGGTGTACGTCGATTAGCCTCGACGAGCACCTCTACGCCGTGCGGGCCCACCGGCCGGGTGAGGCACCGGCCGAGGACCACCGCGCCCCCGCCGCCCGTCCCGTGCGGACGGACGCCGGTCGCGGGCCCGTACCGGCCGGCCCGATCGGCGGTACCGTGCGCTGGCGGGTGCGGGTCCCGGGGGCGGGGCACTTCACGGCGGCCGTCGCCGACGGCGTCGTGTACCAGCCCGGCCACCGCGACCTGCCGGCACTAGTGGCCGGAGGCGACGGTGCGGACGGCGGAGACCAGGTCGGAGCCTTTGATCTGTTTCAGGACCTAGCTGGAGGCGCCGGCCGTGATCGCGTCGAGGAGGGCTTCCTCGTCGTCGATGGAGGTGAGCATGAGGCAGGCCAGGGCGGGCATCCGGTCGCGCAGTTCCCGGCAGACGGTGATGCCGTCGCCGTCGGGCAGGCGGACGTCCAGGACGGCGACGTGCGGGTGCAGGGCGGGGCCGCGGGCGTTCTGGACGGTGCCGGCGTCGCCGACGACCGTGATGTCGGGTTCGGCGTCGAGAAGGCCGGTGATGCCGCGCCGGACGACCTCGTGGTCGTCCAGCAGGAACACGCGGATCGGGTCCTGTTCCGAGAAGGCGCGCGGCTCTGCCATTGAGGTCCCCCTCGTCCCCGGCATCCAGGCCTGTCCCGGACGGCGGGCACACCGCGGGCCGCCCACGAGGATCACCGTCCGCCGGGGGCGGGTCGCACCAGGGCCGACCGGCCCCACGTGCGTCGCCCGCGCGGCGTACGCCGTCGGCGGACGGGGTCAGACGCTCGCGCCGGCGCCGTACGGGGCGTACAGGTCCAGCAGCCGTTTGCGGGCCGCGCGCAGGCGGTGCGCGAGCACCTGGCCGACCCACTGGCTGACCGCGCTGCCCAGCGCCGGATCCTCCCGGCACAGCGCCAGGACGGCCGCGGCGTCGAACTCGTAGGCACGTACCGGCGTGGTGGCCTCGGCGCCCAGGTGCCACACGGGGGGCGCGAACAGCCAGGACCAGCCGATGAGCTCGTTGTGCCCGAGGCTCTCGATGACGGCCGCCCGGCGGCCCGGGACGTGCATGTCGAGTTCGACGCGGCCGGTGCGGATGATCCAGAACCGGTCGGCCGGACCGCCTTCCTCGAAGAGCCGCGTGCCCTGCGGGAAGGAGACCTCCCGGGCGTGGCGCAGCAGCTGCCGCTGCCGGTCTGCGGACAGGCCCCGCAGCATGCTGAGGGTCGGCTGGGTGTTCATGGCCTGCCTCCCGGGACGGGACGTGGGTACGGGCTGCCACTGCCAGCGTGCGGTGCCGGGGCCGGGCCCGCCATGGGCCGAGCGGTCCCCCCGGCCCGGGACCTTCGGCACGGCCGTGACCCGGACGGCCGCTCCCCGCACCGCCGTACCCGGCCCCCGTCTCACCCGTCCGGGTGGGCCGCCAGCCACGCGCGGTAGGCCGTCACCGCCGTCGGCAGGGTCGGGAAGATGCGGTCGTGGCCGACCGCGTCGGCCAGCCCGTACGCCTCGAGGCTGTCCAGCAGGTCCTGCTTCACCCGGGCGAGCGCGAAGACGACACCGCGCGCGGTCAGTTCGCGGCGCAGGGCGTCCACCGCGTCGAGAGCGGTGATGTCGACCTCCACGTTGGCCTCGGTGTTCAGGACGAACCAGCGGACCGGCGTGGTCTGCTCGTCGACGGCGGCCAGGGCCCGGCGGTGGAAGTTCTCGGCGTTGGCGAAGAACAGAGGCGAGTCGTAGCGGTAGACCAGAAGACCGGGGATCGTGCGGGCGCTGGGGTAGTCGTCGATGTCGTGCATGCCGGCCACGCCGGGCACCAGACCCTCGACGGCGTCGTGCGGGCGGGCCACCCGGGTCAGCAGCTCGGCCACCGACAGGCCGACGGCGACCAGCACGCCGTACAGGATGTCCAGGGCGAGGACCCCCGCCAGGCAGCCGAGCGCGAGGAGCAGTTCGCGGCGCCGGAAGGCGGCCAGGCGGCGAAAGCCGGCCAGGCCGGTCATGCGGGTCGCGGCATAGACGACCAGGGCGCCGAGCACCGCCGCGGGTGTCCGGGTGAGCAGGGGGCTGAGGAAGAGCAGGACCGCGAGCACGAGGGCACCGGCGACCAGGGAGTACGCCTGGCTGCGGGCACCCGCCGAGGTGGCCAGGGCGGTGCGGCTGGCGCTGCTGCTCACCGGGAAGCCGTGCACGACGCTCGCGCCGAGGTTGGCCGCGCCGAGCGCCAGGAACTCCTGGTCGGCGTCGAGTCCGGGGCCCACGTCGGGGCCGCGGCCGGCGAACGCGCGGGCGGTGAGGATGAAGTCCGTGTACGCCACCAGGAGGACGCCGAGCGCGGGGAGGACCAGGCCGGGCAGCTCGGCGGGGTCGGGCACGGCGAGGCCGGGCAGACCCGCCGGGACGGTGCCGATGACCCTGATGTCGTAGCGGCCGTCGAGGTCGAGGGCCACCACGGCCGCCGTGCCCAGGACCAAGGTCAGCAGCGGGCCGGGGAGCACCGGGAAGTACCGCGTGACGACGAGGAGGAAGAGCAGCGTCGCCGCCGAGAAGACCACGGTCGTCGCATGGGCTTCGCCCAGGTGGGTGAAGAACGACCAGAGCTGGGGGAAGAACTCGGTCCCCGTCCCCGGCACTCCGGTGAGTTTGGGCAGCTGGTCCACGACCATGATCAGGGCGACGCCGGCCAGGTAGCCGATCAGGACGGGGCGGGAGAGCAGGTCCGCCAGGAACCCCAGGCGGACGGCCCGCGCGACCAGGCAGAGCAGGCCGACCGTGGCGGCGAGGCCGGCCGCCAGTACGGCGTACCGGCCCGGGTCACCGGCGGCGAGCGGGGCGACCACGGTGGCCGTCATCAGGGCGGTCGTCGACTCGGGGCCGACCGACAGCAGCCGCGAGGAGCCGAACACCGTGTACAGGGCCAGGGCGGGCAGGATCGCCCACAGACCGGCGACCGGGGGCAGCCCGGCCACCCCGGCGTACGCCATGACCTGCGGCACCAGGTACGCGGCGACGGTCACCCCGGCCAGCAGGTCACCCCTCAGCCAGGCGCGCCGGTAGCCGAGCAGCGAGGCGAGTCCGGGCACGAGCCGGTGCCACCACGGGTGTCCGCCGCTGCCGTGGGTCATGCGCCGCCTTCCGCCCGGTGGTCCCGGAATCCGTGCTCCGTCGGTACCTGACCTGCCTTCGGCGTCCGGGACCGCTCCCGTTCCGGCCTGGGCCGCCCCTCCCGGTCTGGGCCGAGCGGCCCCGGTCCGGGACCAGTGGCCCCTGCCCGCCCAACCTCCCGGACCCGACGCCGGCCCCGGATCCGCCGAAGCGGACCACGTGATCCCTCGGTGCAGGAGCCCACGAGGTGAGGATCATGCCCCGTACCGCCACCGCGGCGCTCGCCGCCCCGGCGAGGGCCACCCGGCGGCCCCGGACGGCGCCCCGCTCGCTCAGAGGCGCGCCGTGTGGTCGGGGACGTAGGTCTGCAGATCCCTCGGCGGGCGCTCGTAGCCGGTCGACGGCGGCCGCTTGGGGAGTTCCAGCACCGGCGGCGGCACGTCGCGGTACGGCACGGTCGACAGCAGGTGGGCCATCATGTTCAGCCGGGCCCGGCGTTTGTCGTCGCTCTCCACGACGTACCAGGGCGCGTCCGAGACGTCCGTGTGGACCAGCATCTCGTCCTTCGCCCGGGAGTACGCCTCCCAGTGGGTGATCGACTCCAGGTCCATCGGCGAGAGCTTCCAGCGCCGCAGCGGATCCTCGAGGCGCTTGCGGAACCGGTCCTGCTGCTCGGTGTCACTCACCGAGAACCAGTACTTGCGCAGCAGGATCCCGGACTCCACCAGCATCCGCTCGAAGATCGGGCAGTGCCGCAGGAAGAGCTGGTACTCCTCCTTCGTGCAGAAGCCCATCACACGTTCGACGCCGGCCCGGTTGTACCAGGACCGGTCGAACAGCACGATCTCCCCGGCCGCCGGGAGATGCTCCACGTACCGCTGGAAGTACCACTGGGTGCGCTCGCGCTCGGTGGGTTTCGGCAGCGCCGCGATCCGGGCGATCCGCGGATTGAGGTGCTCGGTCACCCGTTTGATCGTCCCGCCTTTGCCGGCCGCGTCCCGTCCCTCGAAGATCACTACAAGACGTGCACCCGTGGCCCGCACCCACTCCTGCAGTTTCACCAACTCGGTCTGCAACCGGAGCAGTTCCGCCTCGTACACCTTGCGCGGCAGCTCCGCCGCCTGCTTGCCGGCCATGCCGCCTCCACCGCCCGATGACCTACCCATGGAGCCATCCCGATGTCCAAGGTCGAACACCAGGACGCCACCGTACTGTCCGACGAGGAATTGCGCACCCTGGACGCGCACTGGCGGGCCGCCAACTACCTGGCGGCGGGCCAGATCTACCTGATGTCCAACCCGCTGCTCACCGAGCCGTTGCGTCCCGAGCACATCAAGCCGAGGCTGCTCGGCCACTGGGGGACCTCGCCCGGCCTGAACCTCGTGTACACCCACCTCAACCGGGTGATCGGGGCGCGTGGGCTGGACGCGCTGTGTGTGTGGGGGCCGGGGCACGG
>NZ_JBFBJI010000026.1:0-137739 GCF_040702065.1 Streptomyces sp. NPDC086777 | reverse complement strand
AGCAACGACGAGCGGACCGCGGCCCTGGCAGACTTTCTGCACACCTACAACCACCACCGCTGCCACACCGCACTCGGCGGCCACCCACCGATCAGACGTGTGAACAACGCTTCGGGTCAATACAACTAGAGCGTGTCTCTTTGATCCGTTGGCTCTTGGAGGCATCGGCCCCCGCCTGACGGTTGACGGCCACATGCGTGGGATTCTGTCGGGATGGATACATTCACGGCCCGGCTGGACGGCGCATGGGAGTGGTGGTCGGCCGCTATCGAGGAGGCGCAGGAGGGGCGCTGGGTTCGTGATCCTGTGGAGCGGCAGGTGGTGGCGGACGTCATGGCCGCGACCAATGCCCTGCACGGCGGTCGACTGGCTCCGTTCACCGAGGACTCGTGGCACGTACGTATCGGGCGGATCGCCAATTGGGCTGGGGTACTCCGGCTCGCTGCCCGAGCAGGGGGGTGGGAACTCCAGCCCGTGGTCGGGCGCAGCCCGCAGCACCCTGCGGGTATGGCCGAACTGTTGTCCGGCATCTACGCGATCGGCGAGCAGGGTGAGAAGTGGATGACACAGCTTCTTCGAGAGCGTCAGGTACCACCAGAGAAGGAGATCGCCCAGGCGGAGGGCTTCCTGACCGGGCCAGGGTCCATGGAGGATCTTGAGCTGTTCTTTTACAGCAGCTGACAGACATTCCGCTCGGTCAGCGTCGCGCCCAGAGCAGGATGGCGGCGAATTGGAGTGCTGCCTGGTACGCGATGGCGAGCTTGTCCGTCCGCATGGCCAGACCGCGCCATTGCTTGAGCCGGTTGATACATCGTTCGACCGTGTTGCGCTGCCTATATGTCTGGGCGTCGAACGCAGGCGGTCGACCGCCTGCGCGGCCTCGTCGCAGACGGTGTCCCACCTGGTCGGACGGCTGGGGAATGACGGCAGGGATCCCGCGCCGGCGGAGATGCCCCCGGATCGCGCGGGACGAATACGCGCGGTCCGCCAGAACGGCATCCGGCCGGGTCCTTGGCCTTCCCGGCCCGTTTCGCGGAACACGGATGCCTGCCATCACGGCTTCGAAGGCTGGTGCGTCGCCGGCCTGCCCGGCGGTGACGCGGAGTGTCAGAGGGCGAGCGTGACTGTCGCTGGCCAGGTGGACCTTCGTGCTCAGGCCGCCACGGGAACGTCCGAGCGCGTGGTCGTCGGGTTCGGCCCGGTCCGGCGCCCCTTTTTCCTGGCCCTGGCGGCATGCTGGTGGGGCCCGGCAGACGGTGGAGTCCACTGACACGATCCAACCGATGTTGTCACGGTCGTCGGCTGCAGCCAGGACTGCGGTGAGGATCCTTTCCCAGGTTCCGTCCACGGCCCACCGGATCAGCCGTTTGTGAGCGGTCTGGAACGAGCCGAGTTCGTCCGGCAGGTCCCGCCAGGGCGAACCAGTGCGGTACTTCCACGCGATGGCCTCAAGGGTCCGACGATGGTCGGCCCATCGCCGACCTCGGACCGGATCGGCCGGTATCAGCGACTCGATCCGGCCCCACATCGCATCAGTGATCACTAACCGGACAGACACATTCGATCAACTGACTAACCGATCAAAGAGACACGCTCTAGAGCGATCGTGCATCCCGGCCTCGCCCAGCTGCCGGTTACGGCCGGCCCAGCGGGCGGCAGTGGTGTGGCTGACCTGGAAGTGTTCCGCGGCCCTCCGCAAGGGCCAGCCGTCGTCCACGACACACCGGGCTAGACGCAGCCTGCCGGTCGGGGTCAGCGGGGCATTGCGGTGGGACACGAGGGCCTCCTGAGTGCCGGTGGTAGATGTCGCAATCCACACCGAACCCAGAAGGCCCTCACCTCTTCAAGCACCCAGACCGCGTGTCACCAACGTCCCGGGACAGCACATCTAGCGCCTCTTCGAGAGTGATTCGGTGAAGTCGCCGGCCCGGGACAGTTCCTCAAGCCGGCGGTCGAGGGATTCCCGGATCGTGGTCAGAGCTTCCTGTCCCACAGCGAGACGAACCGGGGGCTCCTCCACATCGGCCACGTGAAGAATGGCCTCGACCACGTCACGCGGATCCCCGAGATCCTCCGGCGCAAGTTGCGACACCTTCCCGAGCACAGCGCCGACCGTGGGGGCATACACCTCGTTCGGGGGCTCCACCACGGCGTTCGTGATGAACCCAGTCCCGTACGTACCCGGCTGAATCGCCGTGGCCGTCACACCTGTCGGGGCGAGTTCCAGAGTCAGTGCCTCAGAGATCAGCTCCAGCGCGCTCTTGCTCGCGGAGTACAGCGCTGAACCGGGCCATGCATAGGCGCCAAGCTCGGAAGACAAGTTGATGATCCGCCCGCGTCGCGCGCGCAGGTACGGGAGCGTCGCACGAACGAGAGACAGCGGAGCGAAGACGTGGGTCTCGAAGACCGCCCTGACCGTTTCCTCCGTTACCTGCTCGACCGACCCGAAGACTCCGTATCCGGCGTTGTTGACCAGCACGTCGATACCGCCGGCGTCGTGTATCGCCGCGGAGATGACAGCCACACCCTCAGCGGTGCTGATGTCGGCCACCACTGTGGCGACGCCCGGATGCTCCGCGGTCAGAGCAGCCAGGCTCTCTTCGTTCCTTCCGGTGCCGATGACCGCGTCTCCCCTGCGGAGGACCTCTGCGGCCAGCTGGCGGCCGAATCCGGAGGATGCGCCGGTGATCAGCCACGTCTTCTTACTCATACTCTGATCCTGTTTCTGAATATCTCTTCAACACGTCGTGGTATCTCGTGTTGTGTCAAAGTCTCGACAGTCACGTGCGTCGCAGAAAGCGTGCTTCTGCGCAGCGGGAACGTAGTGGCGGTCTCGAACTACCGGGTCCCGTCACCGAGTCGTCGGTTTCCGAGATGACACCGTTCGGTCAGCCGAACCTGCCAGCGAGAGGTGCTCGATCATCGGAGGTTCGGTGCCGCTCTTCCGAAGGTCTTTGGACTCCGAGTCGCGCCGGGAGGGTTCCTTCACGAATTTCGGACGGGTTCATCCGGTGTGCGAGGAAAAGGCCGACCGGTTCTTGGCGACAAACGCCCGGACGTCGAGAGGATCCTGGCCGCCGATGCTCTTGACAATGTTGTTCGTCCCGGCGAAGACACCGTTCTGGTAGTCGACGGCGACTGCCTTCAGGTGCTGGATGAGGTATGCCGGCGCCCCTCGACCCTCGAGGATCGCCGTGAAGCGGTCGAGGTCGATGGGCACATACCTGACCTCTTCGCCCAGCTCCTTGCTCATCTCCTCGGCGATCTCGTAGTGGTTGAGTTCCACTGCCCCATACAGCGGGTAGATCTTTCCGTCATGGGGCTCCGGGTTCTCCAGAATGGCTGCGATCACCCTGGCCTGGTCACTTTCTGCGATCGGGGCGTGACGGCCGTCGCCGAAGGGGAGCGCCAGTTCGCCGGTGCCGTCGGCCCACGTGTTGATCAACCACTGGGCGAAGAACGTCGGCCGCAGATGCGTCACCGGCACGGGGAAGCGGTCGAGTACCTGCTCCGCGACCCAGTGGTGGCGTGCGGCGTTGCTGGCGGTCACGCGGGCGGCGGAGATCTGGGACATGTTGACGATCGCGCCCACGCCGTTCTCGTGTGCCGCCTGGGCCACGTTGGCTGTCGCGTCGATGAGGCCGGGCATGATCGGGTAGGTGAAGTACAGGGCGTGGATGCCGTGTGCCGCCTTTGAGATGGAGTCGAGGTCCAGCACATCGCCGACGACTACTTCCGCCCCCAGACGGGCCAGCCTCTCGGAACGTTCGTCTTCTTTACGAACCAGTGCGCGGACGTTGTGCCCTCGTTCGAGGAGAAGCTCGACGGTGTGCCCACCGGTCTTACCTGTCGCCCCGATGACCAGAAGATTACGTGCCATGATCGTTTTCCTTCGTGTGTGGTTTGTCCTCCGCGGTGGAGAGCGGTGAGGACTGTGTATGTGGTCAGCCCCCGCTGTCCGCTGAAAACCGGGAAGGTCCTCAGGAGTCGCGCATGTCCTCGGGCAGCGAGAAGAAGTCGAAGAAACGTCGCGCCTGACGGACGTCCCCCTCCGCCGTCAGTTCGCCTGCTTCGATCGCACTGTCGGCTGTGACGTGCTTCTTCGCGAGGGCGTAGAACGTTGCCTTCTCGCAGGTCAGGCGCAGACCGGGGGTCATGGGCGCCGGGCCCGTCTCGACGCGGACGCGATGGCCGTCGCCTTGTATCCAAAGGGTTTCTTCGCCGATGTGCAGTTCGGTCACGGTGGTGAATCCCGCTGCTCCAGGGGCAGCCGTCAGACTCATCGCAACGACGCACCACTCCGCCCGGTCGGCGTAGTCGGCCGGAGACGGGTCCAGACCCGCACCCCATTCCACCAAGGACGCCAGTACGGGGAGCAGTTTCTCCCCCCGGGGGGTGAGGCTGTAGGCAGAAGCGCGCCCAGGTCCGGGAAGGGTCGTGCGCTGCAGCACTTCATACTGCTCGAGGTGCTTCAGCCGGGCTGCCAGAAGGTTCGTTCCCATGCTCGGCAGGGAGCGGAGCAGGTCGCCGTACCTCCGGGGTCCCAGGGCGAGTTCTCTGACGATGAGAAGAGTCCAGCGCTCTCCCAGTACGTCGAGGGCCCGGGCGATGACACAGCTCTGCTCGTAGCTACGACTCATTCCACTACCTCCGACGTGCTCTTTGCCGGCGATGCGCAACCGCCTGGTCCGATGCTTCAAGGCTGACGGCAGCGCGCGCCCGCCGAGCCCGGAGGGCTGGAAGACAGCACAGCCGTTCTTCTGTGCAGGGCGCCGTAAGGCGCGCCGCTGACCATGTCGAATGACATGCAGCCTCGCCCGGCCGACGGACCGGGCAGCTGATCGTCAAGGAACCCATGCCGCCCGCGCCGAACCGACTTCCATCCGGGTACTTGAAAAACATATAGTCAGCGCTACATGTTTTTCAACCAAGCGTGGAGTCGGATCATTCCCGGTCCGGCGAACTGCTGTGGGTTGTGCCCGTTGCCATCCGGTAGCCGCGTGCGGCCACGGCCTGCACGGATCTCCGACTGCTGCCCGGCGTCAGCGCCCGCCGCCGGTGTCGGCCTGGCTCTCCTGGCAGGGGCTCGTCGGACTGTCCAGGCAGCCGTGCGCTGCGCTACGGCACGGCTCCCACCGGTAAGTGATCACAGCGCCCGCTGGTCGAAGCGGCCGACGGGGCGGCCCTGTCCGCTCGACAGTGCAGGTGTCCTGCATTCCTCCTGCTGTCCGGCCCGGCGGATGCCACGTGCGGCCCCGGACGGATCTCGTGTGTCTCGCGGCCTGGACCGGCCGGTGCTTCCGGAGTCGCGGTCCCTGTCGTCCCGACCGGACGTGGCAGCCCGACGGCGGACCGGTGGAGGTGCAGCCCACTCGGCGCGTGTCTGCCATCGGCCGCGATGCGTGCAGTGCGCCTTTGGTGGCACCGGCTTGCCCCTGCGCTGCGACGGGAGGCCGGTTCGGCATCCCGATTCGCGTCGTGGCCTCGTCGCCCCCGCTCTGCGGACGCTTTCATGCGGCGGAGGTGCGTCGGCGGGCTTTCCCTGCCAGGATCTTTCGATCCAGGGGGACGCGCGCGGCTTGACGAGGCGGCAGATCGGACAGCCGGCACCTGCCGATGCCGTCCCGCACGACCTCCTGGACCTGGATCCATTCGGCGTCCAGTTCTGCACCTCTCCGGCGTGTATGTTCAGGCACGGTGCCCGCTTTATGGGCTGCTGCTCGCTGCGCTTCTGCTTCGCTGGCCACCCCACGCACCAGGTAAAAGTGCCTCACGTCCGTTCCGGCCTCGGACCAGAATCGGAATCCAACCATCCACATGGTGTGGCTGTTCATCGTCGTACTCCTCGGGGAAGCGGCTACGCGTTCCCTACTTGAAAATCGCGTAGTTTCGTATTCTGTAACCGCATCCCGAATGTCATTTCTTCCGGCCTGTACGGCCTGTCCTATGGGTTGTCGGTTTTATTGCGGTCCGTGGCAATGCCCTTTTCTCCGGGTGCCGGGAGCACGGCTCACCGGGTCTTTGTGTGCTGGAAATTCCGGCGGTAGCTGCTGGGCGTGACACCGAGGGCCTCACGGAAACGCGCGCGCAAGTTGGTGCCCGTGCCGAGTCCGCTCTGGCCGGCGATTTGCTCGATCCCCAGATCGGTCACTTCGAGCAGTTCACGGGCGTGGTTGACACGGGCGGTCAGCAGCCACTGATGGGGGGTGACACCGGTCTCCTGGCGCCACATGCGGATCAGGGTGCGGGAAGACACCTTGGCATGCCGGGCGAGGGCTTCCAGGTGGAGTGGTTCGTCAAGATGCTCAAGGGCCCAGGTGCGGGTGGTATTGAGACTGTGGGCAGTGGGTTCGGGCAGGACCCGTGGAATGTACTGGGACTGCCCGCCTTCCCGGTGGGGCGCTGCGACGAGGTCGCGGGCGATGTCGTTGGCGACGGCGGCCCCGAGGTCTTTGCGGACGATATGAAGGCACAAATCCACTCCGGATGTGACCCCGGCAGAGGTCAGCAGCGGGTCGTCGTCGATGTACAGCACGTCGCGGTCGACATGGACGTCCGGGTAGAGCTCCTCCAGCGCATCGGCACCGGCCCAGTGCGTCGTCACGGTGCGCCCGCTGAGCAGGCCGGCCGCGGCAAGCGCGAAGACGCCCGTGCAGATGGCCGCGATGCGCGCGCCGCGTCTTGCTGCCACCTGCAGTGCGGCGGCAGCCTCCGAAGCCGGCGGAATCCGGAAGTCCTGGTAACCGGGCACGATCACCGTGTCGGCCTGGGCCAGGGCAGCAAGTCCCGCGGTTGTACCGATGGTGAATCCGGTGCTGGTGGCGACATCCCCTCGGGCCACGCCGCACACCGTGAGCTCATACGGTGTGTCCGGCCGGTCACTGAAGATCTGCGCGGGAATTCCCATGTCGAGCGGGTAGACCCCATGCAGTACCAGGACAGCTACCCGGTGCCTGTTCTTTTCCTGAGGTTCCGCAGTCATTGTCGGCTCCTGTTTTTCGCGGCCCGGCGCACGGGGGCAGCGGTGGGGGCGGGGGAGGAGGCGGTCCAGGCGCCGGGAGTCATGCGCCGGTGGTGGAGCCAGGGCGGACGATCATCAAGACCGTCACGGCCGCCCACAGAAGGTTGAACACACCGGACATGCCGGCCAACTGGCCCGGCGCGGCCTGTGCCGGTCGGTGCAAGGCCCGTTCCTGCAACGCCACCGAGGCGAACAGAACCACCGCTGCCAACACCGTCAGGATGATCGAGGCGGACAGCCACGGCGACCCCAGAACATGCATGCGTTGCGCGGTGATCATCCCCAGGGCCGGCACGGTCAGACTCCCCGCCGCATAGACACGACAGATCCGGTGCAATATCCGCAGGCCATCTCCCGAGACCGTGGAGTCGCCCTGGATACGGCGCAACGAGGCGGGGAACATACTGGTGGCCACCGCAACCGGGCCGACCGCCGTAATCGCCGCAAGGACGTGCAGGGACAGAAAGAGCTTGGTCATCAAATGTCTTCCGAACGGCTCTGTGAGTAGCCATAACGCTAGGAGACCGCCTTCGGCCCAGGAGTGGGAAGCCGTGCCACCCTCCGCAACAAAAGTGCCAACCTTCTCACCTGTCCGACGGCGCCCAGTCTCCGGAGCCTGGTGTTCGCTCCCGCGGCCCGCAGCCGCCCGCAAGGTGACAGCCACCCGCTCCCGCCGTCCCGGCTGCGAGAGCGCCCCCGACTCCGGCGACGCAGGTGCCACTCGACGTGCTGCCCAGTCGCGCATCACTTGCGCAGTCCCGCACGTGCATCCATATCCGTGCTGGGCGTGGAACACCCTCTCGGACCCCATTTCCACGTTGGGCGCCGCCCACGTGTCCTGCCTCGGATCGGCTGACTTCCGGTCCGACGGCGCAGACGCAAATCTGAGCCCATAAGCCGGAAGGCGGCAGACTGTCCGGAAAATTACGGGTCACGGCAGTAACGGCCGTAGCCGGTCATCTTCCGGGAGGCGATGGTCTTATCCGTGATGGTCCGGTGGCGGGCCCGTCATGCCGGCAGCGTTGCAGCAGCGCGACGCGCACGGTCGATACAAGGACATGACACCTTGAGCAACCAAACTCCTGTCGGACGCTATTTCGACGTCCAAGGCGGTCGTCTCTACGCCCATGTGCGCGAAGGAGAAGGGACGACCCTGGTATTCATGCACTACTACGGTGGCTCCCATCGCACGTGGCGGCCGGTCGTCGAGCGGCTGGACCCGTCCCAGCCATTCGTCTCTCACGACCACCGTGGTTGGGGGCTGTCGACGGCCATTGCCGGTCCCTACGACATGAAGCAGCTCGCCGACGACACCCAGCGCGTCATCGAGGACCTTGCCTGCACCAGCTACGTGCTTGTCGGCCACTCGATGGGTGGCAAGGTCGCACAGCTCGTGGCCTCCCGGCGACCCGGCGGCCTCGAAGGCATCGTTCTCGTCGGCCCGGCCACTCCCGGACCCGTCGGCATCACCCCCGACTCGCAGGAGGCTGCGAAGCATGTCTATGACAGCGTCGGGGCTGTGGAGCAGGCCATCGACGGGTTCCTCGCCAACCGTCGCCTGAGCGACGAACTGAGGAGTCAGATCTGCGAAGACAGCACACGCCCCACTGAGGAAGTGCGGTGGGCCTGGCCTCTCCACGGCGCTGTCGAGGACATTTCTGCCGGCCTCGACGCAATCGAGGTGCCTGCCCTTGTGCTGGCCGGCAGTCACGACAAGGTGTCTCCGCCCGAGACCCTGCGCGAGCACCTCCTGCCGAGGATTCCCGAGGCGGACTTCGTCGAACTCGAGGGCATCGGGCACCTTTCGCCGCTGGAAGCTCCGGAGGAGGTCGCCGCGCACATCAGTGAGTTCATCGAGACGCTGTGACCGGTCCTGATGTAGCCGAGGAAGCTGTCCGGCGGCTGCCTGACGGCCCCAATCGGCGTGCACACGGGATGATGCACGCTGCTGGGCGAGATGGCCTCAAGCCGAGCTGATGGCAGTCGAGGGGAGGCACCTTCGTCCGGAACCCCGTCGGCCGAGAGCCTCATCGGCGATGGACAAGTGCAGTGGGTGAATCACCATCCGTCTTGTCCGGCAGTGGTGAAGGCGTGGCGCATCCGTACTGTGTGGAGCTGCAGTCTGTGAACTGGGCGGCACGGCGCTCGTATCAGGCCGTTGCCGCCTGATCGGCACAACTGCGTGCGAGCGGCTCGCGTGAAAATGTGAAGAGGGTCCTGTTCGGCCCTTCGGCAGGCATGGTCGGACAGGGTCCGCGCCGCTCGTGTTCGGAAAGAAGCGCGGCAGGATCAGGAAGGCCGGCCCGCCGGTGCACGACGACCTGGTCCGCCGCAACTTCACCGCTGACGCTCCGAACCGGCTGTGGTCCGCCGGCATCACCGAACACACCACCGGCGACGGGAAGCTGTCCCTCTGCGCGATCAAGGACGCCTTCAGCAACAGGATCGTGGGCTACGCCATCGACGAGCGGATGAAGTCCCGCCTGGCCGTCACAGCCCTGGACAACGCCGTGGCCCGGCGCGAACACGTCGACGGATGCGTCCTGCACAGTGAACGCGGATCGCAGCCGCGGTCCCGGAAATCGTGACCATGTCCGAGACGACGCAAGCGTTCCCTGACAACACCGTGACAGAAGCCGAGGGCGGATGTGCCCGGTCCTGCACGGGCGTGCGTTCGACCCGAGTCAGGGCGGGACCAGCAGGCTGTGGTGGCCGGAGCGCCTCAAAGCCTGAGCATGTTCCTGGACGATGACGCACGCCAAGTGAATCAGCGACTCACGGGTGCTGGGTTGCACCCAGCACCCGTGACTGACTCGGTCGCACCCGTGCGCTCATCTCACGGACGAGGCAGCTGACTGGATCACCTTGGTTACTGCCGCAGGGTCCGAGACGAGCGTCAGGTGGGAACCGCCCTTGTAGAGCGTCACCTTGGATCCCGCCCTGTGCGCCATCTTCTGCTCCGAGGCAGGGGTGATGATCTGGTCACCGCTGCTGATGAAGTACCAGGAGGGAATCGTCTTCCACGCCGCGTACTTGGAAGGAGTGTTGAAAGCCACGGTTGTGGCGGCACGCTGCGTGGCCCACAGATTGACCGCCTGGCCATGGGGCACGCTGCTTGCGAACTTGGTGACGAACACGTTCTCCTTGAGATAGAGAGCGGACGCGTTGGACGGGGCGTTCGGGTACGGCACGGCATCGTACAGGTCAGCCGGCGACCCCTTTGTCAAGACCGACGTCGGGCCGCTGAGCTGTGCCGTGGTCTCGCCGACCGCCGGCGCGGCGGCGTCGACATAGACGAGCGCCTTGACGTTGCTGACCCCCTGGGCGGCGTTGGTGATAACCGATCCTCCGTAGGAGTGCCCCGCGAGGACGATCGGGCCCTTGATGCTCTTCAGAAAGTCGTGAACCGTCTGCGCGTCAGTCGTCAGGTCCTGAAGAGGGTTCCCGATGGCACGGACCGTGTAGCCAGCGCGGCGCAGCAAACTGATTTCGCCATTCCAGCTCGACGCGTCCGCCCAAGCTCCGTGCACCAGGACAACGGTGGGTTTTGTCTGGCGGGCAGCCTGGTGCACGGTGTCCACGGCACCGCCAGGCACGGCCGCGGCGGTAGTGGTGGCGGCGATCGCTGCCGCCACCACAGTTATCACGACATCGCGGCGTGGAAAGCAAGCCATCTGGGGCCTCCCTGTCCGGAATCGTCGCAAGGACGCGGCGGAGGGTAGATGAAGGCCACATGGGAACGGCGTGGGAGCCTGCCGAGGCCATGAACAGCGTCCCTGCCTCACCATATGACGGTAACGCCGCCCGGCCACGTCAGCATCTGGCAGGGAAAACGAGTGGACGCCGAAGCCGGCGGCGATCTCCGAGTGGCTCGTGTGCCAGCCGCCGGGTCACGGTGTCACGCGGTGTGCCTTCGCAGCCGCAGCGGCGGCACCGCTGATCGGACTCGACGACCCGGCACGCGAGAACCGCACGATCCGGGGCGAGTCGCTGACCGGTGACTTCGAGCCCGAGCTCGTCAAGGCGGCAGAACGTAGTCATGTCAGCGCAGGCGAAGCCCCCCTCAGGGGTAGCGTCGTGCAACGTCAAGGTCTTCCAGATGGGCCTGGCGTAGGAACCCCCTTCCTCAAGACCTCGACGCCTACCCGGCCACCGACGCGGGGTTGGCTGCCACCGCCGGTAAACACAAGTTCCTGACGGTCGAAGATCTGAAGTCAACCAGGTGAGGGCGAATCGTCCTGCTTCGGCCCCGGTCGCACGTAGGTGACCGGGGCCGAAACGGGAACGGTGACTTCGGTCGTGGCTTGCAGGCCGTCCTACGGGGCATTCAGCGCCCGATGTCGTCCAGCTCGGTCAAGTCCTCATGAGAGAGGGAGAGCCCCGCGCCGGCGATGTTCTCGCGCAGGTGCGCTGTCGATGAGGTGCCGGGGATGAGCAGGATGTTCGGTGATCGCTGCAGCTGCCAGGCCAGCGCGACGGATATCTGTGTCGCCTTCAACCGAGCGGCGACCGCCGAGAGCGCCGAGGAGTGAAGCGGGGTAAAGCCCCCGAGGGGGAAGGGGGGCACGTACGCGACGCCTTCGGTGGCGAGCCGGTCGATGAGCTTGTCGTCGTGGCGGTGGGCGACGTTGTACATGTTCTGCACGCACACGATCGGCGCGATGCTCTGTGCCTCGGTGACCTGCTCCTCGCTGGCGTTGCTGACCCCGAGGTGGCGGATCAGACCCTGCTGCTGGAGTTCCACGAGCGTCTCGAACGCCTCAGCGAGCGAGCCCGGCTGGGGACCTTCGGCGTTGCCGAGTCGGAGGTTGACCAGGTCGAGTTCGTCGAGCCGGAGGGATTTGAGGTTGTCGTGGACCTGGCGGCGCAGATCTTCGGGTCGCCGGGCCGTGGGCCGGCCACCCTGTTCGTCGCGGGTCGCGCCCACCTTGGTCACGATGTGCAGCGACTCGCGACAGAGGTGCAGTGCCTCGCGGATCAGCTCATTGGTGACGCGCGGCCCGTAGGCGTCGCTGGTGTCGATGTGGGTGATACCCAGGCCGACCGCTTCACGCAGAACGGCACCCTCGCGATCGGTGGGCGGCCCCATGACCCACGGGCCGGCCAGTTGCATGGCGCCGTAGCCGAACCGGGTGACGGTCAGTTCACCCAGAGTCCAGGTGCCGCCGGGAAGAGAGAGGGAGGATGTGCTCATCCGGTTGCCTTTCGTCGTGCACTTCGGGGTGGCGCCTGCTGCCCCCCTGCATCCGCATTGGAGAGAAACTTCCTGTCGGGAAGTAGGCACTTTGGAGTGCGTAACCCACCCATCGGTGAGAGGCGCGATCAGTGACGACGATGAAGGCGGCCCAGAAGAGGGCTCAGGCCAAGGTGGAGTACAACGCGTTCCTGGCAGGGTGCCCGAGCCGACAGCTGCTCGACCGAATCTCGGACAAGTGGGTCGTCCTGATCATGTGTGCGCTGGGCGGTGACAGCAGCCCTGGCCAGCCCGGTGCAGCACACGCAGACGCTCCGAAGGCGATGCGTTACTCCGAGATCTCTCGTCTTCTGGCCGGGGTCAGCCAGAAGATGCTGACCCAGACGCTACGGTCGCTGGAGCACGATGGTCTGCTCACCCGTACCGTGACGCCGACCGTCCCTGTCACCGGCTCCTACGAACTGACCGACCTCGGCCTCTCGCTCCAGCACATGACGCGCGGGCTCAGGAACTGGGCGCAGACACACATGGCCGAGGTCCTCGCAAACCGCGAGAACTACGACGCTCGCACCTCCTGACGACTCACATCCAACCGTCCAACAGCTCTATGTTCTCGGCGCTACACCCTCACCTGCGAAGAGCCCCTTTGTAGGTATGTACGATGGCAAGCTCCTTGACGAGGGCGTGCGCCGCGTCGTCGAGCACGGCGACGCAGTCATCATGGCCGGCACGTTGACGAACGACTTCAACACAGGTGCGTACAGCTCGAATCTCGATCCCGCCCGGATCATCGACATTCGTCACCACCACGTTCGTGTCGGCGGAATGACTTAAGAGGCCGTGGAGATGAACGATCTTCTCCGTGCCCTCGCGGAGCAGCTCCCGCGCAACCAGTGGCGTCGTCCGGCGGAGGCAGCGATCCGTATGTCCGCGCCGGACGCGGGTAGCGACGCTCCGATCACTGCCGCGAATCTCTACCCCCGCTGGGAACGCTTCCTGAAGCCGGACGACATCCTGGTCGCCGATACGGGGACGTCTCCATGGCATGGCCTTCACACGACTCCCCAAGGCGCGACCTTCCAGAACCAGACCCTGTGGGGCTCGATCGGCTGGGCCACTCCCGCGGCAGGGCCGGGCGCAGTCAGCTGCGTTTGCCGGAGCCGGCTCATTGGTACGGCTCCGCCACGTCGACCATCTGCTCACCGGGCGGCCGCCTCACGCAGGCTGGACCGTCGCAGACGAACTGGCGCATGTTCGTCCAGACTGGCAGCGCGCTGCGGCCGAGGCCGAGAGTCCAGCGCACATCCGGGCACCACCCCGCCCCGTGACCGCGCGGAACTACGTGCCCTGTGTGGGCTAACCCTGATGGCGCATACCGAACGGACCAACCACGATTACGGAGGGGGGCGACTCTTTCACCTAGGGAATCCGCAGACATGAGAGCAACAGACGCGCGAGCAATACGCGCCGTGCCCGGGACTCGCCGCCTGCGTCACTTTGCCGTGGCGGTGTTCCTGACCGCGACGGCGACCACGATGAGTGCCTGTGGCACCGTCCATGACGGCGCCACGCCGGGTACCGAACAGGGCAGGGCGGCAGTGGCCTCGGACGCCGCATATGTGCCGTGCGGCAACCCACCGCAGAAACTGGAGACGGTTGACCAGAAGTTCCTGGACCAACTCGCGGCCGCAGGCGGCAAGCCCCTGTACGACCTGTCGTACCCGGCCGCCCGTGACGTGCTGAACAAGCTCCAGGCGGGCCCCGTCCCGATGCTGCCCGCGCAGGTCACCGAGCGTACTGTGCCAGGCGGCCCGACGGGGCCGGTCAACGTGCACATCGTGCGCCCCGCAGGCGTCAAGGGAACGCTGCCTGGCATCGTCTATATCCACGGCGGCGGCTGGGTCCTCGGCAACTTCAAGACCCACGAGCGCCTCGTCCGTGAACTCGCCAACGGCGCCCGCGCCGAGGTCGTCTTCGTCGACTACACGCCCTCTCCCGAGGCCCAGTTCCCTGTCCCGGTCGAGCAGGCGTACGCCGTCGCCAAGTGGGTCGGCGCGCACGGCGCCGAGATCAGTCTGGACTCCAGCAGGCTGGCCGTCGCCGGTGACTCCGTCGGTGGCGACATGACCGCCGCGGTCACGATAATGGCCAAGCAGCGCGGCGGCCCGCACTTCCGCCAGCAGGTCATGCTCTACCCCGTCACCGACGCCAACTTCGACACGGCGTCGTACTACCGCTACGCGGAAAACTGCTGGCTCACCCGGCCCGCCATGAAGTGGTTCTGGAACGCCTACGCTCCGAAGGCCGCCGACCGCGCCAACCCGCTGGCCTCACCGCTGAAGGCGACCGTCCAGCAACTGCGTGGCCTGCCGCCGGCCTTGGTCATCACCGACTCCGACGTGCTGGTGGACGCCGCCAACTCCTATACAGCGAAGCTCAGGTCAGCTGGCGTGCAGGTGACCTCGACGCACTACAGCGGAGTCACCCACGACTTCATGATGCTGAACGCGCTGCGTGACACGCAGGGCAACAAGGCGGCGGTCGCCCAGACCACGGCGACCCTGCGCGAGGCGCTCCATGCGTCGACGCCCCCCGCCGCCGGCAAGTAGGACAGGCCGCCTTCCCGGATCCGGACGTCAGAACGCGGCGGTGCCATCACGAACCCGCCGCGTTCCGCGTCCGGTTAACCGCCCTGCTTTGGAACCTGTGCTTACCCGCACGCCCCCTGACCCGGCTCCTGCCACGGGCGCTGCGCCAGCATCGCATCGTCTCCCTGTGCACCCTCCTGGCCTGGCACTAACGTCTGGTCAAGGACAAGTGGACGCAACCCGCCTCACTTGGACGCACTCGCTGTTCAACGCCCGGACCTCGTCCTGCCCTCCGGGCCAGCGCAGATCCGCGTAGAACGGGCCGTCACCGTTGGACCGTGGAACGAACGGCGGCGTGGCTGGCCGGCTGCCGCCGCCTGCACCGCGTTCGCATACCGCCCTCTGAAACAGCTCACGCACCTGGTCACCTATTCGGACTTCCTCCGGACAGCGGAAGACACCCTTGGACGCAGCTACCACCTGGTCTCGGACGGTCACGCCGCCGATGCGGACGTGCACTGGACCACCGCCCGCTCCGCCCGCCTGTGCCGCCGCGCACTCCGAGGCACTGCGGCCCGTTCTCGCCCGCCTCGAACCGTCGGACGCACCCGCACCCGAGCGTCTGCACGACCAAGGACTCACCTCGACCAGAACCGGCCCGGCGGGTCTGCTGCGCGACCTGCTGGACCTCTACCAGCTCGTCAACCTCGTCGACGTCACCTGGGCACAGCTCGGCCGGGCCGCCTGCCCCATCCGCGACCGGGAGCTGCTCCACATCGTCGATGACTGCTCGACACGGACGGTGGCACAACTCGACTGGGTGCGCATGCGCATGAGGACAGCCGGCCCCCCAAACCCTGGTGGCCGCCACATAGATCACGCCCACCAGCCGTAGGGCCGGTCATACCCAACGGCGGTGCAGTCGGTCCAGCAACAGATAACTGCGTTCTTCCGCCGCGGCGAGTTCGGCGGGGTCGATTCCCGCCGGCCACAGTTCACCGGCGGCGGCATCGTCGGCATCACGCAACTCCACCACGGCCTGCGCCAGACGCACCTGAACGTCCGAGGGCGGCGGTCCGCAGTGAGGGGCCAGGGCCTCTTCCGCGCGTTCCACCGCCTGCGTGCATGCGGCCAGCGCGCTCTCCACCCGCACAGCGGCATGGTCGTCGACCACCAGCAACGCGCAGACCAGCCCCACGGCGATCCCCAGGAAGCTGGCGAGCCCGCGGTCGTAGACAAGTTCACCGGCGGATACGGGGGTGGCCATGTCGCTCATCAGCAGGGCCATCGGCGTCACGAAGACGACCCCCAGGGTGTAGTTGCGGACGACGGCGTATTCCAGCAGGAACTCCAGGAGCACGATCACCAGGGCCAGGACCTCAGGACCCGGGTGTGCGGCCAGCACACCGACGGCGATCAGCAACCCGACGACGGTGCCCATCGTCCGCTGGGCGGCACGTTGCGCTGTCGTGCGGATGTTGACCGAGTGCAGCACGGCGGCCGCCGAGATCGCCGCCCAGTAGCCGTGCCCCAAGCCCAGCAGAAGTGCCAGTCCTCCGGCCACCCCGGTGCCCAGGGTCATCCGCAGCGCCGGAATCACCCGGACCGAGATGTGGCCGGACCTGGCGAGGTGCCGACCCAGCATCAGCTCGGAGGCGCGCCGGACGGCCGCGTCCGCATGCAGCGCGGCCGGCCCCAGGGCGCTGCGGTCCCGGTCACCTGAAGCCGCACAGGACTCCAGTTCGGGCAGCAGCGGCACCGCCCGGCGGCGTCGGTCCGCGAGCAGAAGGGCCTGGCGGCGTAGGTGCTCCGGCGTCACGGGAAGGTCGTCGGGCGACCGCCGTACGGAGCCGATCAGCAGGAACCATGACATGTCCGTCAGACGCGCGCAGATCTCCTCGCGCCCGCTGTGCTGCAGCTTCGTCGGCGGTGCGAGGCCGAGGGATTGGTACGCATGAAGCGCGGCCACCGTCGCCCGGTACCGCAACTGTCCCGTGGCCTTGGTGCCGGCCCCGTGCAGCAGGTCCGCGAGCGCGCGCAGTGCCGCGGCGACGGCGATGCGCTGGGGGCGGTCCGGATGGACGAACCAGCCCACCACGGCCAGCACCCAGGCCACCGCCGACGCCCCCGCGGCCAGCCCGGTTCTCGGGAGGACATCGGCGAGAGCGGTGGAGGTGTTGGCGGCCACCGCGAAGGAGAAGAGCAGCAGCACCGCACCCAGTCCGCCCAGCCGGTTGGCATCGCAGGCGAACTTGGCCAGCCCGGCGACCACGGCCGTCGCCGCCACCACCGCGACGGCACCGGCTCCGCCCGCCCGTGGCTGGGCTAGCGCGGCCAGAGCTGCACCGAATCCCACGCACGCCGTCATGGCCACCCCGACCAGGGAGAGCACCCGAGCACGGCGCCCGTACGGCAGATTGCGCCCGAACGTGGTGGTGAAGGAGCCCAGCATGGCGTACACCGCCAGATCGGGCCGCCCGGCCAGCACGATCGGCAGCGCCACGACCGCCATGGCCAGAGCCGCGCGCAGGGCGAAGAGGAAGGCTCCGTCCACCTGGTGCACGGTCAGTGCACCGCGCGGGGAGAGCACCCGCGTGACCCCGGCGAGCGAACGTGGCCGGCCACCCCTGATGACGATGGGGAAACCCCTACGCGAAAACGGCATGGCCCGTATATGTCCCCTCTTCCGCCTTTTCGTAATCGCCGTATGGGCCCAATGGTCCGGATGAGGGCGGAGCCCCGCGCTGAGCGGAGGGAATGCCGCTAGTGCGATGGCGCGTAGCACGTGTTTGCCGCGCTCCGCAATCCCGCGGCTTGCTTGCGTGGTGATCGTGGGTGCGGTGATCGGCACTACCGTCGCCTTTCCGACCGACATCCCGATGGGCATCCTGTCGGGCATCGCTGCGATGGAAGCCTTTTTCGTGGTGGTGGGCTGGATGGTGCTGTAGCCGATGGACGCGACCGCGATACACCACCATGCCCGGCGCGAGGACCTGCGGCCCGGGGCTGGGGAACTCGTCGTGATCGCGGCCGCCTGCTGCGGACTGCTCGGCATCGTGGTGCTGGTGCTGAGCAACTCGGACCCCGGTCATGCCGCGACGGCGCTCTGCGCTGTCGTAGTGGGCTCCTCGTTCTGTGTCGGCGCCCTTCAAGGGCCGTGACACAGGGCTACGGCATCCGGACAGGTGGTTGTGAGCCGTCAGCCGCTGACCGGTGCGATGGTGACCTTGACGTGTTTCATCAACGGCTGGTCGCTCTGGAGGCTGTAGGCACCGATCGCGCAGAGCACGTTCATCTCCGGCATGTAGCCGGCCGCGCAGCCGCGCGGGATGTCGTAGGGGATGGCCAGATAGCCGTCGAGGCTGCGGTGGCCGCCGTCCTTGGCGGTGCTGACGATGGCGACCGGGGTGAACCCGGAGATCCCGCGTTCGCGCATGTCGTCCTCGTTCATGAAGACCAGCGTGCGCAGGTTCTTGATGCCCCGGTAGCGGTCGTTGGCCGAGTAGATGGTGGTGTTCCACTGGTCGTGGGACCGCATCGTGCCGAGCGCCAGGGGCGGGGATCACGTCGGGCAGCGGGGCCGCGGAGAACTCGGCGAGGCCCGAGGGGGTGAGGAAGACCAGTTCGCGGGCGGGCTGCTTGATGCGGAACCCGAGCGGCAGGCGCACCCGGCGGTTGCAGTCCTCGAACCCGTCGAGGACCCGCGCCATCGTGTCGCGGATGCGGTCGTAGTCCTCGATGTACCACTCCCAGGGGGTCCCGCTGTCCGGGAGCGCGGCGCGCGCGATGCCGGCGATGATCGCGGGCTCGGACAGCAGGTGCTTGGAGGCGGAGCGCTTCATGCCGACGGACAGATGCACCATGCTCATCGAGTCCTCGACCGAGGTGCTCTGCAGTCCGCCGCGCTGGTGGTCCTTCTCGGTTCGGCCCAGACACGGCAGGATGAGCGCCCGGCGTCCGTGCGCGAGGTGGCTGCGGTTGAGCTTGGTGCTCACCTGGACCGTGAGCTCGCAGGCTCGCAGGGCCGCGTAGGTGTACGGGGTGTCGGGCGCGGCGAGGGCGAAGTTGCCGCCCATGCCGACGAACACCTTCACGTCGCCGCGGTGCATGGCCCGGATGGTGGCGACGGTGTCATTGCCGTGCTCGCGGGGCGGGTCGATCCCGCAGACCTCGCCGAGCCGGTCCAGGAATGTCTCGCTCGGCCGGTGGTCGATGCCGCACGTACGGTTGCCCTGGACGTTGCTGTGGCCGCGTCCCGCCAGGGCAGGGCCGCGAGTTGGCTGTAAGCGGTCGGCTGGTTGGTTTTGATCACGGCGACGTAGTGGGCCTTCTTGGTCTCGACCAGCCAGGAGATGTTCGCCTTGACCGAGTGCAGCGCGTCGAAGGTGACGATGGCGCCGGCCAGGTCCAGCGGCGCCAGCAGCGCCTGGAAGTGCGTGGTTTCGTTCGTCTTCGCGCCGACCTCCACCTGGGCGAGGGTCACGACGCGGCCGTGGGTGACCGCAGAGAGCAGGTGCCGTCGCGCCGAGGTGAGACGGGCTGAGCCCTTGAGTGCCTTGCCGTCGACCGCGATGACGCGCCGCCGCCCGGACGCGGACGCTGACACGGCGGGCTCGGTGGCAGTGCGGTGCCGGTCGGCCAGGTAGGCACCCACAGCCCGGTCCAGGGCGTCACCGTCGACGGCCACCAGCACGCGCCCGATCGTGGCCGGCGCCGGAGTGCGCCGCCCCCTCAGTGGATGGCGGCGGACACCGAGGATCGCCAGCAGCGTGTCCGAGGCACGCTCGCCCCACTCGGCAAGTTCGTCGATGCTCTTCGCTCCCGAGACGACCGCGCAGGCGCACACCGGCAAGATCGCCGTCAGCGAGTACCACCGGCCCTGCCGCGAGCGCGGGTCGGGCACCGAGTCGAGGTAGGGGCGCAGATCAGCGACCCGGTCAGCGTCCAGCGGACCCAGCTTCACCAGCACGGCAGGGACAGGAGAAGATATGGCAGCAGGCACGGGCCACCTCATGATCATTGGGCTTCAGACACCATAATGATCACGAAGCCCGTGCCTGCTCTGCTATGCACCCCAACCGGTCGCCACCCCACCAGCCGTACGACCCCGGAACTTGCAACTGCCCTGGGTGTGGATCCCGCCGAGTGCGCTCGGAGAGCGGGCCAGGGCATCCAGGTTCTCTTCCGCTACTACGCGAAGTTCCTGGCCGGGACCCGAGACCATGCCAACCAGTTGATCGAGGAGTCGATGAATCGTTGGGAGGGTTCCCCATCTTCTGGCGAGGCTGAGTGATCGGAATCTGGTCCGGAAATATTCCGAACCAGGTGGGCAACACTGGGACACCAGTGGGGCAGATCGGGAGCAAGGCATCGTTTTGCTTTGCTGCCTGAGGCAGTGACCGAGAAGGGCGCCTGAGGGGAGATTTCCCAGCTCAGGCGCCCTTTTTCTGTGTCTCTAGAAGAAGCCCAGCCTCTTCGGCGAGTACGACACCAGAAGATTCTTCGTCTGCTGGTAGTGCTCCAGCATCATCTTGTGCGTCTCGCGGCCGATCCCCGACTGCTTGTAGCCGCCGAACGCCGCGTGTGCCGGGTACGCGTGGTAGCAGTTGGTCCACACCCGGCCGGCCTGGATCGAACGCCCGGCGCGGTACGCGGTGTTGATGTCGCGGGTCCAGACACCCGCGCCGAGGCCGTAGAGGGTGTCGTTGGCCGTCTTGATCGCGTCGTCGAAGTCGTCGAAGGACGCCACCGAGACGACCGGGCCGAAGATCTCCTCCTGGAAGATCCGCATTCGGTTGTCGCCCTCGAAGATGGTCGGCTGGACGTAGTAGCCTCCCTTCAACTCGCCGTCGTAGTCGATGCGTTCACCGCCGGTGAGGATCTTCGCGCCCTCCTGCCGGCCGATGTCCAGGTAGGAGAGGATCTTCTCCAGTTGGTCGTTGGAGGCCTGGGCGCCGATCATCGTGTCGGTGTCCAGGGGATGGCCCGGCTTGATCTGCCGGGTGCGGGCGACCGCCGCCTCCATGAACTCGGCGTAGTGGCCGCGCTGGACGAGGGCGCGGGACGGGCAGGTGCAGACCTCGCCCTGGTTGAGGGCGAACATCGTGAACCCTTCGAGGGCCTTGTCGCGGAAGTCGTCGTCGTGCGCCCAGACGTCGTCGAAGAAGATGTTCGGGGACTTGCCGCCCAGTTCGAGCGTGACCGGTTTGATGTTCTCCGATGCGTACTGCATGATCAGCCGCCCGGTGGTGGTCTCGCCGGTGAAGGCCACCTTCGCCACCCGCGGGCTGGACGCCAGCGGCTTGCCCGCCTCCACGCCGAACCCGTTGACGATGTTCACCACGCCCGGCGGCAGCAGGTCCGCGATCAGGCTCATCCAGTAGTGGATGGAGGCCGGGGTCTGCTCGGCGGGCTTGATGATGACCGCGTTGCCCGCGGCGAGGGCCGGTGCGAGCTTCCAGGTGGCCATCAGGATCGGGAAGTTCCACGGGATGATCTGCGCGACGACCCCGAGCGGCTCGTGGAAGTGGTACGCCACCGTGTCGTCGTCGACCTCGCCCAGCGAACCCTCCTGCGCGCGGATCGCCCCCGCGAAGTACCGGAAGTGGTCGATCGCCAGGGGGATGTCGGCGGCCAGCGTCTCGCGCACCGGCTTCCCGTTCTCCCAGCTCTCGGCGACCGCCAGCGGTTCGAGGTGGGCCTCCATCCGGTCGGCGATCTTCAGGAGGATGTCGGAGCGCTCCGTCACCGAGGTACGGCCCCAGCCCGGCGCGGCCGCGTGCGCCGCGTCCAGCGCCCGCTCCACGTCCTCGGCGGTGCCCCGTGCCACCTCGGTGAACGGCTGCCCGTTCACCGGGGACGGGTTCTCGAAGTACTGACCGCGGGCCGGCGGCACGTACTCGCCGCCGATGAAGTGGTCGTAGCGCGCCTGGTAGGAGACGATCGCGCCCTCGGTGCCGGGCGCCGCGTAACGGGTCATGGTGGCCTGCCTCCTTGCAGATGCGCTGCCCGCCGTCGGGCAGCTCCCGGCGCGGAGGCTAGGGGAGCGGACGTTGCGAACACGTTGCGCCGCGGGCCGGCGTCAGCCGGCCGGTGCCGCGAGCTCCGCCTCCAGGGCCGCCAGCCGGGACCGGACGACCGCCGTCGGCCGCACCGCGGCCAGCGCCCGCCACACCTCGACGTCGTCCTCGCCCCACGGGGCGTGCGCCCACTCCGCCAGCAGGTCGGGGTCCTGGCACCCGATCAGCGCGGCCCGCAGCCCGTCCGCCAGCCGCTGCCTGAGCCGGACGACCGCGGGTGCCTGCGAGCCCGGCAGCAACGGGCCGGTGTACGCCCCTACGGCGGCCGTCACCGCGCCGGCCTCCAGCCGCCGCTCCACCACGCCCGCGTCCGACTCGACCGGCGCGGCCAGCCGGTACGGACGGGAGGCGAGCAGCCCCGGGCCCAGCAGCCGGCGCAGCCGGACCAGTTCCGCCCGCAGCGTCACCGGCGTCACCGACTCGTCCTCGTACAGCGCGCAGAGCAGTTCGTCGCCGGTCAGCCCCTCCGGGTGGCGGGACAGCAGCATCAGCAGCTCGCTGTGCCGGCGGCCGAGCCGGATGCGGCGGCCGTCCAGCCGGAGCTCGGCCTCGTCGCGGCCGAGCGCCGTCAGCGCGGGGGCCTCGTCGACGGGTGCCGGCGGATCGAGCAGGGCCAGCTGTGACTCGGCGGCCCGCGCCACCGCCTGGACGAAGCCCAGGCTGTGCGGATGCGCCAGCCGGTCGCCGCCGGTGATGTCGACCGCGCCCAGCACCCGCCCGGTGCGCGGATCGTGCACCGGTGCCGCCGCGCACGTCCACGGCTGCACCCGGCGGATGAAGTGCTCCGCCGCGAACACCTGCACCGGCCGGTCCACGGCCACTGCCGTCCCCGGCGCGTTGGTACCGACCGCGGCCTCCGACCAGCGCGCGCCCGGCACGAAGTTCATCCGGTCCGCCCGGCGCCGGGTCGCCGGATGCCCCTCGACCCACAGCAGCCTGCCGTCCGCGTCGCACACCGCCAGCAGATGCTCGCCGTCCGCCGCGAACGTGCCCATCAGCTCCCGGAACAGCGGCATCACCCGGGCCAGCGGATGCTCCGCCCGGTACGCCCCGAGGTCACCGTCCGTCAGCTCCACGCGCGCCGCGCCGTCCGGCCCGACCCCGGCCCGTGCGGAACGCCGCCACGACTCGGCGACCACGGACCGCACCGGGCGCGGCACGGTGCCGCCCGTGGTGAACGTCTCGTGCGCCCGGCGCAGCACCCGGGCGTGCTCGGCAGGGTCGGCCCCCGGCTCCAGGGCCACCCAGGGATCGGTCAACACGGCCTCCCGACGGCGATGCGGCTGGGGACATCGTCGTGCGGGGTGTTCGCGCCGACAACCGTTTCGACCGGCCTCCCTCCGCCGACCGGGCCACCGGCCTCACTCCACCTGTCCCACCAGCCTCATGTAGCGGACCCAGTCCCAGTGCTTGCCGGGATCGGTGTGGTCGGTCCCCGGCACCTCGACATGCCCGATGACGTGCTCCCGGTCCTTCGGGATGCCGTACCTCTCGCAGATCGACGCCGTCAGCCGCGCCGACTCCGTGTAGAGGGCGTCGGTGAAGTACTCCGGCCTGTCCACCCAGCCCTCGTGCTCGATGCCGATGCTCCGCGTGTTGTAGTCCCAGTTCCCCGCGTGCCAGGCCACGTCGGTCTCCCGCACGCACTGCGCGACATGCCCGTCGGCCGAGCGGACCAGGTAGTGCGCGGACACCCGCTTCTTCGGGTTCTGGAAGATGGACAGCGTGCCGGCGTACGCCTGCTGCGTGACATGGATGATCACCCGGTCGATCGCGTACTCGTCGGGGCGCAGCGCCGGGGTCCGGTTCTCGCTGCTCGCCGCCTGCCACTCGGCCGGCGGATAGTCGACGACCCCGGTCCGCGCGCCCGCCCGGCCCGCGGGGAGCAGCGCATACGGGACGGCGGCGAGGGCCGCGCCCTTCAGGAGACGTCGCCTGCTGGGGAGCGGTCGTGCCCGGTCCATGGATGGCGTGCCTTTCGGAAGCGTGCTCGCGGCACGGGGGAGTCGAGGGTCGGTCAGCGGCGCAGCGCCGCCGCCGTCTCGCGCAGTCGCGCATGCAGTCCGCGGTAAGTCTCGCCCGCGGGCAGCCACTCCTTGCGGAGCTTGGCCACACACGTGTAGTTGGTGTCGCACACGTTGGCCAACGGCGACTCCACCGTCTGGGTTGCGTACTGGTACGCGTCGAGTTCGCCGAACCCGTAGTCGCGCACCAGCCACTGCACCAGGTCGAGCTGCGAAATCCGGAAGGCGTCCTCCAGCGGACGCGCCGACCCCGTCGAGACGATGTGCGTGTCCGACTCCAGCCGGGGCCACGGCGTCGCGATCCCCTTCAGCAACTCCACGATCACGACGGTGTTCATCGCGCACTCCACGGCCACCCCGCAGGTCTCGCCCTCGCCCTGCCGGGCGTGGCCGTCGCCGAGACTGAGCAGCGCGCCCTCGACGTTGACCCCGAGGTAACAGGTGACGCCGGCCCGCATCTCCGGCGTGTCCATGTTCCCGCCGTGCGCGTCCGGCACCAGGGCCGAGCGCACCTCCAGGTTCGCGGGGGCCACCCCCACCGTGCCGTGCATCGGGTCCATCGGCAGCTCCAGCTCGATGCCGCCCTCGCGCGCCCGGAACAGGGCCGTGCGCCGGGTGCGGTCCAGCTGCCAGATCCACACCGTCTCCGGCAGCGGCGGCTGGAGCGTGGCCGTGGTGTGCGTCGAGGTGAGCGCCCCGAACAGGGGAACCGTCGTCGACGCCGCCCAGTCCCGGGCCGGTTCGATCGACACGAAGTGCACGGCGACGGTGTCGCCCGGCTCCGCGCCCTCGATGTGGAAGGGCCCGGTCTGCGGGTTGAGGAACGGGAACTCGCACACCTTTGACACCAGGTCCTTCTCCGACCGCACCCGGCCGGCGAAGCAGTCCTCCGTGTACAGGTCGAGGACCGTGCCGGGCGCGATCCGCGCCACGGGTGGCGCCCCGCCGAACGTCCAGGCGTAGTCGTCCGGTCCGGGCCGTACGGTGAGGATACGGGGGTCGCTCATCGCGGTCGTGCTCCGTTCTGTGCGGTGTCGATGCCGGGGGTGTCGTCTTCGAGGTGGACCCGTGCTGTCTCGGCTATCCGCTCGGGGTGACGCCGGACCAGCACCAGGAGGACGACCACTCCGGTCGCCATCCATACCCCGACCACAGGACCGGCGTACGACACCGGGGCGGTCAGCTTCGTCACGAAGTCGAAGACGGGCAGCCCGGCCGCGGTGAGCAGGGCGGGGACGAAGGCCACGATGCCCAGCAGCGGGAGGAGCAGGTGCCGCACCGGCTTGAGGGACGGGCGGCCGCGCCGCAGGAAGTAGCCGGCACAGGCGAGGTTGACGACGATGTAGACGCCGATGACGACCGTGACGATCACCGTCGCCAGCAGCAGGAACGCGGTCACCGGGTCGTAGCCGAAGCCCAGCCCCAGCACCGCGCCGACCGCCACGGCCGTCTGGACCGCGATACCGGCGACGGGGGAGCGGTACCGCGGGTGGAGCGTGGCGAGGACACGCGGGAGGACCCGGATGCGGGCCAGCGCGAAGGCCGTCCGCGTGGAGACGTTGGCGCAGGCGTTGGCGTTGGCGATCGTCGAGTTCACGACCGCGAGGAACACCAGCACCCAGAAGAGCCCGAAGGAGGCCCGGGCGACGCCCTGCCAGGAGGCCTCGCCCGCCGCCCCGAAGGAGGCGAACCGGCCGGGGCCGAAGTACACGGTCATCGCGTAGGTCGTCACCACGTAGAACAGGCCGATCCCCAGGGCCGCGCCGAGCACCGCGCGGTGCATGGTGCGGCGCGGGTCGCGGGTCTCCTCTGCGAGCGGCGCGGCCGCCTCGAAGCCGGCGAACGCCAGCACGGTGTAGACGGAACCGGCGAAGACCCCGCTGACCCCGCCGTAGCCGTCCGCTGTGTGCGAAGTCCCGAACACGGAGAGGGTGTTGTGGCCGCCGGCCCGGATGATCAGCCATCCGGCGAAGACGAGGAACACCGCGATCTCGAAGACCCCGAGGACGGTCCCGAAGCGGGCCGAGGCCTGTACGCCCAGATATCCGGCGACGGCGATGACGACGGCGCCGGCCAGCGCCCACGGCCACCACAGGTCGGCCGGGTACGAGGCCCACTCGTCATGCAGGGTCCCCGCCGCGGTGAACCCGAGCTGGAGCAGCAGCAACGGTGGCACCAGCGCCTCCACGAACACGTAGCCCCACCCGACCAGGAAGCCCACGGCCGGGTGCAACCCCTGCGCCGCGTACGTGGCCACGGACCCGGCGGCGGGCAGCTCGCGCGCCAGCTCCGCCACGCACGACGCGGTGAACAGACAGGCCACCAGGGCGATCAGCACGGCCAGCGGCAGGCTGCCGCCGGCGAACGCCGCCCCCGCCGGGATGGACGCGGCGACCGCGGCGGCAGGCGCCATCGCCGTCACGCTCTGGAACAGCACCTCCCGCAACCCCACCGCGTCCCGCCGCAGTCCCGCGGCCGCCTCTGCCGACATACGTCCCCCCTGACGTGCGTGTTCCCATCGTTCCGGCGGATGCCTCGCGTGAATCACGGTACGGCGCTTGCGGGTTGGGCAGAAGAGTGCCGGGGGGTTCCGTGGACGGAGCGGCGACTGTGGACAACCGCGCCACCCGGGCGGGTGAACGAAGTGCGCTCCGCGGGAACTTCAGGCGGGCTCGCCACGGCGCGGCCGTCGCGAGCCACCGGGCGCGAAGACGGACGCTCCTGGGCGGTTCTCGGTCAGACCCGCTCGGCCACGATCGCCGGATCGTCCAGGACGGCCCGGATCACCGAGTGGGCCGCGCCGAGGAGGGGGCCCTCGGAGCCCAGGCGGGAGACGGAGACCGGGCAGGCCGGGCCCGCGGTGCGGTCGGCCAGTTCGGCTTCCAGGGACGGCAGGAGCCAGGGGGCGAGACCGGCCAGGGCCCCGCCCAGGACCACGGACTCGGGGTCGAGGAGGTTGACGGCACCGGTCAGGGCGATGCCCAGGGCCGTACCGGCGTCCTCCAGGGCACGTCGGACGCCCTCGTGGTCCGCGCCCGCCCGTTGCGCGAGCAGTCCCACCGCGTCCTCGCGGGATTCGAGGCCGGCCGCGCGCAGCACCGCCTCCTCGCCGGCGTACTGCTCCAGGCACCCGCGCCCGCCGCAGGCGCACCGCGGCCCGTCGGGGTGGACCGGCACATGGCCGAGCTCGCCCGCGAAACCGCGTCTGCCGCGCAGCAGCTGTCCGTCCACAACGACGGCGGCGCCGATGCCGATCTCGGCGGACACGTGCAGGAAGTCCCGGGGCGTCGAGTCGCCGAGCCACAGCTCGGCCAGGGCGCCGAAGTTGGCCTCGTTGTCCACCGTCAGCGCGAGGCCGGCGGGCAGCAGCGCGGCGAGGTCGGTGTCGTGCCAGTCGAGGTTCGGGGCGTGGACGACCGTGTGCCCGTCGCGGGCCACCAGGCCGGGGACGGCGACCGCGAGACCGGCGGGCCACAGGCCGTGCCGTTCGGCGTCCGCCGCGACGTGCCGGACCAGGCCGGTCAGCTCCGCCACCACCGGGCGCGGATCCCGGCCCCGGTTCGCACCGTGGCGCACGGCACGCGCCCGTATCTCGCCGCGCAGGTCCACCGCGCACACGGCGAGGTGGTCGACCCCGACCTCCGCCCCGAGACCGGCCGGACCGTGCCCGCTCATCGCGAGCGCCGAGCCGGGCCGCCCCACGCGGTTGGGCCGCTCAGGTCCCAGTTCCTCCAGGAGTCCCCAGCGGATCAGCTCGTCGACGAGGGTCGACACGGCCGCTCTGGTGAGGCCGATGCGGGAGGCGACCGCGGCCCGCGACAGCGAGCCCTCCGCACGGACCGCGTGCATCACACGCGCGAGGTTGCGCCGCCGCATGCCCTGCTGGGTGTCCGGCAGGGCGCGGCCGGTCGCCGTCGGGCGGGCCTCGTGCAGCGGTGCGGTCATGCCTCCATCAATCCTCTGGGATCCTCGGGAGCCGTCTCGGCAGTCCCCTGGCGCTCAGCGGTTCTCCGGCGCCCGCTCCAGCAGCGGGGCCGCGTCGGAGAGTACCCCGGAGATCCTGGACAGCGTGGCCTCGTCCCGCTCCACCGCGTCCAGCACCGGTCCCGCGGCCGTGTTCCAGCGGCGCGCCACCGCCGCCGGGTCCTCGCCGGTGAGCAGCGCGGCCGCCTGCGCGGCGGCGCCGAGGGCGACCAGCTCCTTCGCCTCGGGCACCTGCACCGGCCGCCCCGAAAGCCGCCGTACCGTCTCCTGCCAGGCCCGGCCCCGGGCGCCGCCGCCGATCAGCAGCAGCGGGCTGGTCCGGTCGGCGTCCGCGTCGAGCACCAGGTCGAGAGCGCCCAGCAGGGCGTGCACGGCGCCGTCGTAGGCGGCCTGGAGGACCTGGCCCGCGGTGGTGTCGTGACGCAGGCCGTGCAGCAGCCCGGAGGCGTTGGGCAGGTTCGGGGTGCGCTCGCCGTCCAGGTACGGCAGCAGGGTCACCGAGGTGCCGGGCTCGACGGCCTCGCGGTCCAGGCCGAGCAGCGCCGCGACCCGGTCGACCGCGAGCGTGCAGTTCAGGGTGCAGGCGAGCGGCAGCCAGTCGCCGTGCGCGTCGGCGAAGCCCGCCACCGTGCCGGTCGGGTCGGCCGGGCGGTGCCTGGAGACCGCGTAGACCGTGCCCGACGTGCCGAGGCTCAGCACGGGGGTGCCCGGACGCAGCCCGAGGCCCAGTGCGGCCGCCGCGTTGTCACCGGTGCCGGGCGCCACCAGGGTGCCCTTGGAGAACGGCAGGTCGTGGCTGTCCCGGACGGTGCCGGCGACCTCGCCGGGCCGGACCACCCGGGGCAGGAACGCCGGGTCCAGGCCCACATGCGCGAGCGTCTCCGCGTCGTACGACTCGGTCGCCGACGCCCACCAGCCGGTGCCGGAGGCGTCACCGCGGTCGGTCGTGCCCAGCCCGGTCAGGCGCTCGGTGAGGTAGTCGTGGGGGAGCCGTACCGCCCTGGTCGCCCGGACCGCCTCCGGCTCGTGCTCGGCCAGCCAGGCCCACTTGGTGACCGTGAACGACGCGCCCGGCACACTCCCGGTGCGCTCCGCCCAGGCCTTCGGGCCGCCCAGCTCCTCGATCAGCCGCTGCGCCTGCGGCGCCGAGCGGACGTCGTTCCAGAGCAGCGCGGGCCGCACCGGCTCGCCGTGCTCGTCCAGGGTGACCAGGCCGTGCTGCTGCCCGCCGATCGACACGGCCGCCGCCTCGTGCGCGGCGTCCCCGCACTGGCGCAGCGCCTCGCACAGCGCGTCCCACCACTGGCGCGGGTCGCTCTCCCGGCCCGCGCCGGTGGTCACCGTGTGCGGCGCCTGGCCGCTCGCGACGACCTCGCCGGTGGACGCGTCGACGACCAGCGCCTTGGTGGACTGGGTGGACGTGTCCACGCCGACGACGAGCGGACCCTCGGCTGCTGACATCGGGCTCTCTCCCTTTTTCCGCGGCTCGCGGTGTATCTGACCTGCAGTTTTCCCGGCTCGTCGGGGTGTCGCGACCCGGTTTTCGTCCTTCGGGGACAGGGTGACCCTTCCCAGGGACGCGTTGGCATACTAATTTGTAAACCGCGATGACGAAATAGTCGGCACGACAGTCATCCACCGGTCATCCACCGCAGTCATCGAGCACAGCCCCCGAGCAAGGAGCCGCGGCAATGAGCTTCCAGCCCACCCCCGAAGACAGGTTCACCTTCGGCCTGTGGACCGTCGGCTGGCAGGGAAGGGACCCGTTCGGCGACGCCACCCGCCGCGCCCTCGACCCCGTCGAGACGGTCCAGCGCCTGTCCGAACTGGGCGCCCACGGTGTGACGTTCCACGACGACGACCTGATCCCCTTCGGGTCCTCCGACAGCGAGCGCGAGTCGCACATCAAGCGCTTCCGCCAGGCCCTCGACGCCACCGGCATGAAGGTGCCGATGGCCACCACGAACCTCTTCACCCACCCGGTCTTCAAGGACGGCGCGTTCACCGCGAACGACCGTGACGTGCGCCGCTACGCGCTACGCAAGACCATCCGGAACATCGACCTGGCCGCTGAGCTGGGCGCCGAGACGTACGTCGCCTGGGGCGGCCGGGAGGGCGCCGAGTCCGGTGCCGCCAAGGACGTGCGGGTCGCCCTCGACCGCATGAAGGAGGCCTTCGACCTCCTCGGCGAGTACGTCACCTCCCAGGGCTACGCCCTGCGCTTCGCCATCGAGCCGAAGCCGAACGAGCCGCGCGGCGACATCCTGCTCCCCACCGTCGGTCACGCCCTCGCCTTCATCGAGCGCCTGGAGCGCCCCGAGCTGTACGGCGTCAACCCCGAGGTGGGCCACGAGCAGATGGCCGGCCTGAACTTCCCGCACGGCATCGCCCAGGCCCTGTGGGCGGGCAAGCTCTTCCACATCGACCTCAACGGTCAGTCCGGCATCAAGTACGACCAGGACCTGCGCTTCGGCGCCGGTGACCTGCGCGCCGCCTTCTGGCTGGTCGACCTCCTGGAGAGCGCCGGCTACGCGGGCCCGAAGCACTTCGACTTCAAGCCGCCGCGGACCGAGGACCTCGACGGCGTGTGGGCCTCGGCCGCCGGCTGCATGCGCAACTACCTGATCCTCAAGGAGCGCGCGGCCGCTTTCCGTGCCGACCCGGAGGTCCAGGAGGCCCTGCGCGCCTCCCGCCTGGACCAGCTGGCCCAGCCGACCGCCGCGGACGGCCTCCAGGCCCTGCTCGCCGACCGCGCGGCCTTCGAGGAGTTCGACGTGGAGGCGACCGCCGCGCGCGGGATGGCCTTCGAGCAGCTCGACCAGCTGGCGATGGACCACCTGCTGGGCGCCCGGGGCTGACCACGCACGCGCGCGTGGGGGCCGCTTCCGCAGCGGTGCCCTCACGCGCGCGTGTCGTCCTCGGTGTCCGGATC
Source organism: Streptomyces sp. NPDC086777 (assembly GCF_040702065.1). Classification (NCBI taxonomy): domain Bacteria; kingdom Bacillati; phylum Actinomycetota; class Actinomycetes; order Kitasatosporales; family Streptomycetaceae; genus Streptomyces; species Streptomyces sp. NPDC086777. The sequence goes on along the minus strand of NZ_JBFBJI010000026.1, from coordinate 106,917 downwards.
CGGTGCCCGCGTGCCCGGTTCGCACCGGAAATGCTCCGGAATCGTGCGGTCCGTGGCATGAGTCCGTGTCAACTCCCGCGCCGGGCTCGCGCGACGACCGGAACGCGGTGACTCTTGGCGGTATGGCCATGCCGCCCGTACCGCCGCGACCGCCCGGCCCGCCGAACGACTCCACGCCGCCGGGCGGAGGCTACGACCCGCCCCCGCACGGGGGTTACGACCCGCCCCCGCACGGGGGTTACGACCCGCCCCCGCACGGGGGTTACGACCCGCCCCCGCACGTCGGCTTCGGTGCTCCCCCCGGTGACCAGGAGCCGCCCACGGCCGTGGGGTGGATGCCGCCGCGCCCACCGGGGCCGCCGCGTCGGCGCAGGGGCCCGTTGTTCGCCGTTCTCGCCCTCCTGGTGGCCGCGGTGGCCGTCGCCGCCGTCGTTCTGCTGGTGTCCGGCGGCGACGGCTCGACCGACGGGAAACCCGGTGCGAGCAGCCAGAGCCCCTCCGGCCCGGCCCGCCCGTCGCTCGGCCTCCCGAGCGGGCTGCCCAGCAGCCTGCCGTCGGGCCTGCCGAGCCAACTCCCTTCGCAGTGGCCCTCGGAACTGCCCAGCGGTCTGCCGAGTGAGCTGCCGAGCGGTCTGGATTCCCTGCTGCCCTCACTTCTCGGATAGCCACGGCCTCCGCTGCGCCTACCGCAGCGTCCGGAACCACCGCACCACGGCGGCGGTTCCCGCCCGCTGGGACCCGAGATGGCGGGAGCCGCCGTAGTCCGGCGTGCCGAGGTCGACCCGTCGGGGCGTCGACGCCATGGCCGCGCAGGGCGGCGCGGCAGTGGGCCGTGTTCGTGTTGACCGCCTGCTCGTCCCCGTCGTCGTAGCAGAGCCTGACCGGAGCCCGCGGCACCCAGTCGGTGCGCACACTGTCCGTGGTCCGCAGGGCCGCCGCCAGCCCACCGGTGGGCTGGCGGCGGCATCGCCCGGCCGCGGGCTATGAGCAGCGCGTCCAGGGAGTCCGGGGTGCCGGACACGACCTCCTGACCCGTGTGCGTGCCGTCCAGCAGGCCCTCGACCGTGCGGTCGTAGGGCGCCCGGAACACCTGGGCCGGCGTGTCGTACAGGTGATACAGGCGGTTGAACGCGACCAGGGCCAGCGCCGTGTGGATCACGCTCGCCTTCGGGTCCGTCCGGCCGGCCAGCAGCGACGGAATCGCCACGTCCCGGAACGCGTAGGCGCCGCTGACGGGTGCCACCGCACGGAGCCGGAACCAGCCGTCGGCCCCCGCCTGCAGCGACCGGGCCAGCCCCAGTGCCGCCGACGCGCCCTGGGAGAAGCCGGTGGCCAGGCCCTTCCGGCGCATCTCCCGGCCCTGCCGGGCCGCGACGGTGCACGACGCCCGCAGCATGTCCAGCGCGGCGGTGGTCTCCGACGGTACGTCCATCCAGGGGTGGGGGCCGGGGCCCAGACCCAGCCCGAGGTGGTCGGGGAGCACCGCGGCGAACCCGGCGGACGCGTAGGTCAGGGCAGGTGCCTGGTCCCACACCTCCGCCGAGACCGAGGCGACGTCGCCCTTGAACAGTTCGGTGCCGTGCGTGAACGACACTGCGCGCAGACGCCGTTCACCGCTGCGCGGCAGGGCCAGCACGGTGAACGGCGGTGGTCGGCCTGCCGTGCGGGTCCACCGTGCGGTACACGATCCTGAAGGTGTCCAGGCCGTAGCGCACGGCGCCGGTGTCCCAGGCGCCGTCCTCGTCACCCGCCAGCTGGGCCACGGCCTGCCGGGCGGTCAGGGTCCGCAGGTGCTCGACGGACACCACCGTCCGGCGTGACGCGTGTGCCCCCGCCGGGGCGGAAGTGGCAGCCACCGGGGCACCGGACCCCTGGGCGACCACGGCCGTCGCGCCGCTCGCGGTCAAGGCCACCGAAACCGCAGATAACGCCAGTAATCTGTTGATCCGCTTCATATGGGTTCGCCTCATACCGTGACCGTGCGAACCGCCGCGGCCACCGGCCATCCGGCCAACCGGCCTGTGCGGGTGGGGTTTTCCGCAGCCCGGAGCCGCTCCGGGCCGCTCCGGGCTGCTCCGGTACGTTCCGGTACGACGGTCCACCGGGGACGGTTACCCTGGGATCGGAGCTGCTTCACAACCTGTTCGAGTCGATGCCCGGGCCCGTAGGGGTGGCTCGTCAGGGATGTCTCAGGGGCGTGGTCCGGAACCGTGGGAAGCGCGGGCCCGTTCTCACATCAGAGAGCGGCAAGGGCCGCGAAGGAGGCGACGCTGATGTCGAAGAACGCGAAGATCGCCGCAGGGGGTGTGGCGGTCGGGCTCATCCTGCTGATATGGCTGCCCTGGTGGGTGACGTTCCTGATCGTCGTGGGCGTCCCCGTGGCCGCGTACCTGACCCTCGACCCCTCGCAGCGACGCAGGCTGCGCCGGGCCACGCGCAGGGAGATCGGCCGCTGAGCCACCTGCCCGGGACCGCGCCCCGCCCCTGACCCGCCTGGCGGCGGAATGCGGCCCGGCAGGCTCACAGGGGCCGTACGGCCATCTTGTCGAGGGCTTCCAGGAGGCCGGGAAGTTCGGGACCCCGGCCGACCGGCAGGACCTCGCCGGGCTCGTCGTCCAGGAGGACGAAGGCGATGTCGTCGGTCCGGGCCACCAGCGACCAGCCGGGCCCGTCGGCGCGCAGCGTCCGCGCGTCGCCCGGGGCGAACGAGGAGCGCACCCGGCCCAGCGGCGGAGGCGCGTCCACGTAGGCCCACGCCTCGGCCAGGACCCGCCGCACTCCCGCGTGCCCCTGTGGGGTCTCCGGGGCCTGCGGGACCTGCGGGGCCGCTTCGTCGTCCTGCGGAGCCTTCTCGGGGGCTTTTGCGGCGTCGGCGGCCGCCGACGGGAAGTGGTCGTCGCTGATCTGCTCCCGCCAGATCGCCCACTGGAGGGCGATCTCGTCCGCGCCCAGCCGCCGCTGCGCCGGACCCCAGGTGCTGGTGTCCGGCGGGGTCAGCGGGGCCTGGTCCGCCACCTCCGGACCGGGGTCGTGCGGCGCGGGCACGTTGGGAGCCGCCACGGCGACCGCCAGCGGCCAGCCGGGCAGGGCGGCGACCACCGTGCGCTCGTCCGGCGACAGGTCGTACTCCATCCCGCAGTCCCAGGACGCGATCGCCACGGCGACCAGCGAGACGTCGTCGATGACGACCGTCCAGCGGGCCCCTTCGCCGTCCTGGCCGAGCACCAGGCCGTACCCGTCGGCGCGCGGTGCCAGTTCCAGCGCCGCGCAGGCCTCCGGATAGTCGTCGCCCAGCACACTCGGAAACTTCGCCGGCGTCAGCAGCACCGCCGTGAGCACGTACAGTGCCTCGTCCGCGGCGACGGCCTCCTCGTCGGTCCCGGCCATCCCTGCCTCCCCAGTGGTTCGTCCAACGGCGCGCACCCTAGTGCGACGGCAAGGCCGTTGTCACGACCGGCCTCCATACGCGAGCTGCAGGTTTCCACCGGGAGGGGACGAAACGACCTCGTGGGCACGGAACAACCACACAACCACGACATCGGCCGGGCCGGAGGGTCAGGTCACCGGCAGCCCGAGGAGGTCGCGCGCCACCGCCGCCGGCGACTCGTCACGCTCCCGGGCCAGGGCGACCACGGCCCGGCACGCCAGCTCGCTCACCCCGAACGACAGCGCCTCCGGCGACACCCAGCCCGCCGCCTCCTCGATGCGGTCCTGGTCGTCCGCGGCCCGGGCCGCGACATAGGCGGCCGCGGCCTCGAACAAGTTGTGCGCGCGCCGCTCACGGCTCGCACGCGGTTGCGGCACCGCGCCGCCGTCGGCGCCACGCCGTCTGCCTGCGTACCTGCGGATCCGGTCGAACACGCGGGTCTCCTTCCGCCTGTCGGCATGCGCCTGCGAACATCTGCCTTCCTCCGTCGAACGTAGGGTTGAAGCCCCGGCAGCAGAAGAGGGCATGGCGCACAGGGGCCGGACCCGGCATTTTCGCCGCGGTCGCGGGCTAACGTCCGCGGACCGCCAGCGCCAGGAAGCGGGCGTCCTCGTCCACGTAAGACGTCATGCGCCAGCCCGAGCCGGCCAGCAGCGGGCCGAGACGGCCCTCCGCGCGCAGGTCGTCCGGCGTGATCTGCCGGCCCTGGCGCGCCGCCAGGGCGGCCCGGCCGATCGGGTGGAACAGGGCGAGGGTGCCGCCGGGGCGGACCACGCGCGCCAACTCCCGCAGGTTTTCCGCCGGACGGGGCAGATGGGCGATCAGACCCGCGGCGAACACGGCGTCGAGGGACCCCGAACGCACCGGCACCGCGGCGACGTCGGCGAGCAGCAACTGCGCGTCACGGTCCCGCCCGGCCCGCCGGGCGGCCTGGAGCATCGCGGGCGTGAGGTCCATCCCGAGGACCGTGCCGGTGGGCCCCACGGCCCGGCGGAGCGGCGGCAGGGCGCGCCCGGTGCCGCACCCCGCGTCGAGCACCCGGTCGCCCGGGCGCAGACCCAGATCGGTGACGGCGGCTGCGTACGCGGGACCGTCGTCGGGAAACCTGCTGTCCCAGTCGGCGGCGCGTGCGGTGAAGAACTCCCGGACGTGTGTGTGGTCATCGCTCATGGTCCGCATGATCCCTCACCGTCACGGAGGACGACCCTGCGCGCACGTTCGAGCGGGAGGCGATCGTTCCGGCACATCTCTGAGTCATATTGCAACACCTTTCGAAATGCGCCCCCTTTGTGCGCCCGTGCCCCCCTAGCGTCCCTGGGCCATGGGACACCTGCACCACGCCACCTTCGGCTGGCTGACCCCCGTGCTGTCGTACGCCATGGCCTGCATAGGCGCCGCGCTGGGGCTGCGCTGCACGGTCCGCGCACTGGCCAGCACCGGCCGCTCGCGCCGCAACTGGCTGCTCACCGCGGCCTCCGCGCTCGGCACCGGCATCTGGACCATGCACTTCGTGGCCATGCTCGGCTTCAGCGTCAGCGGCACCGACATCCGCTACGACGTACCGCTGACCGTCCTCAGCCTGCTCGTCGCCGTGGCCGTCGTCAGCGCCGGCGTCTTCGCCGTCGGCTACAGCCGCGACCGCAACCGGGCACTCCTGCTCGGCGGCCTCACCACCGGGCTCGGCGTCGCCAGCATGCACTACCTCGGCATGGCTGCCGTCCGGCTGCACGGCGCCGTGCGCTACGACCCGATGCTCGTCGGGCTCTCCGTCCTCATCGCCGTGGTCGCCGCGACCGCCGCCCTGTGGGCGGCGCTCAACATCAGGTCGCCCGTCGCCGTCACCGTCGCCTCCCTGGTCATGGGAGCGGCCGTCAGCAGCATGCACTACACCGGCATGTTCGCGGTCAGCGTGCACGTCACGCCCTCCGGCAGCCCCCTGGCCGGGGCCACGGCGATGCAGTTCATCTTCCCCCTCGCCGTCGGCCTCGGGTCCTATCTCTTCCTGACCTCGGCCTTCGTCGCGCTGTCGCCCACGGCCGGGGAACGCGAGGCGTCCGCCTCGGCCCAGCGGCCCGTCGCGGGCGCCGCGCGCTGAACCGGCGCCCGGACCCACCTTTCCCGAGCGAGGAGGCCATGCGTACACCCCGTAGGACCCCGACAGCAGGCCCGGAGACACTGTCACCGCGGCCCGCACGCGGCCGCCGCGCGCACGCCGGACCGCCCGCCGACGAACCCGTCGACGACGTCGTCGGCACCACGGCCGACAACGCGGCCACCCGGCCCGGAGGCTGGCGGATCCGCCCGCGGACCGTGCGGGCCAAGGTCGTCTGCCTGCTCATGGTGCCGGTGATGTCCCTGCTCGCCCTGTGGGCGTACGCCACGGTCACCACGGCCCAGGACGTCGCCCGGCTGCGCCAGTCCCAGCACGTCGACGCCGCGCTGCGCACCCCCGTCGCCACCGCCGTCGCGGCGCTCCAGGCCGAGCGGGCCGCCGCGGTCCGGTACGCGACCGACCCCGCCGCCGAACCGACCGCCGATCTCAGGAGACTGGGTGCCGGCACCGATCGGGCCGTGGCCGCGCTACGGCTCGGCAGGGACAGTACCGTCGCCGACGGCGAGGAACTGCCCCCGGGCGTCGCCCAGCGCCTGCAGTCCTTCGTCACCGGCGCCGGGCAACTGCGTGCCCTGCGTCGCGAAGTGCAGAACCGCGGCGCCGGCTGGGACGCGGCCTACGGGCAGTACACGCAGGTCATCGCCTCGGCCTTCGCCGTGGACGGCGCCCTCACCGGCATCCAGGCCGACGACATGGGCTCCGACGCGCGCGTGCTGCTCGAATTCTCCCGGGCGGGCGAGGCGCTGGCCCAGGAGGACGCGGTGCTCGGCGGCGCCCGGCTGGCCGGCGGCCTCGACGGCGAGCGGCTGCGGCTGTTCACCGGCGCCGTCGACACCCGCCGCGTCCTCACCGACGCGGCCGTCGCCGACCTGCCCGGTGCCCAGCGCACCGCCTGGCACCGCCTCGCCGACGGTGGCGACTACGCCACCCTGGGCGCCGCCGAGGACCGGGCCCTGGCGAGCTCACCCGGAGCGAAGGCGGTCGGCGCGGCCCCGCAAACCCCCTGGAACACCGCGTACACGCGGGTGCAGGACGGCATGCGGAGCATCCAGGCCGGCACGGCCCACGCGGTGGCCGGCCGGGCCGATCCGTTCGCACGCGGCCTGCTCACCCCGGCCGGCGCCGCCGTCGTGTTCGGTCTGCTCGCCGTGGTCGCCTCGCTCGTCATCTCGGTACGCATCGGCCGCGGCCTCGTCGTCGAGCTGGTGAGTCTGCGCAACAGCGCCCTGGAGATCGCCCGTCGCAAACTCCCCGAGGCGATGCGCAGGCTGCGGGCCGGCGAGGAGATCGACGTCCGTGCCGAGGCGCCCTCGGGGCCGCCCGCGGAGGACGAGACCGGACAGGTCGCCGAGGCCCTCGGCACCGTGCACCGGGCCGCCCTGCGCGCCGCCGTGGAACGCGCCGAACTCGCCAGCGGCATCTCGGGTGTCTTCGTCAACCTCGCCCGCCGCAGCCAGATCCTGGTCCACCGCCAGCTGAGCCTGCTGGACAGCATGGAACGCCGCTCCGACGACCCCGGCGAACTGAGCGACCTCTTCCGCCTCGACCACCTCACCACCCGCATGCGCCGGCACGCGGAGAGCCTGATCATCCTTTCCGGAGCGGCCCCCGGCCGCGCCTGGCGGATGCCCGTGTCCCTGACCAACGTCGTACGGGCCGCCGTGTCAGAGGTCGAGGACTACGCGCGCGTGGAGGTACGGCAGCTCCCCGAGGCGGCCGTCGTCGGCGCCGCCGTCGCCGACCTCACGCACCTGCTCGCCGAGGTCGTGGAGAACGCCGCCCAGTTCTCGCCGCCGCACACGCGCGTGCGTGTCACCGGAGAACCCGTCGGCAACGGATACGCCCTGGAGGTCGAGGACCGCGGGCTCGGCATGGGTCAGGAGACCCTCGCCGAGGCCAACCGACGCATCGAACAGTCCGAGGCCCTCGACCTGTTCGACAGCGACCGGCTGGGCCTCTTCGTGGTCAGCAGGCTCGCGGCCCGGCACGGCATCAGGGTGCACCTGCGCACCTCCCCGTACGGCGGCACCACCGCGGTGGTCCTGCTGCCGAAGGCGCTGCTCCACGGCGGCCCGGCGCACCACCCCGTCCGCCCGGCCGCGGACACCGAGCAGGCACCGGCACGCACCCACGCGCGCGTGCCCGGCGCCGCCCTCCCGGAGCCCGCCCCCGCGGGCCGGCCCGCCCTCGCCGTCACCCACACCGCACCGCGCCCCGCGCCCGAACCGCCGCCCCCCGGAGTCACCACCTTGAGGCCGCACCGCCCGCCGAACGACTCCGACCCCTCCGACGACGACCTGCCACGCCGGGTGCGTCAGGCGAACCTCGCCCCTCAACTGCGCGATCCCCGAGCCGAGGAGCCTCTGCCCGTCCGCGGCCGGGAGGAGCGCACCCCCGAACTCGTCCGCGACCGCATGACCGCCTACCGCGACGGCTGGGCGCGCGGCGGCGGCAGACGACCAGGCCGCGGAGCCGCCCCGGAACCCGAAGACGGCACCGACCGCACCGAAGGAGACCGCCCATGATCCAGGACCCGACCCCGAGGACGGACCGGCGCTCCGGCGAACTCGACTGGCTCCTCGACGACCTGGTGCTGCGCGTCACCGAGGTACGGCACGCCGTCGTGCTCTCCAACGACGGCCTCGCCGTCGGCGCCTCGAGCGGCCTCAAACGCGAGGACGCCGAGCACCTCGCCGCCGTCGCCTCCGGTTTCAACAGCCTCGCCAAGGGCGCCGGACGGCATTTCGGGGCGGGCGGGGTGCGCCAGACCATGGTCGAGATGGACGACGCCTTCCTCTTCGTGGCCGCCGCGGGCGACGGCTCCTGTCTCGCCCTGCTCACCGACGTGACCGCCGACATCGGCCTGGTCGCCTACGAGATGGCCCGTCTGGTCAAGCGCGTCGGCGAGCACCTCTACACCGCACCGCGCGTCGCCGCCCGGCCGCCCGCCGCCGGCTGAGCCGGAAGACCGCCACCGATGACCGAGTACACGACCGGCACATCGCACGAGCCGGGCAGCCAGTGGTACGACGGCGAGGCCGGCCCGCTGGTCCGCCCGTACGCCATGACCGGGGGCCGCACCGAACCCGGCCCCAGCGGTGTGAAGTTCGACCTGATCGCCCTGGTCACGCTCGACCCGGGCAGGTCCGGCACCGACGACGACGCCCCGCTCGGCCCCGAACACCGCGCGCTGGTCGACCTGTGCCGGCTGGAGACGCAGTCCGTCGCCGAACTTGCCGCCGGCGCGGACCTCCCCGTCGGCGTGGTCCGGGTGCTCCTGGGCGACCTGCTGGAACTGGGCCGCGTCATCGTGAGCCGCCCGGTGCCACCGGCCCAGCTGCCCGACGAACGGATTCTGCGCGAGGTCATCGCGGGATTGCGGGCACTGTAGATGAGCATCCGGAAGCAACCGTGCCCGAGCCGGTCGGAACAGGCCTGCTCCGGTCCGACCGCCCCCAGCGGAGCGGCAGTTGTCACGATGTCGGCTTCGCACCGTCCCGTACCGCTCCGCCGGTGCCCCGAAGTCCGCCGCAGCAGCTCCCCCAGGCACTCCCGCAGGCACTCCCGAGAGAAGTGATCATGGTCTCCGAGCACCCCGAGTCCACCGCCGACGACACGTCGGCCATGGCGCTCAAGATTCTGGTCGCCGGCGGCTTCGGCGTCGGAAAGACGACTCTGGTCGGCGCCGTCAGCGAGATCCGGCCGTTGCGCACCGAGGAGATGCTCAGCGAGGCGGGCCAGATGGTGGACGACACGGACGGCGTGGACCAGAAGGTCACCACCACCGTCGCCATGGACTTCGGACGGATCACCATCCGCTCCGGTCTCGCCCTGTACCTCTTCGGCACCCCCGGCCAGGACCGCTTCTGGTTCCTGTGGGACGAACTGTCGCAGGGAGCCCTCGGTGCCGTCGTCCTCGCCGACACCCGCCGCCTGGAGGACTGCTTCCCGGCGGTCGACTACTTCGAGCACCGGCACATCCCGTTCGTCGTGGCGGTCAACTGCTTCACCGGTGCCCGCTCCTACGGCGCCCACGACGTCTCCCGCGCCCTCGACCTGGACCGGGGCACCCCCGTGGTCCTGTGCGACGCCCGGGACCGGGACTCCGGCAAGGAGGTGCTGATCCGGCTCGTCGAGTACGCCGGGCGGATGCACACCGCCCGGCTCCTCGACTCGGTGGGCTGAGCCTCAGCCCGTCAGGTCCTTGAGCGCCACCACCTTCTCCACGGTGACCCGGACGAGCAGTTCGCCCGGGACGCCGTTGCGGGCGCCGAACTCCTCCGCGCGTTCGGCGCCCATGTACCGGGCCGCGATCCGGGTGGCCGAATCGCGCAGTTCGCCGAGGTCCTCCGAGAGCCGGGCGCGCCCGTTCAGCACCACGAAGTGGAAAGGGGGCCGGTCGTCGTCCACACAGAGGGCGACACGCCCGTCACGGGCGAGATTGCGCCCTTTCACGGTGTCCTTGCCGGTGTTGAAGACCAGCTCGTCCCCGTCCAGCAGGAACCAGACGGGCGCCACATGGGGGCTGCCGTCTGCGTTGACGGTGGACAGTTTGCCGGTGCGGGTGCCGTACGAGACGAACGCCCGCCATTCCTCGTCGGTCATCTTCTCTGCCATGCCCCCCATCCTCCTTGCCCGGACGCCGGTGGTGGGGAAGGCTGGCGGGGAGATCCTCCAGCCAGGGGGAGACGGCACACGGGGAGACGCTTACGACATGGCGCAGAACCAGGGACTCGGCTGGCTGCTCGACGACCTGACCGAGCGCGTGGAGCACGTACGGCACGCGCTGGTCCTGTCCAACGACGGGCTGGTCACGGGAGCGAGCACCGGCCTTCGCCGGGAGGACGCGGAGCACCTGGCCGCCGTCGCCTCCGGACTGCACAGCCTCGCCAAGGGCTCAGGGCGGCACTTCGGAGCGGGCCAGGTCCGGCAGACGATGATCGAGTACGACGAGGCGGTCCTCTTCGTCACCGCGGCCGGGACCGGCAGCTGCCTGTGCGTGCTCAGCGGCGCGGAGGCCGACATCGGCCAGATCGCCTACGAGATGACCCTGCTGGTCAACCGCGTCGGCGAACACCTCGCCGTGGACGCCCGGCAGCCGGAGAGTTCCTCCGCGATGGACCTCTGACCTGCTCATTCATCACCGCCGTGGAGTTATCCACAGGCCCGCCACGAATGTCGCCGAACCGGCTACGGTTTTTTTCACGGCGAGCGCATCCGGCGCGAGCCACCCGCTCCACGGGGGAGAACGGCCATGTCCGGCACCACCCTTGCCCACAACCGCCCGCTCACCTGCGCGCCGAGCCGCGCTGCCCGCGAACTGGGCCTCAGGCGCGGCGAGTTCGACCTCGCGGTACACCTCGGACGGATCCGCACCGTGCCCGACGAGGGAGGCGGTGGAGGCCGCCGTGTTCCACGGTCCGAGATCGACCGGCTCCGGGGCCGTTGCGCATCCCTCGGCGAGAGCGTGCGGGTCGTGGGGACGACCGAGGCCGCGGCCCTGATGGGGATCCCGGCGGGCAGGTTCACCCGCGTCGCGAAACTCGGCCTGGTGACTCCGGTCAGGTGGTACCCGAACCGCTACCGGGCCGTGGTCTGGCTCTACCTGGCGGAGGAACTGCGGCGGTTCGCGGCCGACGAGACGAACACGCGGCTGCTCACCGGCCGTACGCCCGCGGAACTGAGCGACCGCCTGAGGTCCGGCACGGACCAGCGGGCCCGGAACTGGCGCGGACGCCACTGCGGTTTCCTGCTCAGGCAGGCGGACGGACCGTGGGAGCGGGCCGGGGTGGTGGCAGGTTTCCTGGACCCCGGCGAGATCGACGAGGTGCTCACCGACCCGCACGAGCGTGCCCGCGTGACGGCCCTGCGGCCGGCCCCGCCCGCCCACGGCGCGCCGGGTTCACCGGCCGCGCAGCTCGCCGAGGAGGTGATGACGGCGGCCGACCCGGACGAGATCGAGTGGTTCAGGCACGATCTCGCCCGGGAAGCGGCGCAGGCCCGCGCACACCGGCCGGTGTCCCGTCCAGCGGCATCGTCTTCCCGGCCTCCCGCCCCCGGCCGGCCGACGCTCGCCCGAGGCCTGCGCGGCTGGCTGCTGCGCAGAAACCCGGGGCCCGCCGCCCACTGACGACCTCACCGAACGGCGGCCCGGACGCCGCCCGTGCCGGCATCCGCGCCCGCTAGACCGCGCGGAACAGCCCCTCCTGGACCACCGACACCAGCAGCCGTCCTTCGAGGTCGTAGACCCGCCCGCGGGCCAGGCCGAGGCCGCCCGTGGCGATGGGGGACTCCTGGTCGTACAGGAACCACTCGTCGGCGCGGAACGGCCGGTGGAACCACATGGCGTGGTCCAGCGAGGCGATGTCGAAGTTCCGCGGCCCCCACAGCGGTTCGACGGGGACCCGGACCGCGTCCAGGAGCGTCATGTCGCTGGCGTAGGTCAGCGCGCAGGTGTGCACCAGCGGATCGTCGCCCAGCGGACCGACCGCGCGCATCCACACGGCGCTGCGCGGCTCGGCGCCGGCTATCTCCTCGGGGTGCCAGCGCAGCCGGTCGACGTAGCGGATGTCGAAGGGCTGGCGGCGCGCCATCCGCTCCAGCTGCTCGGGCAGCTCGCCCAGATGCTTGCGGATCTCCTCCGCGAGCGTCGGCAGCGACTCCGGATGCGGCACCTCGCGGAACTGCGGCAGCTGGTGATCAAAAGCTCCCACCTCGGGCTTGCGGAAGGAGGCGGTCAGATTGAAGATCGTGCGGCCCTGCTGCACGGCGGTGACCCGGCGCGTCGTGAACGACCGCCCGTCCCGCACCCGTTCGACCTGGTACACGATCGGCACGCCCGGCCGGCCCGGCCGCAGGAAGTACGCGTGCAGCGAGTGCACCGGACGGTCGCCCTCCACGGTGCGGCTCGCGGCGACCAGCGCCTGGCCCGCCACCTGGCCGCCGAAGACCCGCTGCAGGGACTCCTGGGGACTGCGGCCACGGAAGATGTTGACCTCGATCTGCTCCAGGTCGAGCAGGTCGACCAGTCTCTCGGCCGGGTTGGTCATCGGTTGGGTTCTCCTGTGCTGCTCAGAGCTGGCCGACATCGGTGACGCGGACGACCGCGCGGCCCTCGGCGTCCGAGGCCGTCAGGTCGACCTCCGCGCTGATGCCCCAGTCGTGGTCGTCGTTCGGGTCGTCGAAGATCTGCCGGACCCGCCACAGCCCGTTCCGCGGTTCCTCCTGGATCACGAGCAGCTTGGGGCCGCGGGCGTCGGGTCCGGTGCCCAGGTCCTCGTACTCGTCCCAGTACCTGTCCATCGCCTCGCCCCAGGCTTCGGCGTCCCAGCCGGAGTCCGCGTCCATCTCGCCCAGTTCGTCGACCTGGTCGAGGGCGGCGAGCTCCACCCGGCGGAACATCGCGTTGCGCACCAGGACCCGGAAGGCGCGCGCGTTGGCCGTGACCGGCTTGACCTCGTCGGCCTTCTCCTGGGCCTCCTCGGCGGTCATCTCCTCCGGGTTGGCGAGCTGCTCCCACTCGTCCAGCAGGCTGGAGTCGACCTGGCGGACCATCTCGCCCAGCCACTCGATCAGGTCCTGCAGGTCCTCGGACTTCAGGTCGTCCGGGATGTTGTGGTCGAGGGCCTTGTAGGCGCTCGCGAGGTAGCGCAGCACGATGCCCTCGGTGCGGGCCAGTTCGTAGACCGACACCAACTCGGTGAAGGTCAGCGCCCGTTCGTACATGTCACGGATGACCGACTTCGGCGACAGCGGGTGGTCGCCGACCCAGGGGTGGCTCTTGCGGTACGTGTTGTACGCGTGGAAGAGCAGCTCCTCCAGGGGCTTCGGGTAGGTGACGTCCTGGAGGCGCTCCATGCGCTCCTCGTACTCGACGCCGTCCGCCTTCATGGCGGCGACGGCCTCGCCCTTCGCCTTGTTCATCTGGGCGGCCAGGATCTGGCGCGGGTCGTCCAGGGTGGACTCGACCACGGACACCATGTCGAGGGCGTAGGACGGCGATTCGGGGTCGAGGAGTTCGAACGCGGCCAGGGCGAAGGTCGACAGCGGCTGGTTGAGCGCGAAGTCCTGCTGGAGGTCGACCGTGAGGCGGACGATACGGCCGGTGGCGTCGGGCTCGTCGAGCTTCTCCACGATGCCGCCGTCGAGCAGCGAGCGGTAGATGGCGATCGCCCGGCGGATGTGCCGCAGCTGCTGCTTGCGCGGCTCGTGGTTGTCCTCCAGCAGGTGACGCATCGCATCGAAGGCGTTGCCCGGGCGGGCGATCACCGACAGCAGCATCGTGTGCGTCACCCGGAACCGCGACGTCAGCGGCTCGGGCTCGGACGCGATCAGCTTCTCGAAGGTGTTCTCCGTCCAGCCGACGAAGCCCTCCGGCGCCTTCTTGCGCACCACCTTGCGCCGCTTCTTCGGGTCGTCGCCGGCCTTGGCGAGTGCCTTCTCGTTCTCGATGACGTGCTCGGGGGCCTGCGCGACCACCAGACCGGCCGTGTCGAACCCCGCACGCCCCGCGCGGCCGGCGATCTGGTGGAACTCACGGGCGCGCAGGGTGCGCACCCGGTTGCCGTCGTACTTGGTGAGGGCCGTGAACAGCACCGTGCGGATGGGTACGTTGACGCCGACGCCCAGGGTGTCGGTGCCGCAGATGACCTTCAGCAGACCCGCTTGGGCGAGCTTCTCCACCAGGCGCCGGTATTTGGGGAGCATGCCGGCGTGGTGCACGCCGATGCCGTGCCGGACGTACCGGGAGAGGTTCTGGCCGAACTTGGTGGTGAAGCGGAAGTTGCCGATCAGCTCGGCGATCTGCTCCTTCTCCTCCTTCGAGCACATGTTGATGCTCATCAGCGCCTGTGCCCGCTCCACCGCCTGTGCCTGCGTGAAGTGCACGATGTACACCGGCGCCTGCCTGCTCTCCAGGAGCTCGGTGAGCGTCTCGGTCATCGGGGTGAGCTGGTACTCGTAGGACAGCGGCACCGGGCGGGTCGCCGAGCGGACCACCGCGGTGGGGTGGCCGGTGCGGCGGGTGAGGTCCTTCTCGAAGAAGGAGACGTCGCCGAGGGTCGCCGACATGAGGATGAACTGCGCCTGCGGCAGTTCGAGCAGCGGGATCTGCCACGCCCAGCCGCGGTCGCCCTCGGCGTAGAAGTGGAACTCGTCCATGACGACCTGGCCGACGTCCGCCTGCTTGCCGTCGCGCAGGGCGATGGAGGCGAGGACCTCGGCGGTGCAGCAGATGACGGGCGCGTCGGAGTTCACGGAGGCGTCGCCGGTGAGCATGCCGACGTTCTCGGTGCCGAAGAGCTTGCACAGCTCGAAGAACTTCTCCGACACCAGTGCCTTGATCGGCGCCGTGTAGAAGGTGACCTCGTCCCGGGCCAGCGCGGCGAAGTGCGCGCCCGCGGCGATCATGCTCTTGCCGGAGCCGGTCGGCGTCGACACGATCACGTTCGCCCCGGAGACCGCCTCGATCAGCGCCTCCTCCTGGTGGGGGTAGAGCGTGAGACCGCGCTCCTGCGCCCAGGCCTCGAAGGCTTCGTACAGGGCGTCGGGGTCGGCGGTCGGCGGCAGCTGATCGATGAGGGTCACGCCCCCATCTTGCCTGGCCCACCCGCCCGGGGGGGAATCGGCTTCGAGCACGAAGATCATGGCCGATACTCTGTGTCGCCGACGGAGCGTCATCGCACCCGGTCAACTGGACAGCGGCATACGAGGAATGGGGCGGGCAACGGCCATGATGGGACCAGCACACTCACTGTCGGGAGCGGCCGCCTGGCTCGGCATAGGAGCCGCGGCGGCAGCGACCGGGCATACGATGCCCTGGCCGGTGCTCCTGGTAGGGGCGCTGATCTGCGCCGGCGCAGCGCTCGCCCCGGACCTCGACCACAAGGCGGCGACCATCTCGCGCGCCTTCGGACCGCTGTCGCGCTGGGTCTGCGAGATCGTCGACAAGCTGTCCTACGCCGTCTACAAGGCGACCCGGATGGCGGGCGACCCGCGCCGCTCCGGCGGGCACCGGACGCTGACGCACACCTGGGTGTGGGCGGCGCTGATCGGCGGGGGCTGCTCGGCCGCCGCGATCCTGGGCGGCCGCTGGGCGGTGCTGGCGATCCTCTTCGCGCACATGGTGCTGGCGATCGAGGGCCTGCTGTGGCGGGCGGCGCGCGGCTCCAGCAGCGACGTCCTGGTGTGGCTGCTGGCGGCGACCAGCGCCTGGATCCTGGCCGGCATCCTGGACAAGCCCGGCAACGGCTCGGACTGGCTGTTCACCCAGCCCGGCCAGGAGTACCTGTGGCTGGGGCTGCCGGTGGTGCTGGGGGCGCTGGTGCACGACATCGGGGACGCGCTGACCGTCTCCGGGTGCCCGATCCTGTGGCCCATCCCGATCGGTCGCAAGCGCTGGTACCCGCTGGGCCCGCCGAAGGTGATGCGTTTCCGCGCGGGCAGCTGGGTCGAGCTGAAGGTGCTGATGCCGGTGTTCATGGTGCTCGGCGGCATAGGCTGCGCGGCCGCGTTGAACGTGATCTGAACCGGCGGCCGGCCGGCCTTCGAGGACGACGAGGGCTTCGCGGGTCAGCCGGCCGTCCCCGAGCCGCCCCCGTAGCGGCGTTCGAACGCGGCGACGCGGCCCTCCGTGTCCACCGTGCGGGCCTTCCCGGTGTAGAAGGGATGGCTCTCGGACGAGATCTCCACGTCGACCACCGGGTAGGTCTGGCCGTCGTCCCATTCGATGGTCTGGTCGCTGGTCGCGGTGGACCGGGTCAGGAAGGCGTATCCGGCGGCGCGGTCACGGAAGACCACGGGGTGGTAGTCGGGTTGCTTGTCCTGCTGCATGGCGGCTCCTCGAAGGACGGGGCGATGGGGCGGGGACGGGTGTGCTCAGCCGTAGGCGGTGTCCTCGTCGACGATGTGCATGGCGGCCTCCTCCGCGGAGGCCCCGGCACCGTCGATGCCGACGTCGGTCGCCACGAGGCCGCTCTCGTCGTCCTCGTGCGCTCCCTCGTTCGGGGCCACGAGCCGACCGGAGCGCAGGTCGCCGACCTCGTTGTCGAGGAGTTCGCCGTCGCTGCCCGGGCAGTCTCCGATGCCGTCGCCGTCGGGGGCGGCCGGTTCGGGCAGCTCCTCGGCGAGCCGCTGGTCCAGCGTCTCGCCCCGGTGGCGCTCCGCCGCGGTCACCCCGGTGTGCTCCACCGCCCACGGCCGCTCGGGCGGGGACCAGCCACGGTCCAGGGGATCGCCGACGCCGTCGGACTCCAGCGTGTCCTCCACGTCGAGCAGCCCCGTGTCCTCACGGATCTCGGATCCGTCGGGCTGGTAGACGTCGTCCCCCCATCCTTCGGCGGTGGTCACGGCTACCTCCAGGGAGTGAGGACGCGGTCCGTACGGCGGGCCGCCGGCGCCCCGGCCGCGGGGCGCGCACGCCGGGAACCGGGCGGTTCCCGGCCGGCCCACGAACCGGTGCCGCTCTCCAGCCTTCCACCCCTGCTCGCACCCGCGCAACGGCACGCGGCCGCAGCGGGCGCAGCCGGCGGCTTCGGACCGGTCGTCCAGGGACGGCGCGCAGCCCCGGGCGGGGCGCCGTCCCTGGGTGCAGCCCCGGGCGGGGCGCGCAGCCGAGCCGTCACCCACGGCGGTCCGTCCGCCGCCGCCTCGGCCGGCCAGCGGGGAGACCGGCGGCTGTGGTCGGAGGCCGGCGGGTACGCGACGGCCTCCGGCGGGTACATACCGGGCGGGGCGACGAGGGGAAGGGCGGACGCATGAGGCGGGTGTTGCGACCGGGCGCCCGGTGCCCCCGGCTGCGTTTCGACGGCTGGATCGCGGGCCTCGGCACCGCGTCCGGCACCCGGGTCGTGCTCGGCCACTGGCCTCGGTCGCCGTTCGGCCCGTTCAGCGACGTGATGCTGGAACGGGACGACGGGGGACGGCTGCTGCTCGCTCCGACCCGGCGGACGGCCGAGTTCGTCGGCGGCACCTACCGCTTCGACGCGGTGCACGTCGTACCGGTCGACGTCGCCGTCCTCGGGGACACCTGGACCGTCACGGCCGGACCGCTCCGCCTGCGCTTCACCACCGGGCGCCGCACGCTCCTCGGCCACCTGCTGCGCGCCGTGCCCGGCCCGCTCGCCCGCCGCCCGGCGTGGTCCGCGCTCACCGACGGGGCGGCCCGCGTGCTGCTGCCCGGTGTACGCACCCGCGGCAGCGCGGGCGGCGGCCGCAGGGAGTGGTACGGCGCGCGGGATCTGCTCGTGGTCCGTGAACTGTCGGGCGCCTACGACGGCACGGACCTGGGCGCGCTCGCCCCGGTCGAACCTCCCGTGCGGTTCGGCTTCGGTTCGGTCCCGCGCCGCCCCGCCCTCACCCGGGTCACCACGACGGTCGAGGTCGAACGCGCTCTTCCCCTCGGCGGGGCGTCCGGGGCGGCGGCGCGTCACGGACCGTCCGGGTCACACGCCGTGGTCCGAGAGGACCTCTCCGGCCCGTCGTAGTGCCTCCTGATGGCCGAAGAGCCCGGGGAGTCCTCCGGTGTGGACGAAGACGGTGCGGTCACCCGGGCGGATGTCCCCCTCGCGCACGGCCGCGACGAGGCCGGCCATGGCCCGCCCGGTGTAGACGGGATCCAGCACGAGCCCCTCGGTCCGGGCGGCGAGCAGGACCGCCTCGGTCACCGGCTCGGTGAGGCGGGAGTAGCCGGCCCCGACCTGGTCGAGGCGCAGCCGTGGCCGCCGCGGGGCGGGGGAGGGCGCGTACAGCTCTGTCAGCAGCAGGTCGAGTGTGTGTCCCGGATCGGCCACGGCCCCGCAGTGCACGCCCAGGACGCGGTCCTCGCCCAAGGCACGCACCAGCCCCGCCATCGTGCCGCCACTGCCCAGCGCGACCACGGCGGTGGCCAGGTCCGGAGCCTGCGCGAGGAGCTCGTGCCCGCCGTCGACGTAGCCGAGGGCGCCGACGGGACTGGACCCGCCGAAGGGGATGAGCGCCGGAGCCGCGTCGCGCTCGCGCAGTTCCGCGACGACACCGTCGAGGACGGCGGCGAGTTTTGCCTCGTCCACCGCGCCGGCCCACACGATCCGCGCGCCGAGGAGGGCGTCGAGGGCCAGGTTGCCCGCGGCCGTGCCGGTGGGCTCGCCCGCGAGGACGAGCACCACGTCCATGCCGAGCCGGGCCCCGGCCGCCGCGGTGAGGCGGGCGTGGTTGCTCTGCGGGGCCCCGCTGGTGACCAGGGTCCGCGCCCCCTCGGCGAGGGCCTGTCCGCAGGTCCATTCGAGCTTGCGGACCTTGTTCCCGCCGCCGCCGAGCCCGATCAGGTCGTCCCGCTTGATCCACAGGTCGTCCGGCCCCAGTCCCAGCGCCTGTGCCAGCCGAGGTGCGGGTTCGAGCGGTGTCGGCCAGGAGGCCAGGGTGACCTTGCGGTGCTCCTCGCGCGACGTGCCCATGTGGCAACCCCTTCGTCTCCGGGCCCGCGTGCCGGTCCCGATGCACCCCATGATCGCGCCCGGGAGCGCCGCGTCCGGCACCGGCCGTGCGCCGCCGCGCCCCGTGGACCCGTCACCCGTGCCACGACCGCCACAGGGCAGCGTAGGCGCCGCCGGCCGCCACCAGCGTGTCGTGGCTGCCGAGTTCGCTGATCCGGCCGTTCTCGACCACGGCGATGACGTCCGCGTCATGGGCGGTGTGCAGCCGGTGCGCGATGGCGACCACCGTGCGGCCGTCCAGGACCCGGGCCAGGGACCGCTCCAGGTGGCGGGCCGCACGCGGGTCCAGGAGCGAGGTCGCCTCGTCCAGGACCAGCGTGTGCGGGTCGGCCAGCACCAGCCGGGCCAGCGCGATCTGCTGCGCCTGCGCCGGGGTCAGGCCCAGCCCGCCCGAGCCGACCTCGGTGTCCAGGCCCTCGTCCAGGGCCCGTGCCCAGCCGTCCGCGTCGACCGCCCCGAGCGCCGCCCACAGCTCGGCGTCCTCCGCGTCGGTCCGGGCGAGCAGCAGGTTGTCGCGCAGGGAGCCCACGAAGACGTGGTGCTCCTGGTTCACGAGGGCGACATGGGAACGGACCCGCTCGGCGGTCATCCGGGAGAGTTCCGCGCCGCCCAGGGTGATCCGGCCGTCCCGGGGAGCGTAGATCCCGGCGAGCAGCCGGCCGAGCGTGGACTTGCCCGCGCCGGAGGGGCCGACCAGGGCCAGCCGGGTGCCGGGGGCCACCTCCAGGGAGACCTGGCGCAGCACGTCGACGCCCTCGAGGTAGCCGAAGCGGACCTCGTCCGCGTGCACCTCGCGGCCGGCCGGGGCCAGCGCCGCGTCCCCGGCGTCCGGCTCGATGTCCCGGACGCCGACCAGCCGGGCCAGCGACACCTGCGCGACCTGGACCTCGTCGTACCAGCGCAGGATCAGGTTCACCGGATCGACGAGCATCTGGGCGATGAGGGCGCCCGTGGTCAGCTGGCCGACGTCGATCCAGCCCTTCAGGACGAAGACCCCGCCGATCATCAGCACCGAACCGAGGACCGTGGTGTGGGTGGCGTTGACGGCCGGGAACAGCACCGACCGCAGCCACAGCGTGTAGCGCTCCCAGGCCGTCCACTCCTTGACCCGGCGGTCGGACAGCGCGATGCGGCGGTCGGCGAGCCGGTGTGCCTCGATGGTGTGCCCCGCGTCCACCGACTCGGCGAGGGCGGCGGCCACGGACGCGTACCCGGCGGCCTCGGAGCGGTAGCCGGAGGGCGCCCGCCTGAAGTACCAGCGGCACACGGCCACCAGGAGCGGGAGGGCGAGCAGCACGGTCGCGGCCAGCGGCGGAGCCGTCACCACGAGCCCGCTGATCAGCAGCACGACCCACACCACGCCGATCGACAGCTGTGGCACCGCCTCCCGCATGGCGTTGGCGAGCCGGTCGATGTCCGTGGTGATCCGGGACAGCAGGTCGCCCGTGCCGGCCCGCTCCAGGACACCCGGCGGCAGCCCCACCGACCGGACCAGGAAGTCCTCGCGCAGATCGGCCAGCATCCGCTCGCCGAGCACGGCGCCGCGCAGCCGCACCTCGCGCACGAAGACGGACTGGACGGCGAGCGCGAGCACGAACAGGCCGATGGTCAGGCCCAGATGGAGTTCGCGGGCGCCGTCGGAGACCCGCTCGACGAGCCCGCCGAGCAGGTAGGGACCGGCCATGGAGGCGACCACGGCCACCGTGTTGACGGCGATGAGGAGGATGAAGGCCCGGCGGTGCCGGCGGAACAGTTCGGCCACGTAGGCACGGACGGTCGCGGTGGCGCCGACGGGCAGGGTGGTGGCCGTCGTCGGGGCCGCCGGATCGTAGGCCGGTGGTGCGACGCCGATCATGCGCTCTCCTCGATCTCTTCCAGCGCCCTGCGACCTCGCAGCGCGGCTTTGCTCTCGTCCGCCCGGCCGCGCAGCGCGGATGCGTTCTCCTCGGGCGCCGTGCCGCGCAGCGTGGGTGCGTTCTCCTCGGGCGCCGTGCCGCGCAGCGTGGGTGCGTTCTCCTCGGGCGCCGTGCCGCGCAGCGCGGCCTCCTCGTCCGTCTCACGTGTCACCACCGCCCGGTACCGCCGCTCGGTGCGCACCAGTTCGCGGTGCACGCCGACCGCCACGACCTCGCCCTCGTGGACGAGGACCACCCGGTCGGCCCGGTCGAGGAGCAGGGGCGAGGAGGTGAACACCACGGTCGTGCGGCCGGAGCGCAGCGCCCGGACGCCCTCCGCGATCCGGGCCTCGGTGTGCGAGTCGACGGCGGAGGTGGGTTCGTCGAGGACGAGCACCCCGGGGTCGGTGATCAGCGACCGGGCCAGCGCGAGCCGCTGGCGCTGCCCGCCGGACAGGGACCGGCCCCGCTCGGTGATCCGGGCGTCCAGCGGGTCGGCGACGTCGAGCGAGCCCTGGACCAGGGCCTCCAGGACGTCACCGCACTGGGCGGCGGCCAGCGCGTCCTCGGCCCGCACGGTCCCGGAGGCCGGTACGTCGAGCAGCTCCCGCAGCGAACCGGAGAGCAGCACCGGGTCCTTGTCCTGGACGAGCACCGCGGTCCGGGCGGCCGCCAGGGACAGCTCGTCCAGCGGTACGCCGCCGAGCAGCACCGACGTGCCGGGGTCGGCGGGGTGGCCGCCGAGCCGTTCGGCGAGGCGCCCGGCCGCGTCGGGGTCGCCGCAGACCACGGCGGTCAGCCGGCCCGCGGGCGCGAGCAGCCCGGTGGCCGGGTCGTACAGGTCGCCCGCCGGCACCGTGTCCGTCCGTGAACCGCCGGTGTCCGTGGCCCGTTCCAGGGAGAGCACCCGAGCCGCCCGCTTCGCCGAGGGGCGGGAGAACGAGTAGGCCATGGCGATCTCGGTGAAGTGCTGCAACGGGTAGTTGAGGATCATGACCGCGCTGTAGACGGTGACCAGTTCACCGACGGTGACGCGGCCCTGCCGGGCCAGTTGGACGCCGTGCCAGACGACCGCGATCAGCAGCAGCCCGGGCAGCAGCACCTGGATCGCGGAGATCAGCGACCACATCCGGGCGCTGCGCACGGCGGCGTGCCGTACCTCCTGGGAGGCCCGGCGGTAGCGGTCGAGGAAGAGGTCCTCGCCGCCGATGCCGCGCAGCACGCGCAGTCCCGCGACGGTGTCGGAGGCCAGCTCGGTGGCCCGGCCGGCCTTGGCACGCTGGAGGTCGGCGCGCCGGGTGGCCCGGGGCAGCAGCGGCAGCACGGACAGCGCGACCAGGGGCAGCCCGGCGGCGACGATCCAGCCGAGGGCGGGCTGGTAGAACACCAGGGCGACGCCGACCACGACGACCGTCAGCGCGGCGGCGGTGAACCGGGAGACGGCCTCCACGAACCAGCCGATCTTCTCCACGTCGCCGGTGGACACGGCCACCACCTCGCCGGCCGCCACCCGGCGGGTCAGCGCGGAGCCCAGCAGGGCGGCCTTGCGGGCGAGCAGCTGCTGGACCCGGGCGGCCGCGGTGATCCAGTTGGTGACGGCGGACCGGTGCAGGAAGGTGTCGCCGACGGCGATCGCCGTGCCGCACAGCACCAGCAGACCGCCCGTCAGGGCCAGCCGGGTGCCGGAGCGGTCGACCACGGCCTGGACGGCGAGGCCCACGCAGAACGGGAGCGCGGAGACGGACACGAAGTGCAGCAGTCCCCAGGCCAGTGCCTTGAGCTGACCGCCCAGCTGATTCCGTCCCAGCCACCACAGGAACCGGGGCCCCGAACGCGCGTCCGGCACGCCTGGATCGGAATACGGAAGATCTTGAATCTGCATGGCGTCCCAGCGGTTCGGGTCGGGGGAGGTGGCGACAAGCCGTGAAAGGTTCGCGTCGGAGCGTCGTCGAAATCAAACGGTTTTCCGCGAAGGCCCTCGAAATCCGCTGCCTTCAGGCCAGCGCCTCCTGTCCCGAACGCGCTGAATGGCATGAATTCAATTAATTGACCCTTATGTGATGCCAGGATGGCCGGGTGCAGATCAAGAGTGTCCGGCGGACGACCGTCACGGCGGCGGTGCTGGGCGCCGTCCTGGTGGCCCTGAGCGCCTGTGAGGCGTCGCCGGGCGGTGGTGCGAAGAACGGCCTGCCGGGGCCGCACACCGGAGTCCCGAGAGCCGCGCCGGTCCCGCGGGCCACCGCGGCGGGCCCGGACTGGAGCCGGCCCGACCGGTCGGTGCCCGTGGGGGATCCCGGCCGGCTGCCGGGAGTCGGCGGGCTGTTGCAGGCGGAGATCCCCGCGGACACCCGCCAGGTCGTCGCCGTGTACGGCGAGGGCGCGGACTCGGCCGACTCCACGGTCGTGCTGTACACCCGGGAGGACCGCGGCTGGCGGCCGACGGGCAGCTGGCCCGCCCACAACGGGCGGTCCGGCTGGACCACCGCCCACCACGCGGGTGACGGACGCAGCCCGGTCGGCGTGTTCACCGTCACCGACGCCGGCGGTGTGCTCCCCGACCCGGGAACCCGGCTCTCCTACGCCCAGGGCCGGGATCTCTACACCCCCCCGCACTCCTGGAGCCCGGCGTACCGCCACGACTTCGACTACGTCATCGCCGTCGACTACAACCGCCTGCGGGGCACGCCGCCGCACGACACCACCCGGCCCCTGGGCGCCGCCCGGGGCGGCGCCATCTGGCTGCACCTCGACCACGGCAGCGGCACCTCGGCCTGCATCGGCCTGCCCAGGGAGGCCATGGAGTACCTGTTGCGCACCCTCGACCCGGCCCGTGACCCCGTCGTGGTGATGGGGGACAGGCCGGCCCTGATGTCCTGAGCGGGTCCGGTGCAGGGCCTGGTCCGGCGGTGCTCACCGGCCGTCCGGGACGGCCTCGCTCCCGGACGCGCCCGTCGTGCCGCCGGCGTGCGTGTCCAGCACGTCCACGTCGTCCGCCCGGACGTAGGCGAGCCGGTGACCGAACTGGATCTCGTAGTACCGCTCCTGACCCACCACCACGGGCTGGGGCGTGGCGGAGATGGTTGACCGTTCGACGTAGGAGCCGCCCAGCTCGGACTGCGTCACGTACCGCTGGCCCGCCCGCAGGGTGTACGGCAGCGGCGCCTCGTCCTCCTCCTCCATCCCGTCCGGGTAGGCCTCCTCCTCCGGGAGAGCGCGCCCGAACACCGGGATCTCGTCCAGGCCCTGCTTGGGCGTCACCATGCGGCCGCTCGCACCGACGGCCGTCGGGTGCACCGCGGGGTTCTTGAACCACGCCTTGTTGCCCTGGTACCAGATCGCCGTCCACTCGCCCCTGCGGTCGGCCACGGCGAAGGTCTGACCGGTGGAGGCCCGCGACCCCAGGTCGCTCACGTCCTCGGTGGACGGGTCGCCGTCCGGCCTGCGGCCGGGGTCCTGGATCAGCGGAGCGTTCTCGTCCGGCCGGGTGTACAGGCGCACGGCGCTGGAGCCGTGCGGCAGGCACCGTTTGCCGTCGCCGTCGCACCCCGTGTACCGCGGTTTGTGGGTGGCGTAGTCCGGCAGGATCATCACCATGGGGCTGTCCGGTCCCGCTGTGGCCTTCAGCGGCGCGCCGAGCAGGTCGAAGTAGTGCCGCCAGTCCCAGAACGGCCCGGGGTCCTCGTGCATGTCGGGGATGCTGTCGCCGGTCGGGGACGGCACGTTGTCGTGGCCGAAGATGTGCTGCCGGTCCATCGGGACGTCGTACTTCTTGGCCAGGTAGCGCACCAGCCGGGCCGAGGACCGGTACATCTGCTCCGTGTACCAGGTCCCGGGGTGGGCGAGGAACCCCTCGTGCTCGATGCCGATCGAGCGGGCGTTCACGAACTGGCTGCCGGAGTGCCAGGCCTCGTCCTTGGTCCTGACGTGCTGGGTGATGTGGCCGTCGCTGGAGCGGATCGAGTAGTGCCAGGACGCCTCGGTCGGGTCCTGCACGGTCTTGAACATGTTGGGCAGCGTCGACTCGGTGTCGTGGATGACGATGTACTCGATCCGCTGGTCACGCGGCCGGTCGGCGAGGTCGTGGTTGCCGTAGTCGCCGTCCTCGTCGATCTCCTCGTAGGGCGCGGCGAGCCAGTCGCAGGCCAGGTCGGTCGGGCACTCGACCTCCTTCGGCCGCTTGGGGGCCTGCGGGCCGGGGTGCGGGCTGACGCCGGGGGTGGCGGGGAGGGTGACCTCCTGTCCCTCCGCGGTGGTCCGGTGGGCGCCCCGGCGGATCAGGCCGAAGACGTCGTTGGCGTACGTCCTCGCCGACGTGATGTCACGGGTACCGGGGAAACGTTCCACCGCCTGCCACCAGTCCTCCGGGTCGGCGCTGAGCGGCTTGCCGAGACGCCGTTGGGCGGCGGCCAGCAGCGCCGCGCCGCCGCGTACGTTGGCGACGGCGTCCGTCCGTAGCTGTTTGGCGGGGACCTTGAGCAGCCGTGCGGCGCGTTCCAGGTCGGCGGGCCGCACGGCGTGGCCGCCGGCGGTGAACGCCGTTCCGGTCAGCGGGTCGGCCTTGCCGCCGTCGGGCACCGGCGGGCCCGGTGCGGGTGACCGGTCCGGGGCGCGGACCAGGGCGCTGTCCACCAGGTGCATCGGGCCGTAGCCGCCCGCGATGCTCGGGGCGCCCGGATGGGTGTCCCAGCGCGACTGCATGTAGGACACGCCCATCAGCACGCTGCGTGGCACGTGGAACTCGCGCGCGGCGTCCGTGAAGGCGTGTTGCAGACGCTGGTCCTCCGAGTCGTCGGTGCCGGACGCCGGGAGGATCAGCAGCGGTGGCAGCAGCGCGGCCGTCGCGATCAGGCAGGCCGTCAGGGTGCACGTCCGGAGGGCACTGGGCACACGTTCAGCGACAGTTCTTCTCATACCAGAGGGTCTCCAACCGCTTGCTGAGGATCTCCAAGCACGCTCGTCGCAACCAGGGCAAGGGGGTTGCCCTTCACGTCACCCCTCGTACGTTTCCGTGCCCGGCGCGACACGGCGCGCCGAGCGTCGACCGGGTGGCCCAGCGCTCCGGCAGAGGCCACCCGGTCGGCGGGCAACGGCCGGGCGGCCGCGGCCGGCCGTGCGGCGCGCGGGCTCAGTCCTCGACGGGGTCCACGTGCCAGTCCGGATGTCCCGGCATCGGCGGCGTGTGGGGCCCGTACAGCCAAGGCGTCAGAAACGGCGTCAGATCCTTGCCCGCGACCTGGGAGGCGAGCGCGACGAAGTCCTTCGTACCGGCCGCCCGCCCCCGGTACCGGGTCACCCAGGTGCGTTCGATCCGGTCGAACGTCGCGTCACCGACCTTCTCCCGCAGGGCATACAGCACCAGTGCCGAGCCGTCGTAGCGCATCACCTTGAACAGCGTCGGCTCCGTGGGCTCCGCCGGGGCGCCGTCGTCGTGGCGCCACTGGTCGTGCTGCTCGTACGCCGCACGCATGGCTTCCTCCATGCTGACGCCGTCGTGCTCGGCGGAGTACAGCCGTTCGTAGTAACGGGCATGACCCTCGCTCAGCCACAGGTCGGACCAGCGTCTGACGGCGACGCTGTCGCCCGTCCAATGGTGTGTCAGCTCGTGCACGAGATTGCGTTCGGCGTCGACCCGGTCGCCGAGCAGGTCGCCCTTCGGCACGAGCGACAGCGACTGCGTCTCCAGCGCCACCGGCAGGTCGGTGTCGCCGACGAGGATGCCGTAACGGCTGAACGGGTACGGGCCGAGGTGCTGTTCCAGCCAGGCGAGGTGCTGCGGGGTGAGCGAGCGTTCGGCCTCGGTGTCCGCGACCAGGTCGTCCGGGACCACGTCCCGCACGGCAGGCCCGCCCTGCCCCCGGCCGGCGACGAACGTGAACTTCCCGATCGCCAGCTGGACCAGCTGGGCCGCGATGGGGTCCTCGGAGTCGTACGTCCACTGCACCCGGCCGTCGGGCTGCCGGACGCGTTCGACGAGCCGGCCGTTGGCCACCGCGCTGAGATCCGGCGGGGTGGTGATCCGGAACGTCATGGGGGCCCGCAGGCTGGGGTGGTCGTCCACCGGGAAGACCATCTTGGCGCCGTCCGGCTGAGCGCAGATCAGTGTGCCGTCGGGGGTGGGCACCCAGCCGTACGCGCGGATCGCGTCGCTCCGCTGCCGTCGCTGGGTCGGGTCGGCCGTGTAGGCGACGTGGACGGTGAAGGTGCTGCCGCGCGGGATCGGCCGCGCGGGCGTGACGACGAGTTCGTCACCGTGGCGCACGGCGCGGGCCGGCGCGCCGTCGACGGTGACCCGGTGCAGCGTGTTGCCCGCGAAGTCCAGGTCGAAGCGGGACAGGGCCTGAGTGGCGGTGGCGCTGATGGTGGTACCGGCCGGGAAGGGTGTCTTGGGAGCCCGCCAGTCGAGGTCGAGCGTGTAACGGCGGACCGTGTAGCCGCCGTTGCCGTCCAGCGGCATGAGCGGGTCGCCGATGCCCGGTGCGCCGGGGGCGGGGGCGGCGCCGGACGAGGCCGCCGAGGCGCCGGGGGCGGCGGAGCCGTGGCCACGGTGCGGGACACCGCCCGAACAGCCGGTGCCGGTGAGCGCGACGGCGCCGGTGAGGGCGAGGACGGTGCGCAGGGCGCGAGCGTTCGTGATCTTCATGGCAGCACTGTGGCAGTGTCATCCGGTTATAGCACCATTTGTGACGATGGTTCCCGCCCGCCCGGTCCCGGTGGCCGAACGGCCTGTCGTCCACCGGTCCCGCCGTTGCGGCCGACGGCCAACTCCCCGTAGAACACCGGCCATGAGAAGACGGATCGTCATGTCCATGTTCGCAGGGGCGGCCCTCCTGGCGAGCGCGCTCCTCGGTACGGGAGCGCCCGCCGCCCGCGCCGCCGACGTCCCGGCCGAGTTCGGCACCGACTGGCACGACCCGGTGACCGCGGCCCCGCCGGTCTCCGTGCCCAAGGGCGCCAGGTCCTGCCAAGTCACCCTGGCCGAGGCCCGGTTCAGCGACTTCACCCCGTACCGGGGGACGTACACGCCCCCGCGGGGCTGCGGCGACCGCTGGAGCAGGGTCGTGCTGCGGCTGGACGGCAAGGTGAAGGGCCGTCAGTACGACCGGCTGGGCTACCTGCACGTCGGCGGCGTCGAGGTGCTGCGCACCTCCACCCCGGAGCCCTCGCCGGACGGCGTCGAGTGGCACGTGGCGAAGGACGTCACGCGCTACAGCGACACCTTCCGCTCCGCGCAGGACGTCGAGATGCTCATCGGCAACGTTGTCGACGACACCTACACCGGCGTCATCGACGTCAGGGCCACGCTCACCTTCTACGCGGGACGCCCCGAGGCCGCGGTCCCCGACAAGGTGCTCACCCTGGCCGACGACGGCACCACCCTCACCACCCCGCGCAACAGCGAACGCATCCTCGCCGAGGTGTACGCGACCGGATCCGGCGGCGGCTGCGAGGAGTTCTGGTACCTGACCGTGGCAGACCCGGCGCCGTACTCCTGCACGGCGGACAAGGGCCCCTACCGGGAGGTGCAGATCAGGGTCGACGGCCGCCTGGCCGGAATCGCCGCCCCGTTCCCGAACGTGTGGACGGGCGGCTGGTCCGACCCGTTCCTCTGGTACGTCGTACCGGGGCCGCGCGCCTTCGACGTCAAGCCGATCGAGTACGACCTGACGCCGTTCGCGGGGATCCTCGACGACGGCCGCCCGCACCAGGTCGAGGTCTCCGTGGCCGGCGTGCCCGCGGGGCAGGAGGGCTGGAGCGCCCCCGTGAACGTGCTGGTCTGGCGGGACGCGCACCGGAGGCGGGTCACCGGCGGGCTCACCGGGACCACGGCCTCCGAGCCCGTCAACTCCTCGGTGTACTCGCCGGGTTCCGGGCAGTACCGGGTCGACACCGACGCCGGGCACCGGCTCACCGTCTCCGGATACGTCGACACCTCGCACGGCCGGGTGACGACCACCGTCAGCCACACGCTGGCCAACACCTCCGTGCACCGCTGGAACGACGGCGAGACCACGGACGCCCTCGACGCCACCTGGACGGACGACCAGAACGTCACGGTACGGGCGGCGGGCGGTGCACCCCGGACGACCCGCACCCACCGCACGTACACCATGGACGGCGCCACCACCATCGGCTCCGACGACCGGCTGCGCACCGAGATCGCCCTCGGCGACCGGGCGGCGGTCCGGCGGCCCGGAGGCGGCTGGTCGCGGCTCGACGACACCTACAGCGGGGACGCGACCTACACCCTGAACGTGCCGCGCGACCAGCGGCACGCGGTCGGCACGTCGAGCGAGCGCTACCGCCTCTACGGCCCGCACAGCTGCTACGACCGCTCGCTGGCCACCGAACAGGGGGTGCTGACGGTCGATCGCAGCCGCTGCTGAGCGGCGGCCGTCGATCCGGGTCGTGGGCGAGGCGTCAACCTGCGCGTTGTTCACGCGGCTGTGACACGGCGGTCTCGAACGGGATCAAGAACACCTCCAGAGTGATCGGCACGGAAATCGCTTTCCGCATGGCAGAAGTCCCGCTCGGCTTCCGTGAGTCGATCCCCCCACCTGGAGTGCCCGTGCCGCTGTCCCCACCGTCCCTGCCGCGTCGCGTCGCACGCGCCCTGCGTACCTCTCTCTTCGCACAGGTCGCCTGTGTGCTCGTGCTCGGCATCGTCGTCGGGCGGCTGTGGCCCGGGTTCGCCTCGGACCTCCAGCCGCTCGGCGACGGTTTCACCCGGCTGATCAAGACGATCATCTCGCCGCTGGTGTTCTGCGTGGTCGTCGTCGGCATCGCGAAGGCCGGTGACCTGAAGGCCTTCGGGCGGATCGGGCTCAAGGCGCTGATCTGGTTCGAGGCGGCCAGTACGCTGGCGCTCGTCATCGGACTCGTGGCCGCCAACGTCGTCCAGCCCGGCGCCGGGATGCACGTCGATCCGGCCACACTGAGCGCCAAGGCGGTCGACGCCAGGACGGGCGGCGGCTCGCTGCCCTCGACCACCGAGTTCGTGCTCAACGCCCTGCCCACCAGTTTCATAGGCGCCTTCGCCGAGAACTCCCTGCTCCAGGTGCTGGTCCTGGCCTGCCTGGTGGGCGCGGCCCTGCTCCACCTCGGGAACACCAGGGTGCCGCAGGTGCTGCCGGCCGTCGAGCAGGCCCAGGAGATCATCTTCGCGATCGTCGGCTTCGTGATGCGCCTCGCCCCGATCGCCGTCTTCGGCGCGACGGCCGTCCTGATCGGCCAGTACGGCCTCGGTGTCATCGAGACCTACGCCAAGCTGATCGTCCTCTGCTACGCGGCCGCCGCGCTCTTCGTCGCCCTGCTCGCCGTCGCCCTGAAGGCGCTCACCGGGCTCAGCCTCTGGAGGTTCGTCCGCTACATCCGCGAGGAGCTGCTGCTCGCGCTCGGTACCGCCTCCACGGAGTCCGTGCTGCCACGCGTGATGCACAAGCTCCGCAGGGCCGGTGCCCGGGACGACGCGGTGGGCCTGGTGCTGCCCACCGGCTACTCCTTCAACCTCGACGGCGCCTCGCTCTACCTCTCCATCGGCACCCTGTTCATCGCCCAGGCGGTGGGCGTCGACCTGAGCCTCGGTCAGCAGATCACCGTGGTCCTGGTGCTGATGCTCACCAGCAAGGGCATGGCCGGCATCCCCGGCTCGGCCTTCCTCGCCCTGTCCGCGACCGCCTCCTCGCTCGGGGCCATCCCCGCCGGTGCCGTCGCCCTGCTGCTGGGCGTCGACCGCATCATGGACTCGATGCGCGTCGTCACCAACCTGCTCGGCAACTGCGTGGCCGTCTTCGCCGTCTCCCGCTGGGAGGGCGCGCTGGACGTGGAGCGGGCGAAGCGGGTACTGGGCGGTGAGGTCGTGGTCGTGACGGAGGAGCAGGCCGAGGAGCTGGTGCCGGAGGGCTGAGACCGTACGGCGACGCGGCTCCCCGTTCCGACGGGGAGCCGCGTCGCCGTGTCTCAGCAGTGCCTGGCCGCCACCGGGCCGTCGACCAGGGTGTCCAGGAGCCCGGTCAGCATCTCCCGCTGCTCCGGCGAGAGCGGAGCCAGGATCTCCTCGGCCGCCGAGCGCCGTGCCGCCCGCAACTCGCGCAGGGTCTCGTGCCCCTCGTCCGTGATCTCGATCCGGGTCACCCGGCGGTTCGTCGGATCCGGCACCCGGCACACCTTGCCGCTCGCCTCCAGCCCGTCGACCAGTGTCGTCACCGCGCGCGGCACCACCTCCAGCCGCTCCGCGAGGTCGGCCATGCGCGGGGGCGCCTCGTAGTGCGCGAGTGTGCGCAGCAGTCGAGACTGGGCGGGGGTGACGCCCAGATCGCGCGCCGCCAGATGGCGCTTCTGGATGCGCCACACCCGGCGGGTGAGGCGCAGCAACTGCTCGGCGAGCGGGCCGTCGGGGTCGGGGGTGCTCATACGGGAACACTATCAGGACTATGTGCATTGTGAGTATAGGTAACAGTGAGCTATGCTCCGTGAGTCCGTACACACCACACCCATCCGCAGGAGCCATGCCCCGAGACGAGATCAACTGGACCCCTGACGGCACCTCGGCCGGTCAACCCCGCCAGGTGCGCCGCATCCTCCGGCTCTTCCGCCCCTACCGCGGCCGGCTCGCGATCGTCGGCCTGCTGGTCGGCGCCGCCTCGCTGGTCTCGGTCGCCACCCCGTTCCTGCTCAAGGCGACCCTCGACACCGCGATCCCGCAGGGCCGCACCGGACTGCTCAGCCTGCTGGCGCTGGGCATGATCCTCAGTGCCGTCCTCAACAGCGTCTTCGGCGTCCTGCAGACGCTGATATCGACCACCGTCGGCCAGCGCGTCATGCACGACCTGCGCACCGCCGTCTACGGCCGGCTGCAGCGCATGTCGCTCGCCTTCTTCACCCGCACCCGCACCGGCGAGGTGCAGTCCCGCATCGCCAACGACATCGGCGGCATGCAGGCCACCGTCACCTCGACGGCCACCTCCCTGGTCTCCAACCTGACCAGCGTCGTCGCCACCATCGTCGCGATGATCGCCCTGGACTGGCGGCTCACCATCGTCTCGATGGTGCTGCTCCCGCTCTTCGTGTGGATCAGCCGCCGGGTGGGCAACGAGCGCAAGAAGATCACCACCGAGCGCCAGAAGCAGATGGCCGCGATGGCGGCGACGGTCACCGAGTCGCTCTCGGTCAGCGGCATCCTGCTCGGCCGCACCATGGGCCGCGCCGACTCGCTCACCGCGTCCTTCGCCGACGAGTCCGAGCAGCTGGTCGACCTGGAAGTCCGGTCGAACATGGCAGGGCGCTGGCGGATGGCCGTGATCACCATCGTGATGGCCGCGATGCCCGCCGTCATCTACTGGACCGCCGGCATGGCCCTCCGGATGGGCGGCCCGCAGATCTCGCTCGGCACCATCGTCGCCTTCGTCTCCCTCCAGCAGGGCCTGTTCCGCCCCGCCGTGAGCCTGCTGGCGACCGGCGTGCAGATCCAGACGTCCCTCGCCCTGTTCCAGCGCATCTTCGAGTACCTCGACCTGCCGATCGACATCACCGAGCGCGCGGAGCCGGTCCACCTCGACCGCGTGAAGGGCGAGGTCCGCTTCGAGAAGGTCGAGTTCCGGTACGACAGGCACGACGACAAGCTGGGTCCCGTCCTCGACGGCATCGACATCACCGTCCCGGCCGGCACCGGCCTGGCCGTCGTCGGCCCCACCGGCGCCGGCAAGTCCACGCTCGGCTACCTGGTGCCCCGGCTCTACGACGTCACCGGCGGCCGGGTCACCCTGGACGGCGTCGACGTCCGCGACCTCGACTTCGACACCCTCGCCCGCGCGGTCGGGGTCGTCTCCCAGGAGACCTACCTCTTCCACGCCTCGGTCGCCGACAACCTGCGCTTCGCCAAGCCGGACGCCACCGAGGAGGAACTGCACGCGGCCGCCCGCGCGGCCCAGATACACGACCACATCGCCGCGCTGCCCGACGGTTACGACACCGTCGTCGGCGAACGCGGGCACCGTTTCTCGGGCGGTGAGAAGCAGCGGCTGGCCATCGCCCGCACCATCCTGCGCGACCCGCCGGTCCTCATCCTCGACGAGGCCACCAGCGCCCTGGACACCCGCACCGAACACGCGGTCCAGGACGCGATCGACGCCCTGTCGGCCAACCGGACGACCATCACCATCGCCCACCGGCTCTCCACGATCCAGGACGCCGACCAGATCGTCGTCCTCGACTCCGGACGGGTGGCCGAACGCGGCACGCACGAGGAGCTGCTGGAACTCGACGGCCGTTACGCGGCGCTGGTACGCCGGGACGCCCGGCTGGAGACGGCGGGGGAGCAGCCCGGAACCGGCGAGGCGGCCCAGCGGGAGACGGCCCTGCGACCGGTGCGCAGGCGGGGCGACCGGGGACGCAGGCACGCGACACCACCGGCAGGCTGAAGCCGACGGCCGGCCCCGGCCGACCGAAGCCCACGACCGGGGTCGCCCCGCCCCGCCCGCCCGGCCCAAGCCGAACCGCCGGAGTCGGCCGAGCCGCCCGCGTGGACCGCCCATCTTCCTCGGCCCCGACCGGCGAGGACCGGTCGACCTGCGCCGAACGGCCGGAGCGGGCCGAGCTGCGGCACATGGACGGACCGCGACTCCCCGTGCCGCCGCCCGACCCGCGTCGGTCGCCTCGTGTCGGGCGGCTCGTCACCCCGGTCCGCCGGAGCTGACGAATTGCCGTCGACAAGCTGAAGATATGTCGGGTTTATGGCGGTCTGCGAGCTAACGTGCCCGCATGCAGATCAACACTCCGTCACGGACCCCGGGCCGGCGGACCCCCGCCGGCCGTGGCGCCTCGACGCGCGGCAAGTCGGTCCGGCTGACCCGCCGGGGCAGGCTCGTCCTCGTCCTGACCGGCGCCGTCATCGCCGGCGCCGCCGTGGCGGTGCCCCTGCTGTCCCTGGCCGGCATCACGGCCGGACCCGCCACCCTGGTCGTCCCGGAGGGCTGGCGCGCCTCCCAGGTCTACGATGCCGTCGACAAGGCCCTCGCCCTCCCGTCCGGAAGCACCAGGAACTCCGTCGGCACCGCGGGCCTGAAACTCCCCGGCGAGGCCGGGGGCAACCCGGAGGGCTATCTCTTCCCGGCCACCTACCCCCTGAACAAGGACGCGACCCCGCAGTCGGTGCTGCGGGTCATGGTCGACACCGCCAACCAGCGGTTCGGCTGGGCGCCCGTCGCGGCCGGCGCGCAGCGCGACGCGATGAACGTCTACCAGGCCGTGACCATCGCCAGCATCGTCCAGGCGGAGGCCGCCGACAAGACCGACATGGGAAAGGTGGCCCGCGTCGTCCTCAACCGGCTGCAGCGGGGCATGCCGCTCCAGATGGACTCCACCCTGAACTACGCCCTCAACCGCAGCACCCTCAACACCACGGTGAACGACACCCGCGTCGAGAACCCGTACAACTCCTACCAGCGCATGGGCCTGCCGCCCACTCCGATCGACAACCCGGGCACCGACGCGATGCGTGCCGCGCTCAACCCGCCGCCGGGCAACTGGCT
This sequence comes from Streptomyces sp. NPDC086777, assembly GCF_040702065.1. Classification (NCBI taxonomy): domain Bacteria; kingdom Bacillati; phylum Actinomycetota; class Actinomycetes; order Kitasatosporales; family Streptomycetaceae; genus Streptomyces; species Streptomyces sp. NPDC086777. The sequence continues at coordinate 72,487 of NZ_JBFBJI010000026.1, read as the reverse complement.
GTACTTCGTCACGGTCAAGCCGGGGGACACGCGGTTCACCGCCGACTTCGCCGAACACCAGCGCAACGTCGCCGACTTCAACGCCGAGCAGAAGGCCAGGAGCCGGCGGTCGCCGCAGGTCTCGCTGCCGCCGCGGTGAGCGGCCGGTGCGTCACGCGGCGGCCGGCTCCCCGGCCAGCAGCCGCCTGATGTCCCGTACGGCCTCGCGCCCGGCGCGGTTGGCGCCGATGGTGCTGGCGGACGGACCGTAGCCGACGAGGTGGACGCGCGGGTCGGCGACCGCCCGGGTCCCCTCGACCCGGATCCCGCCGCCCGGCTCGCGCAGCCGCAGCGGGGTCAGATGGTCCAGGGCCGCCCGGAAGCCGGTGGCCCACAGGATGACGTCCGCGTCGACGTGCCGGCCGTCCTGCCACGCCACACCCTCGGGCGTGACGCGGTCGAACATCGGCTGCCGGTCCAGGACCCCGTCCGCCAGGCCCTGCCGGATCGCGTCGTTGAGCGGGAGCCCGGTGACCGAGACCACACTCCGCGGCGGCAGCCCCTGCCGTACGCGCTCCTCCACCAGCGCCACCGCGGCCCGGCCCGTGCCCTCGTCGAAGGGGCCCTCGCGGAAGACCGGCGGGCGCCGGGTGACCCAGGTCGTGGCGGCCGCGTACGGGGCGAGTTCCAGCAGGTGCTGGGTGCCGGAGGCGCCACCGCCGACGACCACGACCCGTTTCCCGGCGAACTCCTCGGGCCCGGCGTACTGCGCGGTGTGCAACTGCCGTCCGCGGAAGGTCTCCTGGCCCGGGTAGCGCGGCCAGAACGGCCGGTCCCAGGTGCCGGTGGCGTTGATCAGCGCCCGCGTCGACCAGTCGCCGTGGTCGGTCTCCACGAGCAGCCGCCCGCCAGCGCCCTCGCGTACCGCGCGGACGTCGACCGGTCGGCGCACCCGCAGGCCGAAGGTGCGCTCGTAGTCCGCGAAGTACTCCCCGATGACCTCGGCGGACGGCCGCGCCGGGTCCGCCCCGGTCAGCTCCATGCCCGGGAGCGCGTGCATCCCGTGCACCCTGCCGTAGGTCAGGGACGGCCACCGGAACTGCCAGGCGCCGCCGGGTGCGGGGGAGTGGTCGAGCACGACGAAGTCACGGTCCGGCTCGAAACCGGTGCGCCGCAGGTGATAGGCGCCGGACAGACCCGCCTGACCGGCGCCGATGACCACTACCTCGACCTCTTGGGCCACGCGCGCGTTGTTCACGCCTCTACCAACAGCGGGGACGGGCGTGGATCTTCCCGGCCCGGCCGCCGCGCCGGCCGCCCCGCGCATGGGACAGGATGGAGGCATGTCGGACGCCTTCACCACACGAGAGCTCGACGTCGCCACGGGCAGCCGGGAGCGGGTCGTCGACCTGACCGGCGACTGCGAGGACTTCCTCCGCGAGGCCGCGGCCGGACGCGACGGACTGCTGAACATCTTCGTCCCGCACGCGACGGCCGGCGTCGCGGTCCTGGAGACCGGCGCCGGCAGCGACGACGACCTGCTGGCCGCCCTGCACACCCTGCTGCCCGCCGACGACCGCTGGCAGCACCGGCACGGCAGCCCCGGACACGGCCGCGACCACGTCCTCCCGGCGATCGTCCCCCCGCACGCCACCCTCCCGGTGATCGACGGCCGCCTGGCACTGGGCACCTGGCAGTCGGTGTGCCTGGTCGACACGAACCGGGACAATCCCCGACGGAAGGTTCGACTCTCGTTCCTCAGGGGCTCCTGACCCCCGGGCCGCGGCCGGTCAGGGCGCCGCGTCCAGCAGGTCGACGGCGCTCTGCTGACGGGCGGCGTCCACCTGGTCGAGCGGTCCGTACCAGCGCAGGCCGTACTGGTCGAGGGCGTTGCGGTCGCTCGCGCGGGCGCGGTCGGCCTGGCGTCCGAGGTAGGCGGTGTACGGGTGGTCCGGCAGGACCGAGTCGAGTCTGCCGAGGCCGCGTACGTCGGCGCCCTTGAAGGACGGGCCGTCGGCTCCGCAGTCGCCGCTCTCGCACGGATCGCGCAGGATGCCGTCGGAGGTGTGGAGCAGGGGGGTCGTGGTGGCGGCGTCGGCGATCTGCCGCGCGCTGGTGAGGAGTTTGCCGTCGCCCGTGGCCCGGTACAGCTCGGCGAGCGCGCCGAGGAGCACACCCTGGTTGTACGACCAGACGGTCTGCCCGTTGTTGCCGCAGGTGGACAGGTCGATGCCGTCGTTGACCAGGTGCGAGCCGTTGACCATGCCGGTCCCCTGGAACCAGGTCCAGCCGGCCCGGGCCCGGGCCAGGTACGTCGTGTCGCCCTGGATGCGGTTGTGGAGGGCCGCGTCGAGCTGGATGTAGAGGGAGTTGGCGATGGCGTTCTTGTACGTCCGCGCCGTGCTCCACCACACGCCGCCGCCGCAGGTGGAGTCCCAGTAGGCGGCCATGTGGTCGGCGTCCGCGCGGGCCGTGTCGAGGTAGCGGCTGTCGCCGGTCAGGTCGTAGGCGGCCACCCAGGCGAGGCCCCACCAGCCGGTGTCGTCGATGTAGTCGTTGCGGAACTGCCCACCCTGGGCGTTGATGTTCAGGTCGTAGGTGCGGGCGATCGCGTACCGGTAACTGCCCATGCCCGTCACACGGATGTTGTCGATGATTGCGGTCAGGGCGTTCGCCGAGTTCCACCAGCCGGTGGTGTCGAACAGGCCGGTTCCGTAGTCGTAGAAGGTCATCAGGCCGGTGGCCGCCGCGGTGCGCGGCTCGCCCGCGTTCCAGGTGGTGCGGGCCCAGGGGGTGCACGCGATCTCGGCGCGGTCCCCGGCCTTGCCGCAGGCGCGCAGGGCGCCGACGCCGAGGTTGTTCCAGTCGTCGACGTTGTACATGAGCGTGCGCCGGCCACGCTGACCGCTGGGGACGCCGGTGTCGCCGAGCTTGCTGCCCGAGCTCCAGGTGCGGCCGCCGTCGAAGGACCGGTCGAGCCACACCTCGTCGCCGGGGTTGCCGTTGTCGAGGGAGGCCCACCCCATGGCGTCGGTGTCGTCGAAGTGCAGGACGATCGACCGTGCGTAGATGCCCGCGGAGACCGGGGTGCGGTTGCCCGGGGAGAGCGCGGGGTCCCGGGCGTCGCAGTACTTGTTGCACACGGCCGCCGCCGCGCCCGTGCCGGCCGCGGCCGCCGGGGGCGTGAGGGGGACGAGGACGGTGAACAGTGCCGGAGCGAGTGCCGCCGCCAGTCGGCGAAGGCGGCGGCTGCTCGGTCTGCGCACGGAGGGCATGGGGACCTCCCTGCTTCGGGGGGATGGATGTGAGAGCGCTCTCGGAACGTAGGGAAGGGACGGGGAGGCGTCAACGTCGCGCACGGGTACGGATGTTGCGCGCAGGTCCGTACCAATCTGCACTCAGGTCTGCACTAAAGGGCACCCGCCAGCACCTCCGCGGCGGCCACCCCGGAGGCGGCCGTGGCGCCGTGCGTGAAGATCTGGGCGGCGGAGGCCGCGACGGTGCCCGGCAGGCCCATCTCCACGACGATCGCGTCGGGCCGGGCGGCGACCAGTTCCGTGAGCGCCTGCGCCATCCAGGTGTGCCGGGCGGCGTCCCGCACCACCACGACCAGGGGCCGTCCCGCGGCGGGGGCGAGCGCCCGGGTCTCCAGCGTGCCGGCGCGGGACAGCAGCTCCTCGCGGCCCACCCGGACCGACGTCGTCCCCGGCAGTCGCTCGCCCAGCGGGGCGGCCACGCCCCACGGGGTCTCCTTGCCGATGGCCAGATGGGTGGTGGGCACTAGTTCGACCACGTGCGGCGCGTTGACCAGGGGCAGGGCGTGCCGGACGGCTCCGGTCAGCCGGATGGCGCGGCGGGCCGCCGTGAAGCCGATGCCGTCGGCGTCCCAGACCGCGGCGCCGGCCGGGTTCAGCCCTGCCGACCAGGCCGCGAACTCGCGGACCCGAAGGCTCGCCTCGGCGAGCCGCTCCTCCGGCAGGCCGCCGGCCAGGACGGCGTCCGCGAGGGCGGTCACGAGCAGGGTGGCGGTGGCCTCGTCGGCGTTCTCGCCGCCGACGCAGACGGCGTCGGCTCCGGCGGCGACGGCCCGGACCGTGGCCCCACCGATCCCGTACCGGCCGGTCACGGCGCCCATCTCGATGGCGTCGGTGACGATGATGCCGTCGAACCCGAGCTCCTGGCGCAGCAGTTGCTCCAGGATGCGGCGGCTCAGCGTGGCGGGCAGGTCGGGGTCGTAGGCGGGGACCAGCAGGTGGCCGCTCATCACCGCGCGGACGCCGGCGTCGAGGGCGGCCCGGAACGGCGGCAGGGCCTGCTCGGCGATCCGGTCGCGGTCGGCCTCGTAGACGGGCAGTCCGTGGTGGGAGTCGACGGCGACATCGCCGTGGCCGGGGAAGTGCTTGGCGCAGGCGGCGACTCCGGCCGACTGCAGTCCGCGGATCCAGGCGCCGGTGTGCCGTGCCACCACCTTGGCGTCGACGCCGAAGGATCTGACCCCGATGATCGGGTTGTCGGGGTTGGAGTTCACGTCCGCGCTCGGTGCGTAGTCGAGGCTCACCCCGGCCGTGCGCAGCTGACGGCCCAGGTCGGCGGCGACGGCCTCGGTCAGTTCGGTGTCGTCGACGGTTCCGAGCGCGAAGTTGCCCGGCCGGGTGGAGCCGGTCGCCGACTCGATCCGGGTGACGTCACCGGCCTCCTCGTCGATCGCGATGATCAACTCGGGGTTCTCCGCGCGAAGTTGCCCGGTGAGGCGGGCGACCTGCTCGGGCGTGACGATGTTGCGGGAGAAGAGCACGACCGATGCCAGTCCGTCCCCGATCTCGCGCAGCACCCAGTCGGGGGCCTCGGTGCCCATGAACCCCGGCTGCAGGACGGAGCGCGCCAGTCGTCGCAACTCCTGGCTGTGCTTGCTGGAGACCATAGCGTGCGCCCTCCTGGTTGGTACAGACCAATGCGTCTCCGCCAGGCTAACGGCCCGTGTCAAGGGGGCCTGAGGGGTGCCCTGTTGGTGCGACGCGCCCTCAACTGGGGTGTTTGACAGGATGAGTTGGTCTAGTCCAAGTTGGAGGCACGCGAGTTCGAAGAGGGGCTGGTGCGGCCAGTGGTGCAGTGACCCTGCCGACGCGGTCCCCGCCCCTCACTCCGCGCAGTTGGCGACCCGGACGGGCCGCCGGTACCTGATATCGAGGTGTGGAGCACCGCATGCCCACGACTGACCGTTATCTCCATCGAGCCCCCTCGGACATCCCCTACTTCAGCTCGGACGGCGAGACCTACCTCGCCCAGACACCCCTGCGGGACCTGGCCAAGACCCGCCCGCTGCGAGTCCTCTCCGAGGAGGACCTCGCCCACTGGCAGACGTACGGCTACGTGGTGGTCAAGCAGGCCATCCCCACCACTGCGGCCCGCGAACTGCTCGACTTCGCCTGGGAGTTCGAGGGACTCGACGCCGAGCGCCCGGAGACCTGGTACGAGGAGCGCGAGTACCGCTCCGACCTGGACCGGGACCTGCACATCTACGGCTTCGTCGAGGCCTACCACCACCAGCTCATCTGGGACAGCCGGCAGACCCGCCGGGTCTACGACGCCTTCGTCGACATCTGGGACTGCGAAGAGCTCTGGGTGACCCTCGACCGGCTCAACCTGAACCCGCCCAACATCAGGAACCGCGACCGGGCCCTGATACCGGGCACGGCCGAGGGCTTCGACATCGAACTGCACTGGGACGTCGACACCACGCTCGGCGTGCTGCCGCAGCGGGTCCAGGGGATCATCGCCCTCACCGACACCAGGCCGGAACTGGGCGGCTTCCAGTGCTGTCCCGAGCTGTTCAAACGCTTCGACCAGTGGAAGGCGTTCCAGCCGGCGGACCGCGACCCGATCCGCCCCAGGATCGACCGCGCCGAGTTCCCCGTGGTACGCCCGCAGCTCGAAGCCGGCGACCTGCTGATCTTCAACGGCCTGCTGGCGCACGGCGTGGCACCGAACACCTCGGAACGGACGGTCCGCGCGGTCCAGTACCTGTCGATGATGCCGGCGCTGGAGTCCCACGACACGCTCAGGCGCTCCCGGGTCGAGTCCTGGCGCACCCTCGCCACGCCCGACTGGAACGCGACGCTGCTGGGCGACGCCAAGCGCCACGAGTCCCTGCGGTACGGCAGGGCCAGGCTCGACGACCTCGGGGAGAAGCTGCTGGGCCTCACGTCCTGGACCGGGGCGGACCTCGACGGGGCGGACCTCGACGGTGCGGAGCGGCCGGCCGGAGAAGAGACATGCGCCGAATCTGCCTGACGCTGCCGACCAACAGGCCCTGCGCGGCGACGATCACGGCCCTGGCCGAGGAAGCGGCCTACGCCGTCCGGCACTTCGAAGCCGAAGTGCACCTCCTGATCCTGGACTCCTGCACGGCACCGGCCTTCGCCGAACACGCCGAGGCCGTGCACCGGATACCCGACGACCCGCGGATCGTCGTCCACCATCTCGACGAGGCACGTCAGCGGGACTTCCTGCGGCGCGCGATCGACCGGTCCGCGGCCACGAAGCCCGACCTCCTGCTGGACCTGATGCTGCCCGCCGGCGTCTCCTACGGCGCCTGCACGAACCGCGCCTTCCTGCTCGCCGCCGCGCTCGGCTGCGAATCCGTGCACCGCAGGGACTCCGACAGCCGCTACCAGACGGTGGACGGCGAGCCCGTCTTCCCCGTCCACCACGAACTGCTCTCGCTCGGCAGCCGCGCGGCCGACGCCGCCCACCACGTCACCGAGACAGCACTCGCCGCCGACCGGATGGACCGGCGGGTGGCCATGGTCGGCAGCTCCTTCGTCGGCGAACTGTCCGTGGACATCGGCGAGATACTGCGGATCGACCCGGACGTCTACCACGACATGGTCGGCCTGTGGGCGCCCGCGCACTGGTCGCCCGAGCAGAAGCGGGAACTCGTCGAGGAGTCCTTCCGGGGCGCGGGCACGGACGCCTTCACCGCGGACCACTCCACCCTGACCGTGGTCGACCCCATGCGTGTGGACATGTGCAACATCGCCTTCCACGGCGTGCACGAACGGGTGCCGCTGCCACCGGCGACCGACACGATCGGCAGCGACTACTTCCTGATCCACCTGGTCCACGACGCCGCGCTGCCCGGCGTCCTGCACAACCGGAACATCGTCAACTTCTACACCGGCGAACGCCGGACCGACTCCGGGTTCGTCGCGTACCAACTGCGCTTCGTCAAGTTCCTGCTGTCGATGCTCTACTTCAACTTCGTCTACGACCGGATGGGGCGGGCCGGCGCGTCGCTGCTCGACGGACAGGGGCAGGTGCGCGGATCCGTCGTGGCCCGGCTGGCGCGGGAGAGCGCGGGGCTCGACCCGGACGAGAACGCGCACCGGCTGGACGTCCTCGACACCGCGTACCGCGCACTCGGCGGCCGGTACGCCGCGTTCGCCGACCTGCTGGCCGGGCGCCGTGACCGCCTGCTGGACGAAGCGCGCGGCGACATCGAGGACTTCGCCCTGCTCACGGAGGCGTGGGAGCCGCTCGTCGAAGCGGCCCGCACCACGTCCGTGCCCCGGACGCCAGGGCGGCAGCGGTGACGGCGACCATGGCCCACGTCTCCCCGCTGCGCGCCGCGCTGACGGACGCCGCCGAGGACGGGATCTTCTTCGACCTGGCCGGCATCCGGCGCGGCTACCGCACCCTGCGGCGCGAACTGCCGGACGTCGACATCCGGTTCGCCCTGAAGTCCTGCCCGGTGGACGAGGTGCTCGGCTGCCTCGCGGACGAGGGCGCCGGGGTCGACGGAGCCAGCCCGCCCGAACTGGCGCAGGCGCTGCGCGCGGGCGTGCCGGCCGGCCGGACGCACTACGGCAACACCGTCAAGTCCGACCAGGACATCGCCGAAGCCCACCGGCTCGGCGTCCGGGACTTCGCGACCGACAGCATGGAGGACCTGGCGGCCATCGCGGCCCACGCGCCGGGAGCACGCGTGTTCTGCCGGCTGGCGACCAGCGGCGACGGCGCACTGTGGGGGCTGAGCAACAAGTTCGGCTGCTCGCCCGCCGAAGCGGTGCGCATCCTGGCGGCGGCCCCGGGGATGGGCCTGACACCCTCCGGGCTCTCCGTGCACGTCGGCTCCCAGCAGATGACCGCCGACGCCTGGCACAACGCCGTCGAGTGTCTGGCGGACGTCCTGACCGCCCTCGGCCGGCGCGGGATCGTCCTCGACCACGTCAACCTCGGCGGCGGGCTGCCGGCCCTGGGCTACCTCGACCGGCACGGCCTCCCCCTGGAACCGCCGCTGGACAAGATCTTCGCCGTCGTCCGGGAGGGAATGCGCCACCTCAGGAAGGTCCACGGCGACCACCTCTCGTTCGTCATGGAGCCGGGGCGCCACCTCGTCGCCGACCACGGGGCCATCCGGGCCCACGTGGCCCGCCTGTCCGAGCGCCGCCGGCCGGACGGCCGGCGGCAGCACTGGCTCTACCTCAGCTGCGGCAAGTTCAACGGCCTCTACGAGATGGACGCGCTCCAGTACCCGCTCGTCTTCCCGACCCACCCGGGCCCCGGGGCCGGGTACGTCCCCGCCGTCCTGGCCGGACCCACCTGCGACAGCGACGACGCCTACCCCCAGGGACACGCCCTCGTCCACGTGCCCCGGGACCTGGCCTCCGGCGACCCCGTCTGGGTGCTCTCCAGCGGCGCCTACGCGATCAGCTACACCACCCAGGGCTTCAACGGCTTCGCCCCGCTCCCGTACACCTGCGTCGGCGGAGGACGCGCGTGAGCGGCGACGGGGTACGCATACGCCGCATCGCCGACGCCGACTGGGACGCCATCTCCGCGATGGAGGCCCGTGCCTACGCGGAACTCGGCCTCTCCGAGGGACGTGCCGCCCTGCAATCCAGGGCGGACGCCTCGCCGGAGACCTGTTTCGTCCTCGACGTCGGCTCCGAACCCGCGGGATACGTGCTGGCGCTGCCGTATCCCGTGTTCCGGTACCCCGACCTCGAACGGGCCGAGGAGCCCGCCGCCGGCCCCCCGCCCGGGCCACGCAACCTGCATCTGCACGACATGGTCGTGGCGGAGCGGCAGCGCGGCCGGGGACTGGGCCGGCGTCTCCTGACCCACCTCACCCGGACCGCCGGTGCCCGGGGGTTCGAACGGATCTCGCTGATCGCCGTCGGCCGCAGCGAGCCCTTCTGGGCGACCCGCGGGTTCACCGCGTACCCGGGGATCGCCCCCGGCGGATACGGCACGAACGCCGTCTACATGTCCCGCCCGAACGCCCCGGGCGCGCACGTCCGGGACGTCCATGTCCCGGGCGACGGCCGAGCCGACGAAGCGAGTTGATGCGTGTGTTCCCTGCCCGTGATCCCTTCCAGCGCAGCCAGGTGGCGATCGCCGCGCTGTTCTGCGCCCTCGGCTTCCAGTACGCCACCTGGGCCTCCAGGATCCCCGCCATCAAGGCGGACCTGGGGCTGACCGCGGCCGAGGTGGGGGTGCTGCTCATGGCGGCCGGCATCGGCGCCGTCGCCTCGTTCCCCCTGGTGCCGGTGCTCATGAGACGGCTGGGCTCGGCACGGCTGGCACTGCTGTCGGCCCTCTGCCTGACCCTGCTGCTGGTGGCGCTCGCACTGGCCCCGGACTATCCGGTCGCCCTGCTGGTCATGGTCGCCGACGGTGTCTTCGTCGGGTGCCTGAACGTGGCCATGAACGCGCAGGGAACGGCCCTGGAGACCCGGTACACCCGCAACACCATGGCCCGGCTGCACGCGACGTTCAGCGCCGGTTCGCTGCTCGCCGCGCTGCTCGCCTCCGGCATGAACGCGGCCACCTCCTCGGTCGCGGCCCACTTCGGCGTGGCCGCGGTCGTCCTCGTCCTGCTGGCGGCCCTGGCCCGCTCCGGCCTGCTCCAGGACGACGCTCCCGCGGCGGAGAAGGAGAAGGAGGTGACGAGGGGCACGGCGACGGAGACCGCGGGGGAGAGCGAGGCGGAGAACGAGCGCCGGAGCCGCGCCGGATGGAGCCTGCCGACCCGGGTCACGCTCTGGATGTGCTGCGCCATGGCGTTCGGCACGGTGACCGAGGGCGCCATGAACGACTGGTCCGCCCTCTACCTGCGAGAAGTCGCCAAGGCGACCGCCGAGTTGGCCCCGATGGGTATCGCCGTGTTCTCCGGCATGATGGTCCTGGCCCGCCTCTTCGCGGACGGCTGGCGCAGCCGCTGGGGCGACGGCCGTGTCGTGCTCTTCGGCAGCGCCCTCGCCGCCGCCGGGCTCGCCTTCGCCCTGCTGACCGGGGGAGTGGCGGCGGCGCTCGTCGGGTTCGCCTGCGTCGGACTCGGCTGTGCCGCCGTGACCCCGTGCGTCTACGTCGCCGCGGCCAAACAGGGTTCGGAGGCGCTGGCCCTGGTCGCGGCCATGGGCACGACGGGCCTGCTGGCCGGGCCGCCGCTCATCGGGTTCGTCGCGGGTTCGAGCAGCCTGGTGTGGGGCCTCGGAGTCGTCGCCGCGGCGGCCGTCGTGGTCTCCCTGTGCAGTACGCGCATCCAGTGGACGCCGGTGAGCGGCTGACCGCGCGGAGGGGGCCCGGGCCGGTCACTCGGGTCTGCGCCACACCGAGATGTGCTTCGTGGCGTTCTGGGTGAACGGCGAGCCGTCCCAGTCGGCCACCCGGCGCTCCAGCGCGAGGCCCGCGATCCGGGCCATCAGGTCCAGCTCCGCGGGCCACGCGTAACGGTGCCGGGAGGCATCGCGGCGATAGCGGCCGTCCGCGCCGTCACGGGTGAGGTGGTGCGAGACGAGGATCTGCTCGACCAGGTCGAAGGTGTCGAAACCGAGGTGTCCCGCGGAGACGTCGAACGGCACCGCGACCTGACCGGGCGGCAGCGACCGCAGCGGCGGCACGCCCAGCTCGATCACGAACCGGCCCCCGGGCCGCAGATGCCGGGCCGCGTTGCGGAAGCACTCGACCTGCTCGTCCTGGGTGAGCAGGTTCGAGATCGTGTTGTAGACGAGGTAGACCAGGGCGAACTCACCGGGCATGGTGGCCGTGGCCATGTCCCCGACCACGACCGGCAGCGACTGCTCGTCGGCCTTCCGCCGCAGGACCGCCACCATGTGCTCGGAGAACTCGATGCCCGCCACCGGCACCCCGCGCTCCCGTAGCGGGACGGCGACCCGTCCGGTGCCCACGGCGAACTCCAGCGCCCGGCCGTCTCCGGCGAGTCCGGCGAGGAAGTCGACGGTCGGCCCGAGCACCGCGGCCGAGGACATCTCGGTCTCCTCGCCGTCGTAACGGTCTGCCTCGGCCCTGCCCCACAGCTCACTGGTCGTCACGAGCGGTCACTGTGCCGGGCGGACGACGCCGCTGTCCACCGGATTTCCCGGCCGCCGGCCGCCTTCCGGACCGGGCCGGACCGGGCGCCGGCACCAGCCCCAGCCGCTGGGCGTGCAGGACGGTCCCGAGACGGTCGCGGGTGCCGAGCTTGCGGTAGATGTTCTCGACGTGCTTGTGCACCGTGCGCGCCGAGATGCCGAGCCGACGGCCGATCGCGTCGGCGGTCAGCGCGTCGGTGAGCAGCAGGAGGACGGTGAGCTCCCGGGGCGTCAGCGCGCACTCCGCCGCGCTCTCCTCCGCCTCGCCGGCCGCCGCCGTCGACCGGCGCCACTGCTCCAGGAGTTTGCGCTGCTGCTCGACGGCGGCCAGCACCGGCTGCGCGCGCTCGGCGATCCGCAGGTGGTCGTCGGTGAAGTCCGCGCCGGAGCGGTAGACCAGGCAGCCCGTGATCGGTGCGACCGTGCCGGGCAGCGGGAGCGCCAGGACCTGGTTCAGGTCCAGGCCGTCGCCGAGTATCCGGGCGGTCTCGCTCACCGGCCAGGCCCGGCCGGCCAGCCGACGGGCCGTCACCGGCGCACGGCCGAGACCGGCCCCGTAGTGGCGGGCGAACGGGTAGCCGGAGCGCAGCACCCCCAGCGCCTCGCCGCCGAGCCGGTCCCACGCGTCCGCGGCGGCGGGCGACAGGCCGAGCGTGCCCCTGCCCTCGCTCCAGTCGTCCAGTTTGTAGATCAGCGTCTCCCCGCCGCACAGGCCGGTCACCGCGTCGGCCAGCAGCGGCCAGAGCCGCTCGGGCTCGCGTTCGTTGAGCGCGGCGACGGCCAGTCCGGTGAGGCGTTCATAGGCCCTGTCCAGCCCGTGTACCACGTCTTCCTCTCCGCTCGTCCCCCTACGCAGTTCTACGCATACCCAGGCGGCGGCCGGGTGTCGCATGCTTCAACCCGGCACCGGATCGGACGACTCCGGTCACGCGGGCCGCCGGCACGGGGGAGCGGCGGCCCGCTTCCGGTCGTCGCCGTGCCCGTCAGCCGCCCCAGGCTGCCGCACAGAGCACCCGGTCGACCTCGTCCGTGTAGCGCGCCGCGGTCAGCCAGGCCCGCGCGAAGCGGCCGGTGTCCGCGGGAAGGAGACGGCCGAAGGCGTCGCGCGAGCGCTCCGCGGCCGCGGCGAGCAACTCGTCGAGGATATCGCCGGCCGTGCCCAGGCCGTGCCGGTGCAGCCGGCGGGCGTCGGCCGCGGAATCCCCCGGAAAGGCCAGCACGCGCCGCCCGCCCGAAAGCGCCTGCTCGATCCGGCGGCGCAGCAGGTGCAGGGGCGCCTCGTCGGGCGTGTGCACCACGTGAACCGGCGCGGCGGACGGCGCTGCCGGAGCCGGCAGGTCCGCGTGCTGGAGCCGGTCCAGCCCCACGTCGACACGGCTCCCGGCAGTCAAGGGGTGCTCCGTCGCGAGGAGCTGGGCACGGGCGTGCGGGGCCGCGGCGAGGCGTGTGATCACCCGCAGCCGGCTGCCCCGCGCGGCGGCCAGCAGCCGCAGGTTGTCGCGGTGCGGGAGCGCCGGATGGTCGTGCGCCGGCGTCAGCCGCACCGGCACCCCGTCGCAGTCGGCCAGCAGACAGTCGCCCGCCGCCTCGCGCACCGCGCCGACCAGCGTCACCTCCAGGAAGAGCAGATCGTGGCCGCCGTCCAGAGCCCGCCCGACCTGCTCGGCCACGGGCGTCGCCCACAACCGGTCCAGTGGCTCGGCCCGCCACTCCGCCCCGGACGCGCGCACCGCCCGTACCCCCCCACCGGCGCCCAGCCGACCGGTCGGCGAGACCGTCGCCCCCGACACCGCGAGCCCCGCCCGCGCCAGCTCGCGGTGGGTGAGCGCGGTGTCCCCGATGCGTACGGCCCGGTCGGCGGCGCCCACCGCCCGGCCGGTGCCGCCCGGCGCCACGTCCGGGACCGTGTACAGCCGCCCCTCGGCGTCGGCGGTCCAGGTGACGGCCCCCGCGTAGCCGCCGGCGGTGAGTACCGGTTCCGAGAACAGGCCGTACAGCCGCAGCGAACCGTCCGGCGTGTACGGCTGCCGTACCGTGCCGCGCAGCCCGGCCAGCTCGGCGCCCGTGGCGTGCGGGACCCGGTGGGCGACGAACAGGGCCTCCGACACGGCGCCGACGAGTTCGGCGAGCCGGAACGCCGGGTCGGCCGCACGGGCCGCGCGCACCGCCGTGACCACGGAGACCGCGGCCGCGGCCGCCCGGGGCAGACCCGCGAGGCGCGCGGAGTGCGCGGCCCGCAGCAACTCGGCCTGGAGCACGGCACCTGAACCGTCCGTACCGGCGTCGAGCACGGCGGCCACGGCGTCGAGCACGGCCTGGGCGGCGTCGAGTTGCGGGGGCGTCGCCGGCTCGTCGAGGACGGGTGCCCCACGGGCACCCGAGAGGGGCGCCGACTGCGCGGTGGTCGTGGTGGTTTCGGTGGTCCGGGTGCCCGCGGTCCCGTGCGCGTCCCGTGCGCTCGCCGTGTTCGCGGCGGCGTTCGCGACCGGTGCCGCCGAGGCCACTGCCGCGCGGTGCAGGCAGTCCGGGGCCAGCAGACAGCCGCAGCGGATGGCCGCGGCCTCGGCCACGACGCCCCCGGGGGCGTGCAGTTCGAGCTCGGAGCCCTCGTCGTCGACGGTGACGCGCACGGTGTCGCCGTCGCGCACCACCGGCCGGTCCGCCAGCTTGGCGATGCCCGCGTCCAGCCGCTTGCGCAACCGGGGCGAGAGGGCCGCGACCAGGTCGGCCGTCACGGCCGGGGCGACGCCGGGCAGCTCCCGTTCCGTACTCATGCGATCTTCTCCCCTACCCAGCGGGCGAGTTCCAGCGGACTGAGGGCGGCGACCGGCATCCCGGCGCCGACCAGCTGCCCCGCGATTCCGGTGGAGTAGCGGGGCCGCCCCGAGTCGTCGAGGCTCGCGCACCCCAGGACCTGGCAGCCCGCCCCCACCAGCGCCCTCACCTCGGCGAGCAGCCCGCCGACCGGATAGCCCTCCTCGAAGTCGCTCACCACGACCACGAGCGTGCGGGACGGCACGGTGACCAGCTCGCGCGCGTGCCGCAACCCCGCCGCGATATGGGTGCCGCCGCCGACGCTCACCTCCAGGAGCAGCGACAGCGGGTCGTCGACGTGCCCGGTGAGGTCGACGACCTCGGTGGAGAACGCGAGGAAGTGCGTGGACAGGGTCGGCACCCCGGCCAGCACCGAGGCGGTCAGTGCCGCCCAGATCGTCGACGCCTCCATGGACCCGGACACGTCCGTGACCAGGATCAGCCGCCAGTCGGCGGCACGCCGGGCCCGGGCCCGGAAGACCGGGTGCTCCGGGATCACCCGGACCGTGCCGTCGGCCGCCCGGCGAGCCGTGGCCAGGTTGGCCCGCAGCGTGCGCGGCAGGTCCAGGCCGCCGCCGGGGCGCCGGCTGGGCCGGGGCAGGACGCTTCCGTGCAGAGCGGGGCGCAGCCGGGTCGCCAGCTCCCGGGTCAGCGCGTCCACCAGACGCCGGACCAGCGGGCGCAGCGCGGCCAGCCGGGCCTCGGGCAGCCCGCCCGCGTGCCGCAGCACCGCGCGCAGCAGGTCCACGGAGGGCCGAACGCCGTCCGGGTCCAGCTCGGCCAGCACGTCCTGCCGGCCCGTCGCGGCGGCCGCCGCCAGCACCTCCTCCCGGATGCCCGGCCCGAACAGCGCCGCCAGCTCCTCCGACCACTCCCGTACCCCGGGGTACGACGCCTCGCGCCCGCCGCCCGAGCCGTCGAAGTCGCGTCGGCTGCCCTCGCCCTGCCCGCTGCCGTACAGCTCGTCGAGCGCGGTGGCCAAGGCGCGTGCCGACTTGGGGAGCCGGTCGGTACGGCGGCCGAGCAGCAGACGCCAGCGGTCGGCGGGGGCCAGCCGACGTTCCGGCGGGACCGCCGCGGCACGGGGCGGTCCGGACTCCCGAGCCGTCCGCGGCGGGGGCAGCAGGCCGAGCACGCCCAGGGTTTCGCGAGCGGCGAGGTCCGCGCGGGTCCAGGTGGCCAGCGCGGCCGGGTCGACCGTCCCGGTGTCGGCCACCCGGTCGACGCCGAGCCGCTCCTCGACCGCGGACAGCAGCCGCTCCCGGTCGGCCGGGCTCAGCGTGTCGAAACCACCGCGCAGGGCCGGCAGCCGGTCCAGGAAGTCCTGGTCGGACAGCTCCGACACCCTCTCGACCAGGGGCTCCAACGCCGGTACGGCCGCCGCCAGCAACCGTCCGGCCGCCGTCAGCAACCCCGTCAGCCGAGCGGTGAGCGCGGCCCGTGACCCGGCGTCGACCGCGCCGTCCACCCAGGAGGCGACCCGGTCGCCGAACGCCCCCGGATCCTCCTGGTCGAGCAGCACGCGGACGGCTCCGGCGGCGCCCCGCATCAACGGGGAGCCGTCGGCCGCCAGCCGCGCCAGGGCGTCGGCGAGCCGGATGCCGCCGGACAGGTCGGCGCGGTGCGCGAGTTCGAGCAGGGCGCGGGCGTCGGCCGGGTCCTCGGAACCGGTCAGGCCGTCGACCTGGCGCACCGCGGCCGCCGTCAGCAGTTCCACCACGGCGACGGACCTGGCGCCACGGTCGCCCTCCGGGTCCGGACCGCCGATGTGCCCGGTCCGCAGCCGGTCCAGCAGGGCCAGCCCCGCGAGGAGTTCGGGCAGCGTACCGGCGTCCGGGAGTACCTCGGCGGTGTCGCCGAGTCGCTCCTCGACGAGGCCGGGCAGACCGCAGAGCGCCGCCTGCTCCAGGCCGTCGAGCACCTGCGCCGCCGTCGGCCCACCCGCGTTGCGCTCCTTGCGGCTCCGCTCGCGCAGCAGGCCCTCGGCCGCCTGGGCGAGGGTGACCCCGCGGACCCCGGTGGCCGTCAGCATCGCGGCGGTCGCCGGGGTCCAGCGCACCTCCCAGCGCGAGGTGAGCGCGTCGGCCCCGCCCGCCCCGGTCACCGGCCTGGGGTCGGCGTACGGCACGGAGCACAACGTCAGGCGGCGCAGCAGCAGTTCGCGACGCCGGTCGTGGTCCGAGCGGAGCGGGTCGAGCCGGAGGTCCCGGGCGGCGGCCCCGCTGTCCGCCGGACCGGGCAGGCCGAGCGCCGTGAGCTCGGCCTCGACGGCGGGGGCGAGACCGCTGCGCGGCGCCTCCGGCGCGGGTCGGCCGGCACGGGTGCCGACCAGGACGTTCTCCATCGCCCTCGCCACCGCCCGGCCCCGTCCGTACGGTTCGCCCTGGGCCAGCACGGTCTGGGTCGCCTCCACCAACTCGCCGCGGCCCGCGGCGGGAAGGCCGCGGAGGCGGGCGAGGTCGCCGGCCAGCCGGGTGATCTCGCGGGCGTCGGCGGGGCCGCAGGGGTGGCCGAGACCGCGGAGTTCGGCGCAGATGCGGACCGCCGCGCCGGTCAGCGCGTGCTCCAGAGCGCGGGGGTCGCCCGCTGCTGCCAGGACCATGTGCTGCCATTCGGGGTCGCGGATTCCGGCCGGGTAGCCGGAACGCTCGTCCAGGAGGGCGTAGGTGTAGGGGATGAGGGAGGTTGTCCATTCGGGTCCGGACCGGTGGGGGCTGGTCGTGCAGTTCACCGCGCCTTTGACGGGGCGCAACAGCGCCGGGGCGTGGAAGGCGCCGACCACTACGGCTGCTCGTTCGCCGTTCGCCGTCGCGGTGGCCAGCCGGGAACGCATCCACTCCTCCCGTCGCAGATCCACCTCCGACACGGCCGACTCCTCCCGTAGCGCCCACCCCGTCAGCAGGGCCGCCCGCCGCAGTGCCTCCGGTGTCGAACCGGGCGCGGCGGCCTCGACCAGGCGGTCCCAGAGGTCGTCGCCCGGCCGTCCGGTGAGCCGGGAACGCAGGGCTTCCGACAGCCGGCCCGGCCCCTGAACGGCACGCTCCCCTACCCGCCATCCCCGATCGGCGAGCGGCAGATCGCAGGCCACGACCGGCACCCCGGTGCGCGCCGCCCACCGCACCGCCGCCAGTTCGGGGGAGAAGTCCGCGAACGGGTAGAACGCCGGGCCACCGCTGCCGTCGGCCGGTGCCGCGGCGAGGGCGACCGGGGCCCGGGTCTCCTCGTGGGCCAGCCATGGCAGCCACTCCTGCAACTCCGCCGGCAGTTCGACGAGGAGCACCTCCGGTTTCGCCGCGTCCAGCAGGTCGGGTACGGCGGCGGCCAGCGAGGGCGCGTGGTGCCGCACCCCCATCAGGTAGGGCCCCGCCGGGTCGGTGAGCGCGGCAAGGGCCGCCTCGGGGGAGTCGGGCACGACGTCATGCCTCCAGGACCGTGCGCAGGTCCCACAGCGTGCGCCAGGTCGCCGAGCCCTGTTCCGCGCGCCGCCGTACCGGACCGTCCCAGTAGCCGCGCAGCCGCGCCGCGTCGGCGGGGTCGTCCTTGCGCACGACGCCGAGCAGATGACCCGGCAGCAGGCCGAGGACGTCGCGGTCCCCGGGGAAGTAGGCCGCCGCCAGGGCCAGCGCGCCCGCCACCGAGACCGCCTCCGCGGTGCTCATCACCGTGGACGGGCGCTCCACTTCCCAGCCCTCCGCCGACCGTCCCTCGCGCAGGTCACGGAACGCGGTCACCAGGGCCTCCAGGACCGCGTCGTCGACCTGGAAGGGCGCCCCGGCCCGCTCCACCGACGCCCGGGCCTGGCCGCGCACCAGCGCGGTCTCGGCGTCGAGGTCCGGAATCGGACCCACGGTCTCGAAGTTGAAGCGCCGCTTGAGCGCCGCGGACATCTCGGAGACCCCCTTGTCCCGCAGGTTGGCCGTGGCGATCAGGCTGAACCCGGGTACGGCATGCGCCAACGCGTCCTCCGTTCCCGCCAGTTCGGGAACCGCGATGCGCCGCTCGGACAGCAGTGACACCAGGGAGTCCTGCACCTCGGGGAGGCAGCGGGTGACCTCCTCCACGCGGGCGACGGCACCCCGGGACATCGCGGTGAGGACCGGCGACGGCACCAGCGCATGGCGGCTCGGGCCCTGGGCGAGCAACAGGGCGTAGTTCCAGCCGTACTTGAGCTGGTCCTCCGTCGTGCCCGCGGTGCCCTGCACGACCAGGCCGCTGGTGCCGCACACGGCGGCCGACAGCAGCTCGGACAGCATCGACTTGGCGGTGCCGGGCTCGCCGACCAGCAGCAGCCCCCGCTCACCGGCGAGGGTCACCACACAGCGCTCGACGAGGGCCCGGTCGCCGACGAACTTGCCCTCCACGACCAGCCGGCGCGGCACGCCCTCCGGCACCTCGGCGTCGTCGGGCAGCCGCAGCGCCAGGCCGCCGCTGCCCATGACGAAGGTGACGACGGCCCGGGGCGTGAGCCGCCAGGCGGGCGGACGCGGACCGGCGTCGTACGCGGCGAGGAAGGCCAGTTCGGTGGCGTACCGGTCCTCGGGCGGAACGATCTGGCGCAGGGGCGCGGTGCTGACGGTCATCGGCGGAGGTCCTCCGGGGCGGTGCGGACGGTGGTGCGGATCGTGGTCATCGGCGGCGGCCCGCTCGGGTCGCCCGCGTGGTGAGCTGCTCGTACGCGGGTGCGTCCCCGGTGCGCACGCGCTCCCAGGCGCGGGCGAACAGCTCCGGCACCGGGACCAGCGGGAGGGTCCGGTGGCCGTCGGCGACGGGATAGAGGGTTTCCTTCCAGGTCTCGGACGGCAGGGCGGGAGCCCGGAGCTCGCGCCAGCCGCCGGGCAGGAAGAGGGAGCGGCCGGCCCGCGG
The DNA here is from genome assembly GCF_040702065.1 of Streptomyces sp. NPDC086777. NCBI lineage: Bacteria > Bacillati > Actinomycetota > Actinomycetes > Kitasatosporales > Streptomycetaceae > Streptomyces > Streptomyces sp. NPDC086777. The sequence goes on along the minus strand of NZ_JBFBJI010000026.1, from coordinate 53,456 downwards.
GCGCTTCGCCTCGACGACGAGGTCGGTCGCCGCCAGTTCGGCGCGCGCCTTCTTCGTCCGGGCCGGCTTCCAGCCGGTCCAGCGCGCGCAGTTGCGGTCGGTGGGGTCGGGCAGCGCCAGCAACTGGAGGTAGAGCGCAGCGGCGTCCGCGCCGAGACCGTGCGCCTCGGCGACCTCCGCGACCAGTGCGGGCACGGACACCGTGGGGTCCTGGGCGTGACCGGCCGGGCCGCCGGCCGCGAGGGCACGGGCGAGCTCGTCGCCGAGGAGCGTCCGGACGGCCCGCAGTCGGGACGAACGCCCCTCGCCGAGCAGGCCCTCCAGGAGCCCGAAGACGGGGTCGTCGGGCCCGCTCAGCGCTCCGGGCCGCAGCAGCACGTGCTCCGTGTCCGAGTACCAGGGGCGCAGCACCAGCGTGTCACCGGCCCTCGTCAGCCCGTGCGCGTCGCCGCCGCCGGTCTCGGGCAGGCCGAAGACCTTGCGCAGCTGCACGCTGGTCGGCCCGCCCTTCTCGGTCCACTCCAGGTCCAGGTCGAGCAGCAGCTCGGGATCGGCCAGCCGGCGGCGCACCGCGCCGAGCCCGTCCGCCAGCCCGGCCCGCAGCGGATGCCCGTACGGCAGCACGTACGCCAGCGCGGCCAGGCTCTCCACGGCCCCGGCCAGCGTGTACGAGCCGGGCACCGCCGCCGGGTCGGCCGGTGCGAGGTCGCCGTCCTTGTCGGGCCGGAACACCGTGGTGCGGGCGAGCCAGGGGGTGCGCGCGGGGTTGAGTACCGCCTCGGCATGACCGGCCGCCACGCCGGCGAGATCGGCGCTGAGGTCCTCCGGCAGACGCACCAGGGTGCCGAGGCGCTCCGCCCACAGCCGGCCCGCTGCCGCCGTGTCGGGGCCGGTCGTCCACAGCTCGCCCGGGTCGTCCGGCAGCAGCGCGCCGAGGAGGGCCCGCCTCTCGTCCTGGCCCAGGGAGTTCAGCAGCTGTGCGCCGAAAGCCCGCTGCCCGGGCTTCAGTCCGACGGCGGCGAGCCCCTCGGCGACGGGCGCGTGCGGAAGCCCGGCCAGCAGCACGGCGGCCTGGAGGGGGCCGAGGGCGCCGCCGGTCGCGGCGACCAGTGCCTCGGCGGCCGCGGGCCGCCAGGGCGCGGCGCCCTTCCCCCGGACCAGGCGGGTCAGTTCGGCCAGCCGGTCCGCCGGGATCCCGGCGTCGTACCGCGCCTCCCGGACCAGCGTGAAGTGCCCGACGGCACCGAACGCCCCGGACGGGTCGTGGTCCAGCGCCAGCCACTCGACCGATCCCGGCCGGCCGTCGACGCTCTGGCAGCCGAGCACCACCACCGTACGGCCGTCCCGGCGGAGCACCTGGCCCACCCGCTGCTGCTTGTCGTGCGGCTCGCTCAGCACCACCTCGCGCAGCGTGGTCCCGAGCCCGGGGAGCGGCCCCTCGGTCAGCGCCTCGAACAGCAGGAGCAGCGGCTCGCGTTGGGCGTCGGTGAGGGCCGGCGACGCGGCGCGGTAGGCGAGGGGCCGCAGGGCGCCCAGGACGGGCGGCCACACCGCGCCGATGGTGGGGATGGTGTGCTCGTCGCTCTGCCAGCCGGCTCCGACGCCGGTGAGCCGCTCGGAGTCGGGCAGCGGCTTGCCGTCGGCGGGTCTGCCGGACAGCACGTGGTTGACCGCGCGGATCTGGCGGAGCGTGGCCCAGCCGCCGTGCCACGCGCTCTGCAGGGCCACGACTCCGGCCGTGGCCTCGTGCAGCATCCGGTCGCCACCGTGGTCCGGGGAGTAGTCGGCGAACATGCCCTCGGTCCGCTGCCGGGGCTGCCGCGGCCGCTCCTGCGCAGGCCGGGCCAGGGATGCGGCCGCCTCGGCGATCCGCAGCGCCGTGAGGACCAGGGAGGCGACACCGGCCAGCAGCCGCCGGTCGGTCAGTCCGGGCAGCGCCCGTGCCGACGCGGTCACGGCGACGTCGTCCGTGCTCGGCACCGCGGCCCTGGCCCGTTCGTCCTTCCCGGCTTCGGCGAGCGCCTGCCGCCGTTCGTCCAGCGCGGTCGCCGTCGCCCGCAGCAGCGCACCGGCCGAGTCGTCGGTCAGGGCGCGCAGCACGGCCGACCCGCGCTCGTCACGCGGGCGCAGCGCGTGCCAGAACGCGACCGGCGGCACCAGCCGGGTACCGGCCGCGTACGCCCCGCCGGACTCGCCGAAGGACACCCGCCCGAGCTCGGTGCCGTCGTGGGCGTGCAGGGCGACGCTCTGGTACGTCTGGGCGGCGACCGGCTCGGCTCCGCCGGGCAGCCGCAGGGCTCCCAGCGGCACGGCCGGCACCCGGCCGTTGCGGGCCGCCCGCAGGGTCGCCGTCCGCCCGTCCGGCGTACCCGCGGTCGTCCGCGCCTGCGCTCCCTCGCCCTCGGTACGCACCCAGCGCCCGAGGACCGTGCCGTCGGTGCCGAACGGACTGCGCTCAAGCCCGGGTTGCAGCGGCAGCACCTCGCAGGAGCCGTGCAGCAGCGAGGCGTCCTCGCGGACGGCCGACGCCAGCAGCGCGGGCAGCGAGGCCCGCCCGTGCTCGCCGGTCGCCGGGTCGTACTCCAGCCACAGCGACTGCCGGCCCTGCCTGCCCTGACGCCAGTACGTGGTGCCGTCGCCCATGACCGGGCGGCTCGGCGGCACGACGGTGTCCCCGGCGTGCAGGGTGCGGCCGCCCGTGACCCGGCCGCCGGCCGGCAGCGGGATCGAGGCGTTGGCCGCGTCCATCGCCGACCACCAGTGGGGGATCTGCTCACCGCCGACCGGGAACACCTCCGACGGGCGGTTCGACCAGTAGCCGTGCTGCTTCGAGCCGTCCCGCCACATCACCAGCAACTCGCCGTCGGCGTACCGGAACCGCGGGCGCTGCCAGCGGTCCAGGCCGGCGGGCAGCCGCAGGTCGTGGCTGAGCAGGATCCCCTCGGGGCCGACGACGACCGCCTTGTGACCGCGCACCAGGATCAGTGCGGGCCACGCGTCGGTCACCGTCAGGGCGACGTCCCGGTCCTTGCGGACCTCTCCGTCGAGCAGCTCCAGCGCCTCGTCCAGCGCGGGCCAGCCCAGTTCGTCCAGGATCCCGGCGCGCAGCGTACGGCCGAGGACCGGCACGATGTCGTACCCGGTGAGCCGGCTCACGGCCTGCGGGCTCTCCTGCACCACCGCCCGGAAGGGCCGCAGCCGCTCCAGCCCGGCGTCGGCGCCGGGCAGTCCGGCGACGGCGGCGAACTCCTCGGTGGCCTCCCGCAGCCACTCGCGCAGCACGTCGCCGAGCACCGGATGCGCGGCCACCGTGGGAAGTACCGCGGGCCCCTGTCCGCGGCCGAGGCCCTTGACGGCCTCGAACAGCAGCGTGCGGTAACGGGACTCGGCGGCGACGGCCTTCAGGTCCCGCTGCCCGGGCCGCTTGTCGCGCAGCCAGAGGGCCAGCGGCAGATGCACCTGCGTCTCCGCGTCGGGTACGGCGAGCGCGATGCCCTCCGCCACGCACAGGTCCAGCAGGTCGAGGTCGGCACCCGCCTGCCAGCGCCCGGTGAACAGGTCGACGGGGCGTCCGGCCGCCCGCAGCCGGGGCGCCATCCGCTCGGCCAGGGCCAGCGTCGCGGGGGAGCGGTGCGAGTACGCCGCCCCGTGCTTGCGGTGCTGGGCCCACCGGCCGAGCCAGTCCGCCGGGTCGACCTCGGCGTCGCCGTCCTCGGTGAGCAGCAGGTCGGCCCCGCACTCGGCCAGCAGCGCCAGCCAGAACTCGTCGTCCTCGACCTCCCGGCCGAGACCGGCCGGCATGATCTCCAGCAGCCGTGCCCGGGTCCCGGGCCGCCGCTCGGCGAGGACCGGCAGCACGCCCCGGTAGGCGTTCCAGAAGGAGCCGGGTGCCCGTACCGCGGCCGGGGACGCGAGCAGGTCGGCGACGAGCGCGCACTCCTCGGTGACCCGGTCCAGCCCGGCCGCCTTGATCAGCCCCCGCGCGTCCTGCGGCAGCGAGGCGTACGGCGGCATGCCGGCCGCGCACCGCTCCACCGTCAGCTGCCGGAACTGCGCCCAGGCGGTGGCCGGTTCGAGTCGGCGCGCGAGGTCCTTCACGTACTCCTTCAGCGCCTTGACGGTGAGTGCGCCGGCGAAGGCGAACTCCAGGAACACCGCCCGCTGCCGCTCCTCGTCCACGGCCAGCGCGTGCACCCGCTCGGCCTCGCGCGCCTTGCCGAAGAAGGCGGCCGCGTAGGTCGTGTTCTCGTGCTGGAGGAAGATCCGGGCGGCCTGCTCGTAGAAGGTCGGCAGGAAGTGCGGGACCGCGCGGCCCAGCCGCTCACCGAGCGCCTCGAAGCCTTCCTTCGCGTTGCCCGGCTTGGACTTGGCCTGCCGGGCCAGCCGCTCGACGTCCTTGACCAGGGCGAGGGCGTGATGGCCGTTGGCCGGGTCGTGCACCAGCGCCCAGGCGGGGAAACCCAGGGTCTCCCGGCGCACCTGGCCGACCTCGGGCGCCGCCGGCTCCCGGGTCAGACCGAGGAACTCCAGGGCCAGGTCCTCGGCCTCACCGAGGGTGCCCGGCACCAGCCGCACCACCGCCCGCTCGTCCCAAGCGGGGTGCGTGTACGTGCGTGCGGTCAGGACGTCGGCGTCCTCCCGCGCGGTGGTGCCCGGGGGCAGGATCGCGCCTGCGTCGAGCAGCGCGGCCGTGGTGTCGTCGTACGTGGTCATGCCGCCCGCTCCTCGTCCTCGATGTCCCGCCCGGCGTACAGCGCCGCCGCCATCCGCATGCCTTCCGACCAGGCGACCGGGCCGACCTGACCCAGCCTCAGCGTGCGGCCCGTCGGATCGGTCCACGCCAGCGGGCCGGTCTCGGTCTCGAAGTAGCTGTCGTAGTCGCCGATCCAGACCCGGGCCTCGACACCGCGGCCCTCCTCCAGCACCGAGCACACCGCGTATCCGCCGCGTACGCGGTACCCCAGCTGGGTGGCCCTGCCGTGCAGGAACCGCAGCTCCTTGAAGACGCCGCCCGCGTACTCCTCGATCTGGGTGCCCTCGGCGTCCAGCGCGGCCGGGCGGTGCCAGACCTCACGGAACAGCTGTCCGGCCTTCTGCTCGACGCCGAGGTCGACGGCGAACTCCCGCAGTTCCTCCAGGTCTTCAAGGAGGACCGGGTGTGGCAGGCGGACCAGCTCGGGGGCGATGCGCACGGTGTCGCCGTCGAGGTCGACCAGGCCGAGCCCGCGTTCGGCGTCGGCGTCCCGCAGGAATCCGGCGACCTCACCGTCGGCGCCGGTGACCACCAGGTCGCGCAGCGCCGCCTGCCAGGCGGGGTCCGGCCAGACCTGCGCGAGGACGGCGAGCGGCACCGGAAGCGAGCGGGTCAGCCACCGCTCCACGTCGGCCAGGCACTGCCGTTCGTGCCGCTCCAGCCACTCGGCGAGCTGCCGCAGCCCCAGCACGGCCGGATCGTCCGCCAGCTTCGCGGGCACGGACTTCAGCTGCCGCCCCGCCGCGTTGCGGCAGACCACCTTCCCGTCGTCCAGGGCCACTTCGTAGTCCCCGGCCGTCACCCACCCCATGCGTGCCTCCCCGCACCGCAGTGATCAAGTGATGGCGACTGTAGGGGAGACCACTGACAACGCCTGCCGCGGTCTGTGGACGACGGGGAAACCGCGGCTCGGCCAGGGTGGCATGGGCCTGCGCAGGAGTGGCACGAGGCGGAGTCGGGGACCGGCCGAGGGGGCTGGGGCGGGGAGCCGGCGGGCCGCGACGGTGGCCGGGGCCGAGGCCGGGTCCGGACGGGGACCGGGGCGGATGACGGGACGGGGAACCCCGGACCGGGAAAGGGGCGCGGCGGGTACGGCAACGGCCCCGGAGTGCAGGCGGAGGCGCCTGGACCGGGGCCGTGCAGAGTCGCGGCGGGAGTGGCCTCAGCCCTGGCCCGACTCCTTCTCCCGCTGCAGGTTCTTCAGCCGCACGGTCTCCTTGCGGACCTCGGCCTGCGTGGTGCGCTCCTTGGCCAGCCACTCGGGCAGCTCACGCTTGAGCTCCTCGATCTGCTCCGTGGTGAGCGGTTCCGTCACCCCGCCGCGCGCCAGCCCCGCGATGGACACGCCCAGCTTGGCCGCGACCACCGGACGCGGGTGCGGCCCGTTGGCCTGCAGCTCGCGCAGCCACTCGGGCGGATTCGCCTGGAGCTCGGTCAGCTCGGCGCGCGAGACGACGCCCTCCTGGAAGGCGGCGGGCGTGGCGGGCAGGTACACGCCGAGCTTCTTCGCCGCGGTAGCGGGCTTCATCGTCTGGGCGGTCTGGTGCGAACTCATGAGGTCAAGGGTATCGGCCGGGCGCGGGGGCCCCGACCACGGCCGATACGGGGCCCCGACCACGGCCGATGCCGGGCCCCGACCACGGCCGATACCGGCGGCCTTCCGTGGCCGGTGCCGGACGGCCGTCCGCGGCCCGTTAACCTGGGCTGGTGACAGGCTCGGAGGAAACACCGTCGTTCCGGCTCGCGTACGTCCCCGGCGTGACGCCCGCCAAGTGGGCTCGGATCTGGAACGAGCGCCGGCCCGGCGTCCCCCTCACCCTCCTCCAGGTCCCCGCCGCGGAGGCGTCCGCCGTACTGCGCGCGGGCGACGCGGACGCCGGTCTCGTACGGCTCCCGGTCGACCGCACGTTCTTCAGCGCGATCCCCCTCTACACCGAGACGACGGTGGTCGTCGTCCCCAGGGACCACGTGATCACGGCGGCCGAGGAGGTCACCGTCGCGGACCTCGCCGACGAGGTCCTCTTCCATCCCCTCGACGACGTCTTCGACTGGGACGCGCCGCCTGGCGAGCCCGCCTTCGAGCGCCCCGCGACCACCGAGGACGCGGTGGAACTGGTCGCCGCCGGTGTCGGACTCCTGGTCGTCCCGCAGTCCCTGGCCCGCCTTTACCACCGCCGGGACCTCACCTACCGGCCGCTCACGGACGGCCCGGAGTCCGCCGTCGCCCTGTCCTGGCCCGAGGAGGCCACCACCGACCTGGTCGACGACTTCATCGGCATCGTCCGCGGCCGCACGGTCAACAGCACCCGCGGCCGTCAGGCAGCACCCGCCCCGAAGGCGGCGCAGGCCGCACCGGAGAAGGCCAAACGGGCGCAGAAGCCGGCCGCATCGGCCAAGGCGGCGCCGGGCGCCCGCACATCACGCGCGCGTGCCGCCGGCGCGAAGTCCGCCAAGCCCGCGAAGCGCGGCAAGCCCCGTCGTCGCTCGTAGCGCCCCTCCAGGGGAGCTGCCCCGGCCCCTCGTGGTCAGGGCGTCAGGCTCTCGGCCTCCGGCATGCCCTGCGCCTTCGGCGTCTCCGGCACCTTCGCCCGTTCCCCCAGATCGGCCACCGCCAGGCCCAGCGCCACCAGGATGAACCCCACCGAGGTGAGCAGGCCCAGCTGAAGCGCCTCGGAGGCCGGGCCGTGGTGCGCGAGGTGGGCGAAGTACACCGAGCCCACCACCGCGATACCGGCCGCCGAGCCGACGCGCTGGCCGGTCTGCAGCACGCCGCCGGCCGCGCCGGCCCGCTTCACCGGGACCCGGGTCAGGGTGAGCGTGGTGTTGGGGGAGACCGTGATGCCGGAGCCGATGCCGCCGATGATCATCGGCACCGCCGCGGCCCATCCGAAGCTCTCCAGCGGTACCAGCCGCACCACCGCGATGATGCCGATCAGCCCCACCGCCACTCCGGTGAGACCGAGGACGACCACCTTGCGTCCGTGGCGCACCACCAGCCGGCCGCCGAGCGCGGCACCGACCGCCGAGCCGATCGCGAACGGCAGCACCGCGAGTCCGGCCGCCAGGGCGCTGTACCCCGCGGCGTTCTGCAGGAAGATGGCGAGGACGAAGAAGACCGTGGTGAAGCCCGCGAAATAGGACAGGCTCACCAGCGCGCCGAGGGTGAAGGACCGCATCGAGAACAGGTTCAGATCGAGCAGGGGCGCCCGTCCGAGCCTGCCCTGCCGCCGCTCCCACACCCAGAACAGGCCGAGCAGCACCGCGCCCACCGGCAGCAGCGCCCACTTCGCCCGTCCGGTCCACTGCTGCTCCTGCACCAGCGGCAGCATCAGCGCGAGCACGCCGCCGCCGAGGAGCAGCACCCCGAGCGGGTCGAACCGTTCCCGCCGGTCCGCCGACGCGGGATAGCGGGGCAGCAGCCGCAGGCCGGCGACGAACGCGGCGATGCCGATGGGCAGGTTGACGAAGAACACCCAGCGCCAGCCCTGGTCGGTGCCCACGGCGTCGATGATCACGCCGCCCGCCAGCGGGCCGACCGCCGTCGAGATCCCGATGACGCTGCCGAGCAGCCCGAAGGCCTTGGCGCGTTCGGAGCCCTGGAACATCTGCTGGATCAGGCCCGAGGTCTGCGGCGCGACCATGCCCGCCGCCGCGCCCTGGATCAGCCGGAACACCACCAGCCGGTCGGGGCTCGCCGCGAGCCCGCAGGCCGCCGAGGCCACCGTGAACGCGGCGAGTCCGATCAGGAAGGCCTGGCGCCGGCCGCGCATGTCGCCGAGCCGGCCGGCCGGGACCAGTGCCAGTCCGAAGGTCAGCGCGTACCCGGAGACCACCCAGGACTGGGCGGCCTCCGTCGCGCCCAGTCCGCGCTCCATCGAGGGCAGCGCCACGTTGACGATCGAGGTGTCGAGCAGCGAGATGAAGCCGGCTGCGAGGCACACCCCGAGCGCCTTCCACCGTCGGTTGTCGGTGGCCGGCTGCTGCGGCTTTGAGCAGGTCGTGGTCATGCGGCCACGCTATGCAGGCATTCCGGGCATCGCACGACCGGCGGAGCGAACGGATGGCCGAACTGCTCCGTCGGGGTGACGGCCCGGGCGTCTGCCGTGGGGAGGACGCGGGGAAGGTCGCCGGGAGGAGGCGGGGAAGGTCGTGGGGAGGACGCGGGGAAGGTCGCCTGGAGGACGCAGGGAAGGTCGCGGGGAGGCCGCTGTTCAGGACGACGTGAGCCAGTCGTGGGCCGCGCGTGCCGTGAACTCCGCCTGGCCGCCGCGCAGCAGGAGATCGGCCGTGCCGAAGAGATCGGCCCGGGCGGTCGTGGAAGGGACCGCGATGCAGCGCATCCCGGCGGCGTACGCCGCTGCCACGCCCGGAGCCGCGTCCTCCAGCACCACGCAGTCGGCCGGTGCGGCACCGAGGCGGCGGGCCGCCTCCAGGAAGACGTCCGGCGCCGGTTTGCCGCGCGCCACCTCGTCCGCCGAGACCGCGGTGCGCAGATGGGCGCCGAGGCCGGTGCCGGCCAGGATCGCCTCGATCGCCTCGGGAGAGGAGCCGGAGGCCACCGCCGTCGGGACGCCCTCGGCCGCCAGCAGCTCCACGAACTTCCGCATCTCGGGGTAGGCACGCGTCCCGGTCCGGGCCAGCTCCAGATACCGCCGGTTCGCCTCCGCGAGCAGCTCGGCAACCGGGGGCCGCAGTCCGTGGCGGTCGCGCAGCAGGGTCACCGTCTCCCGCGTGCTGATGCCGACGAGACGCTCGTGCTCCACCCAGGTGTAGTCCGTGACGCCGTGCCGGGCCAGCATCCGCCGCGTCGCCTCGTAGTAGTTCGGCTCGCTGTCCACGAGGGTGCCGTCGAGGTCGAAGATGACCGCGAGGCCGTCAGGATCGTTCATGCGACAAGGATGCCGTTACCCGCGCGCGGCCCGGCCGACGGACTCCACCAGCGGCAGCAGCCGGTGCGGGACCCGTTCGCGCAGCGCGACCTCGGTGCGGGTGCGGACCACGCCCGGCAGGCTGATCAGCTTCTGGATCACGTCCTCCAGGTGCGCGTTGTCCCGCGCCACCACCCGGGTCAGCAGATCCCCGCCGCCCGTGATCGAGAAGGCCTCCACGATCTCCGGCACCGCGGCCAGCGCGTCCCCGACGTCGTCCAGGTGCCCCTGGGTGACCTCGATGTGCACGAAGGCCAGCACCGGGTGGCCGAGTGCGGCGGGGGAGAGGAAGGGGCCGGTGCCCGTGATCACACCGTCCCGCTCCAGCCGGTCCAGCCGGGCCTGGAGCGTGCCCCGGGCGACCCCGAGGATCCGGGCGTACTCGCGCACGCTGGTGCGCGGCTGCTCCAGCAGCAGCCGCAGGATGCGGGTGTCGAGCTCGTCCACGGTCATGGCGTACGACTGTACCAATGGCTCAGCGAGGTTCCCGGCTGACCTGGACCATTGGCATTTCGGTCGCCAAGTGATGCCCCTCGTCAATAGGCCGTTGGCACAGCGAAATCGATGCGGCTTGAGCCAGGTGTCTCTCCGGTGCTCTCATGGGGTGTGTCGATGGCGCTGCGGATCCCCGCGGCGCCTTTTCTGTGCCGGCCGCGGAGGGGAAGCAGTGCTGAAGAGGGTGTTCGTGGCTCCGGACCCGGGGCGGGTGCGGCTGCGCTTCGCCGTGCGCGCCGTGCTGGGCATCGGCCTCGCCGTCGTGGTCTGCGCGTCGGCCGGGCACTCCGTCACGGGCGCCGTCACCGGCGGTCTGGCCGCACTGCTGGCCCTGTTCACCGTCGCGGACGGCACGGTGCGCGGACAGGCCGTCACCACCGCGCTGCTGCCCGTCACGGGCCTGCCGGTGCTCGCGGCCGCGGCCTGGCTGCACGACGTCCCGGTCGCCCGCGACCTGGTCTTCCTCGCCGTGGTCGGCGCGGGTGTGTACGCGCGCCGCTGGGGTCCGCGCGGCCACAGCCTGGGCGTGTTCGCCTTCATGACCTTCTTCGTCGCCCAGTTCCTGCACGCCACCCCGGGGCAGCTGCCGGAGCTGTACGCCGCCGTCCTGCTCTCCGTGGGCAGCGCCGTCGCCGTCCGCTTCGGCCTCTGGTGCTACGAGCGCCGGCTGCCTCCGCCGCCGGTGCCCGCCCCGTCCGCCGGCACGGGCCTGGCCCGGGTGACCACCCGGCAGGCGGTCCAGGCGACCGCCGGCGCGGGTTTCGCGCTGGTCGCCGGCCAGCTGGTGTCCGGCCAGCGCTGGTACTGGGCGGTGGGCGCCGCGTGGTGGATCTTCGTCAACACCGCCTCGCGTGGCGAGACCCTGGTGCGCGGCTTCCGCCGGGTCCTCGGCACCGTCATCGGCGTCGTGCTGGGCCTGCTGGTCGCCGCTCCCGTGCACGGCGCCGCGGCCCCCACCGCCGTCCTGGTCGCGGTCGCCGTCTTCGGCATCTTCTACACGGCCGCCGTCTCCTACACCTGGATGATGCTCTGGGTGACCTTCCTCGCCGAACTGCTCTACGGCCTGCTCGGCGTACTCACCCCGGGCCTGCTGGCGCTCCGGCTCGCCGAGACCGTGGTGGGCGCCCTCGGCGCCGTGCTCGCCGTGCTGTTCGTGCTGCCGGTCACCACCCACCTCACCACCGACGTCTGGATCCAGCGCGCCCTGCGCTGCGTGCACGCCTGCACGGCCGAGGCCGCCGCCCGAATCGCCGGCTCCGCCACCGCCGACCCGGCACCCCGGGTGGCCGAACTGGAGCAGCTCCTCGGCCGGGTGCGGCTCTCGGTCGCCCCGCTCGTGCACCCGCTCAACCCGATGCACGGCCGCAGGCGCCGCGCCCGCCGCGTCCTCGCCCTGCTGGACGAATGCGCCCGCGACATCCGCGGTCTGGTCGCGGTCGCCGCCGACCCGGAGGCCTCGCACGACGCCCGGCCGGCCGCCGCCTGCTGGCGCGTCGAGGCCGCCGTCCAGGCGCTCACCAGGGGTTCGGAGCACATCACCGCCCCCACCGAGCCGCCCGCCGAACCCGCCCTCGCCCATCTGCACGGCCTGGAGCGCGCGCTGGCCGAGCTCGCCGAGCCGCTGCGCGCCCCCTCGGGCTCGCCCCTGGTCGGCGCCTGAGACGCGCCGCCCCACACCCTGGTCTAGACCGCCAGCTGCTACCGTCGGCCCCGGGCGGGCTCGAACCGGCCCGTTCCGACACGTACCGGCTCGTGGTGGCTCGCGGCGATAGGGGACAGCGGTGGCAGACGGCGGCAGGCGGCGCAGGGCCTTCATCGGGTCGTTCACGGCCGCGGGCGGCCCGGGAGTCGTGACGGCGGCGGTCCGTCCGGACAGCGGCGCCCTGGCGCTCCTGGAGAGCGTCGACGGCGTCCCCGACCCGTCGTATCTCGCGCTCGCGCCCGGCGGGCGCACCCTGTACGCGGTCAGCGAGACCGCCGACGGCGCGGTGGCCGCCTACCACGTCCACGACGACAAACCGCGCCTCGCGGGGCCGCCGGTCCCGGTCGACGCCAGCGGCCCCACCCACCTCAGCGTCTTCGACGGCCATGTCCTGACCGCCAACTACGGCTCGGGCAGTGTCACCGCCGTCCCCGTGCGCCCCGACGGCACGCTCGCCCCCGCCCCCTCCGGACTGCTCCAGCACACCGGCTCGGGCCCGCACGAACGGCGCCAGCGCGGACCGCACGCCCACCAGGTGCAGCCCGACCCCAGTGGCCGCTGGGCGGTCAGCGTCGACCTGGGCACCGACTCGGTCCGCGTCTGCACCCTGGACCAGGGCGCCCCGGCCCTGCACCGCGAGTTCGCCCTGCGCCCCGGCTCCGGCCCCCGCCACCTGGCCTTCCACCCCGGCGGCCGGTACGCCTACGTCGTCAACGAACTCACCCCGACCGTGACCGTCTGCCGCTGGGACGCCACCACCGGCACCCTCAAGCCGCTGACCGAGACCCCGGTCCTGCCCGGCGCCCCGGCCGGCGACGCCTACCCGTCCGGCATCGCCGTCTCGCCCGACGGCCGCTTCGTCTGGACGGCGACCAGGGGCGAGGACGTCCTGACCACGTTCACGGTCCGCGAGGACCGACTCCACCGCACGGCGACGGTCCCCTGCGGCGGCCACTGGCCCCGCGCGATCACCGAGTCGGGCGGCTTCCTCTACGCCGCCAACGAGCGCTCGGGCAACATCACCTGGTTCACCCTCGACCAGCAGACGGGCCAGCCCCGCTACGACGGCTCAGTGGAGATCCCGGCCCCTTCCTGCATCGTCTTCGACTGAAGACCCGACCACCCACCTGATCGCCAGCGCCCCACCACCGGCATCCCGCCTTCAGTACCCCGTCTGCAGCGCCCCGCAAGGGGCGCGGGGAATGCGCGACCAGCCCCCACCGCCCCGCACCCGAACACCGCCCGTCCCCCCCAAAAAAAAAGGGACCCGCACCCCCCAAAAAAAAGGGACCCGCTCCCTCAAGGAACGGGCCCTCACCTCACGTCGGCCGACGCGCGAAGCGCATCACCGCACCGGCGCGCCCTGCGACTGCTGCGGCGCGATCCCCAGCGCCGTCGTGTACTTGGCCAGCGCGAGCTTCCCGATCGCCGGGTACGCCCCCAGCGGCTCGGCGGTGGCGCAACCGGCCTCCTCCGCGGCCGCGGCCAGCAGCTCCGCGTCGATCTCCGGCCCTATCAGGTACGGCGCCAGCGCCAGCTGCTGCGACCCCGAACCCCGCAGCTGCTCCGCGACGGAGGCGATCGAACCGTCCTGGTCCAGCGCGGCGGCCATCACCGGCACGGCCAGGCGCGCGGCGAGCAGCATGCCGGTGATCCCGGCGGCCTGCACCGCCTCGTCGCCGCCCACGGACGCGAGGACGATGCCGTCCGCGGCCGTGGCCACGGTGAACAGCCGGGCGCGGTCGGCGCGGGCCAGACCCGCCTCCGAGAGGCGCACGTGCAGTGCCTCGGCGAGCAGCGGGTGCGGGCCGAGGACGTCGGTCAGGTCGGCGGCGACCCGGCTCTCCATGACCGCGTGGCGGACCTGGCGCAGCAGCGCGCTGTCCGGGCCGGCCAGCAGCGGCACGACGACGGCGACCGGGCCGTCGGGGGCCTTGATCCCCTCGACGCCGGCGGCGACGGCCTGCTCGTAGCGGGCGGTGCGCTCCTCGGCGGCACGGGCCAGCACGGACTGGAGGGTGGGGAACTCCGCGTCGTCCCCGTCCAGGTACCCGATGCGGGCGTCCAGGCCGGGCAGCTCGGAGCGGGCGATGCTGACGACCTCCTCGGCGAGGCCGCGCGTGGCCGCGCTGGGCGTTCCCGGGACCGCGAGGACGAGCGCGGGCGCGTCCTCGGGAGCCACCAGCGGCTCGGGGCGGCGGTGCCGTCCGGGCTGGCGGGGGCGCGGCATTCGTACAGGCAGGCCGGCGGGCCCAGTGGGGGAGCTCATGGCGCCGCATGTTACTGGCTATCTGGGCTCCCTTGTTCGGGGAGGGTGCAGGTGAGCGGTATCCGTCCGCTTTTGTCTGATGAGTTACGCATGATTCAGAGGTGATTCCGTCACCTGTCGGACACTTCGCGTCCCGGCCGGATCAATACCCTTTTGTATGTACAAGGTTTGTGTGTACAACGGACAGCATTTTCTCATCACCCGGCAGGGTGAGCCGACCCGTGACCAGGTCACTCGCGACGCGTACCGCTCCGTGCAGCGGATCGCCCTCCGCCGGCACCTGCCGCGCCCGCGGGAGCAGCCGCGCGAGTTCCTCGGCCAGCGGTACGAGAAGCGGGCCGCCCAGCTTGAACAGGCCGCCTGTGCCGGCGACCAGGGGGTCACCTTCGGTGGGGCAGACGGCGGCGGCCGACTCGGCCATGTGCCGGGCCGCGGCGCGCAGGATCGCGGCCGCGACCGGGTCGCCCGCACCGGCGCAGGCCGCGACGCACGGGGCGAAGGAGGCCAGTACCGCGGGCCGGTCGGCGCGCGGGTAGAGCTCTCCCGGCAGCCCGGGCAGCGGCCCGAACCGGTCCTCGGCGGCGGCCCGCAGCGCGGCCGAGCCGCCGTCGCGCCCGTCGAAGGCGCGCAGCGCCGCCTCCAGCCCGGCCCGGCCGATCCAGGCGCCGCCGCCGCAGTCGCCGAGCAGGTGCCCCCAGCCGTCCGCCCGCCGCCACCGGGTGAGATCGGTCCCGGTCGCGATCAGGCCGGTCCCGGCGGCGACGACCGCGCCGGGGCGCGGGCCGAGGGCGCCGACGTACGCGGTCACGGCGTCGGCGGCCAGCGCGACCGTACCGACCCCGAGCTCGCGGGCCAGCGCGCCCGGTAGTTCGGCGCGCAGCGCCTCGCCGAGGCTGGCCAGCCCGGCGGCGCCCACGACGGCTGTCGTCACCCGCACCGGCCGGTACGAGGCGGCCAGCGCCCGTGCCATGGGCAGGAGTTGTTCCAGCAGGTGCCCGGGGTCGATGCCCCGCGCCCCGGTCCGCACCGGTTCCCGGGACTCCAGGGGCGCCGACGGCTCGCGCCCCGGCACGCCCACGACGGCCCGTAACCCGGAGCCGCCGGAGTCGACGGCGAGGAACCCCGCCTCCCCGGGCCCACCACCCGCGTTGCTCACGGCAGACGCCAGTCCACCGGCTGTCCACCCTGCTGGATCAGCAGGTCGTTGGCGCGGCTGAACGGGCGGGAGCCGAAGAAGCCGCGGTCCGCCGACATGGGCGAGGGGTGCGCGGACTCCACCGCCGGCAACTGGCCGAGCAGCGGGCGGAGATTGCGGGCGTCGCGGCCCCAGAGGACGGACACCAGCGGCTTGCCGCGGCCGGCCAGCGCCCGGATCGCCTGCTCGGTGACCTCCTCCCAGCCCTTGCCCCGGTGTGCGGCCGGGGAGCGGGGGGCGGTGGTGAGCGCCCTGTTGAGCAGCAGCACACCCTGCTGGGTCCACGGGGTGAGGTCGCCGTTGGACGGCTGCGGCAGCCCCAGGTCGGTGTTGAGCTCCCGGTAGATGTTGATCAGGCTGCCCGGCAGCGGGCGTACCTCGGGCGCCACCGAGAACGACAGCCCCACCGCGTGCCCCGGGGTCGGGTACGGGTCCTGCCCGACGATCAGGACGCGGACGTCGTCGAAAGGTTGCTGGAAGGCCCGCAGGACGTTCGGGCCGGCCGGGAGGTAGGTGCGTCCCGCGGCGATCTCCGCGCGCAGGAAGTCGCCCATCGCGGCGATCCTCCCGGCCACTGGTTCCAGGGCCTTCGCCCAGCCCGGTTCGACGATTTCATGCAAGGGTCGTGGTGCCACGGCGTCACCCTACTGCCGTACACGGGTCGGCGATCAAGCCGAGACCACCGAGGTCGCGGGACGACCGGGGACGACCGGACCGGCGCCCCGGATGACAGAGGCCGCTCTCCTTGCGGGGACCGGGCATCAGGCGACGACCGCCGCCCGCACGCACAGCACGTCCGGCAGGTGGCAGGCCAACTGGCGCCAGCTGTCGCCGTCGTCGGCCGAGGCGAACACCTCGCCGTTGCGGTTGCCGAAGTACACGCCGGCCGGATCCGCGTCGTCCGTGCAGAGCGCGTCACGCAGCACCGTGCCGTAGTGGTCCTCCGTCGGCAGCCCCGCCGACAGCGGCTCCCAGGTCCTTCCCGCGTCGGCCGTGCGGAAGACCCGGCACCGGTGCCCGGCGGGCACCCGGTCGGCGTCCGCGTTGATCGGGAAGACGTACGCGGTCTCCCCGCGGTGCGGATGGGCGGCCGCCGCGAAACCGAACGTGGACGGCAGCCCCGCGCCGATGTCGGTCCAGTGCGCCCCCGCGTCGTCGCTCCGGTAGACGCCCCAGTGGTTCTGCAGGTACAGCCGGTCCGGGTCCCCGGCGTCCTGCGCGACCTTGTGCACGCACTGGCCGAACTCCGGGTCCGGGTCCGGCAGGAAGACCGCGGCGACACCGGAGTTGGACGGCGTCCAGCTCGCGCCGCCGTCGCCGGTGCGGAACACGCCGGCCGTCGAGACGGCGACCGTCACCGCCTTCGGGTCGCGCCGGTCGGTGACCACGGTGTGCAGGCCCTCACCGCCGCCGCCCGGCACCCACTTGTCGCGGGTCGGGTGCTCCCAGAGGGGCCGGACCAGTTCGAAGCTCTCCCCGCGGTCCTCGGACCGGTACAGCGCGGCCGGTTCGGTGCCCGCGTAGACCACGTCCGGCTCGGCGGCGGCCGGGTGGAGCTGCCAGACCCGCTCCAGGGAGGCACCGGTGTCCTTGGGGAACCTCACGGCGGGCCGGGCCGGTTCGGTCCAGGTGCGGCCCAGGTCGTCGGAATGGAAGACGGACGGCCCCCAGTGCGCGCTGTCGCCGCCCGCCAGGAGCCGGGGCCGCGCGCCCCGGGTGTCGATGGCGACCGAGTAGATCGCCTGCGCGTTGAAGCAGGGACGCTCGTCGAACTCCCAGGCGCCACCCCGCCGCCTACCGAGGAAGAGCCCCTTGCGGGTCCCCACGGCGAGCAGTACCTCGGTCATGCCGATCACCTCCATGACGTTGTCACAGACCCCTGGCCGCAGTCCTGGACACGGCGGGGTTCGTGGTCCGGCGCACAGTTCCCGTCACAGTCGGCACCCGGACACCCGCCAGTCTGCACCCCACCACTGACAGTCACCCGAGGGCCGGCGTCGGCGCAGGTCGGAGCCGCCGTGTCGGCCGGTCGGACAAGACAGCGGGACGCGTTCCGGGAGACGCCTGCGCGAGCCGGGCCGCACGTGCGACCGTCGACTCGGAGTTCGCCCGTGAGCAACAGGGCGGCCGCTCCCGTATGGGAGGGCGGTCCGGGCTGTCCGTGCGCGCGTGAGGAGGATGCCTTTGAAGGCGTTCCGTGGTCCGAAGGTCTGGCTGTGGCGCTGGCGGCGCAACCCGCTGAAGCGTCGTGCCGACACGATGGAGGCCTGGGTGCTGCTGGGCGCCTGGCTGTTCACCCTGCTGGCCGGGGTGTTCGCCGGGCTCGCGGCGGCCCGGTCGGTCGAGGGCGGCCTGGCCCGCGAGCGCGTCGAGTGGCACCCGGTCGTGGCCCATGTACTGGACAGGGCCCCCGGCTCGGCGGGCTCGAAGTCCGGCTCCTCGGGATCCTCCGGGTCTTCCGAGTCCGAGTCCTCCGACTCGTCGAACGGCGAACGGGTCTGGGCGCGCGTGGGCTGGACCGTCGCCGACGGCTCCGCGCACACCGGCCAGGCGCGGGTCCCGGCCGGCAGCAAGGTCGGCACGCCGGTCACCGTCTGGACGGACCTCCAGGGGCACCTCGTCACCCGGCCCGCCACCGTCTCCGAGGCCCACCTGCGCTCCGCGCTGATCGGCGGCCTGGTCGGACTGAGCGCGGCCGCCGTCCCGTTCGTCGCCGGTCTGGTGGCGCGCGGCCGGCTGGAGCGGCGGCGGATGGACCGCTGGGACGCGGAATGGGCCCGGCTCGGACCGCAGTGGGGCCGGATGACCGGCTGACGTCGGAGTCCGGCGGCGTCAGCCGGCGCCCGTGCCCGCGCGGCCGGGCCGCCGGTTCACGGGGACTGCCGAGCCAGTGCCCGGCGGCAGTCGGCGAGCAGCCGCTCGTCCTGGGCGATGTCGTGGCTGCCGTAACCGCCGGGCCGTGCCGTGTGCCGCCGGGCGCAGGCGAGTTCGGCCGCCACCAGGTCGCGCAGCGGGGCACCCGCCGGGCCCATGGCGGCCAGACACCCGGCGATCGCGCCCCGGGTGTACGGGTTCTCCGACCAGGCGGCCCGGAACGCCGGAAGGACAGGTTCCGGATCCCCGTCGATGTGCCACAACGCCTCGGCCGCCGCCGCCCGTTCCCAGGCCCTGCCGGACCCGGCGAGCCGGCGCAGCGCGGGCAGCGCGCCGCGGGCGGCCGCCCCCAGCCGTCCCAGCTGCTCGGCGGCCGTCCGTGCGCTGCGGCTGCGGCCGTGCGTCAGCTCCCGCAGCAGCACCGGGAGTACGGCCGTCGCGTCCCTCTCCGCCGACCACAGGGCCCCCGCCGCCAGGGCCGCGTGCCGGGTGTCCAGGAGCCCGCGCAGGACCGGCGCCGCCGCCCGGGCCGCCGTACCCAGGACGTCGAGCGTGCGCACCGCCTGCCCGACGAGTGCCTCCCTGGCGCCCAGCCCGTCCGGTGCGCCGCGCAGCAGCCGCAGCACCTCGGGGACCGCCGCCGGGTCCTTGAGAGCGGTGACCGCCGCCAGCAGCGGCGCGGCGGTCTCGGCGGCGTCGGGCGAGTCCGGGTCGACCTGGCCGAGCCGGCGGCGCAGCGCGGGCGCGAGCGGGGCGGCCGCCGGGCCCAGGTGCACGATCTCGAAGCCCAGCCCACCGGGCACCACCGGTCTGGCCAGCAGCTGGGACAGGGCCGGCACCGCGCGCGGATCGCCGCTTCTGGCCAGCGCTTTCAGCGGACCGCCCAGCGAGGGCCTGCCGCGCTCCCAGGTGTGCATCCACAGGTCGGGCCGCACGGTCACGAGCGCGTGCAGCTCGTCGGCGGCCGGCCCGGCGAGCCCGAACAGGTCCACCAGCACCGAGACCGCCGCGTCCCGCAACTGGTCCTCCTCACGCCCCAGTTGTCTGCCGATCAGGGAGACCGGCGCGGTGAAGTCCGCCCGCCAGTCACGGAACAGGCCGGCCGACATCCACACCGCGTTGCACCGGTCCATCGGGTCCGGGCTGCCCAACTGGCCGACGAGCAGCGCGATCCGGTCCGCCACCCGGTCGTCCAGCGCCCGGTGCAGGGTGCGCAGCAGATACGAGCCCTCCTCGTCCGAAGGCCGCAGCCGCCGTATCCGGCCGACCAGGGTGTCCGCGTCCATCCGGTCCGGACCGGTTGCACGCCGCTCCGACCGCTCCCTGAGCAGCCGGACCGCGGTCGGCACCAGGTCGGAGGGCAGCCGCTCGGGCGCGCCGAGCCCCAGCTGCCCGAGCGCGGCCAGCCGCGACCCCGGCGCGTACGGCGGACCGCTCTGCGCGGCCAGCAACTCGACCGCCGCGGCGGCCCGTTCGGGACGGCACCGGACGAACATCCCGAGGGCCTCCGTCAGGGCGAGCAGCACCTGCTCGTCGCGCTCGACCGTGCTCCGCCGTCGTAACAGCGCCAGCACCCGCTCCGGTGCGTCGAGGAACCGGACCAGCGCTCCGGGCACCGCGCGGCGCACCCCCGGGCACGGGTCGTCGGCCAGCGGCACGAGCGCCTCGGCGCCGGCGCGGACGGCCGCCCGGGCCCGGGAACCCGCGCTCTCCGCGCCGATGCTGACCAGCAGTTCGACTATGGCGCCCCGGTCCTGCACCTCCGGACGGGACGCGAGCGCGAAGAGGAACGGGACGCAGGCGAGCGTCGAGTCGTACACGTTCCCCTGGTGGTGCACCGAGCCGTACATCCCGTCGAGCGCGGCCTCCCGTTCGGCCGCGTCGGCCGAGGCCAGTCCGCGCAGCAGACCGGGCACGTCCGCCGCACTGCCGTACGCGTGCCGCAGCGAGGCCCAGTCGACCTCGTCGATCCCCGTGAACACCGTTGTCCTCCCCAGGCGAGTACCACCTGTTCCGGAGTCTGCACCACCGGACTGACAACGATGCGGAATCGGACGGCAACTGTGTGCGATCCGTCGACGGTCGGCGACCGTCGACGGATCGCACAGGGATCAGTTCCGGCCAGGCAGCGCCCGCTCCAGGATCGCGTCGAACCCGGTGCCGGCCGGCAGGGTGCCGAACGCGTGGCCCCAGTCGCCGCCGAGCCGGGTCGCGCAGAAGGCGTCCGCGACGGCGGCGGGAGCGTACCGGACCAGCAGCGAGCCCTGCAGTGCCAGCGCCATTCGCTCGACCAGCCGGCGCGCCGCCACCTGGTCGGTCTCGGCCAATTCGTTCCTCAGCCGGGTCACGGCCGCGTCCAGCCGGGCGTCCGCGCCGCGAGCGAGCGCGAGTTCGCCGAACAGGGCGTCGGCGGCGCCGGGTTCGCGGGACAGCGCGCGCAGCACGTCGAGCGCGTTGACGTTCCCCGAGCCCTCCCAGATCGACAGCAGCGGCGCCTCGCGGTAGTGCCGGGGCATCCCGGAGTCCTCGACGTAGCCGTTGCCGCCCAGGCACTCCAGGGCCTCCGCGGTGAAGGCCGGGCCGCGCTTGGTGACCCAGTACTTGCCGACGGCCGTCGCGATCCGGCGGAAGGCCCGCTCCTGCTCGTCCCCGCGCACCGCCCGGTCCGCCGCCCCCGCGAGCCGCAGGGTCAGCGTGGTCGCGGCCTCCGACTCCACCGCCAGATCGGCCAGCACGTTGCGCATCAGCGGCTGGTCGGCGAGCCGCGCCCCGAACGCGCTGCGGTGGCGCGCATGGTGACCGGCCTCGACGAGCGTCTTGCGCATCAGGGTCGCCGAGTTCATCACGCAGTCCAGCCGGGTGCAGTTGACCATCTCGATGATGGTCTTCACCCCCCGCCCCTCGGGCCCGACCAGCCAGGCCACGGTCCCGTCGAACTCCGGTTCACAGGACGCGTTGGAGCGGTTGCCGAGCTTGTCCTTCAGCCGCTGGATGCGGAACGCGTTGCGGCTGCCGTCCGGGAGCACGCGCGGCACGAGGAAACAGGACAGGCCGCCCGGCGCCTGGGCCAGCACCAGGAAGACGTCGCACATCGGCGCCGAGGTGAACCACTTGTGCCCGCGCAGGGTGTACACGCCCGGCTCGGCGGTGGGTGCGGCGGCCGTCGTGTTCGTCCGGACGTCCGAACCGCCCTGCTTCTCGGTCATGCCCATCCCGGCCAGCAGCCCCGGCTTCTCGGTCGGCACGCGCAGCCCCGGCTCGTACTCCCGGCTGGTCAGCAGCGGCTCGTACACCTTGGCCAGCTCGGGCTCGGCCCGCAGCGCCGGAACGGCGGCGTACGTCATCGACGTGGGACACCCGTGGCCGGACTCGGTGTGCCCCCACACCAGTCCGCCCGCGGTCCGCGCGACGTGGGCCCCCGCCCGGTCGTCCGCCCAGGCCGTCCCGGCCAGGCCCTCCTCCACCGCCGCCCGCATCAGGTGGTGCCAGCTGGGGTGGAAGTCGACCTCGTCGATCCGGTTGCCGTACCGGTCGTGGGTGCGCAGCTCCGGCTCGTGCCGGTTGGCCAGCTCGCCCCACTCCTGCGCCTCCGCGCTCCCGGCCCGCGCCCCGAGCCGCCGGATCCCCGCCTCGGCCCACTCCGCCCCCTCCCGGCGCAGTCCCTCGATGAGGGCCGGGTCGTCGGAGGCGTCGTACGGGGCGAGCGGCGGCGGCTGGTTGGTGACGTCGTGGGTGGCGTACTGCGGCTGCGGAAGCGCGGCGGTCGAGTCCATGGCTGCCATGTTGCAGGAATCCTGCGACCGCAGCAATAGTGCAACAATGTGCCGCACGTACAGTACGTGACCATGCGCATGAAGGACGTGTCCGCCGAGCCCGCCGACGTCGGCCTGCCGCCCCTGTCCGCCCGGTCGGTCGTGCTGAGCCTGCTGCTGGGCACGCATCCGCCCCAGCTGCCGGTGAAGGACCTGGTCCGGTTCGTCGAGCCCTTCGGGGTCGGCGGCTCCACGCTCCGCGCCGCGCTCAGCCGCATGACGGCCGCCGGCGACCTGCGCCGCACCGGCGACGCCGTCTACGGCCTCAGCGACCGGCTGCTGGCCCGCCAGCGCCGTCAGGACGAGGCGGTACGGCCCCGTACGCGCGCGTGGCGCGGCGAGTGGGAGATGCTGGTCGTCACCGCCACGGGCCGCGACCCCGCCGCACGCGCCGACCTGCGCACCCGTCTGACCTCCCTGCGCCTGGCCGAACTCCGTGAGGGCGTCTGGCTCCGCCCGGCGAACCTGGCGAGGCCCCTCCCCGCCGACCTCGCGGACACCGCCCAGTCCTACACGGCCCGCCCCGACCGCCCCGCCCCGGAACTGGCCGCCGCACTCTGGCCGTTGACCACCTGGTCCAGCACCGCCCGCGCCCTCCTGGCCCGGGCGTCCGGGGCCCGCCTCCCGGCCGACCGCTTCACGGTGTTCGCGGCAGCGGTACGCCACCTGCTGACCGACCCCGTGCTGCCCCCGGAACTCCTGCCCGCCGACTGGCCGGGCGACGAACTGCGCGCCGCGTACGCCGCCTACCGCGCCGAACTGAGCGGGCCGACGGGGGCCCCGGCCAGCTGACCGCCGCACCGCTCCGCCGAGGCGGCGCGGCCTTACGCTCAGCAGCAAGGGCCGGCGTTCTACGAGGTGAGAGCCAGGCGGATCGATGAGTGAGTGCGCCCGCACCCTCGGAATGCCGGCCTCCGACACCGCCGGACCCACCTAGGAGCCACCCATGTTCACCGGCCTGAGCGCCTTTCCGCTGACCCCGATCGCCGCCGACGGGGACGTCGACGAGGAAGCGTTCGCCCGTCTGGTCCGGCGCCTCGCCGCGGCCGGCGTCGACTCGATCGGAGCGTTGGGCTCCACCGGGTCGTACGCCTACCTCACCCTCCCGGAACGGGCCCGCGCCGCCCGTGTCGCGGTGGAGCACGCCGACGGCGTCCCGGTCGTCGTGGGCATCGGTGCGCTGCGCACCCGGGACGTGCTGAGGGCGGCCGAGGACGCGCAGCGGGCCGGGGCCGCGGGCGTGCTGCTGGCGCCGGTGTCGTACCAGCCGCTCACCGACGAGGAGGTGTTCGGGCTGTACGAGGACGTCACCGCGAACCTCTCCGTGCCGCTGGTGGTCTACGACAACCCGCGCACCACCCGGTTCACCTTCGCCGACGAGCTGTACGCACGGGTGGGCCGGCTGCCCCGCGTGGCGTCGGTGAAGATTCCCGGGGTTCCCGCCGACCCGGCCGCGGCCCGGGCCCGGGTCGCGCGGCTGCGGGAGATCCTGCCGCCGCACGTGACCGTGGGGGTGAGCGGGGACGCGTCGGGAGCGGCCGGACTGATCGCCGGCTGCGACGCCTGGTACTCGGTGACCGCCGGCACCCTCCCCGGACCGGCCCTCGCCATCACCAGGGCGGCCCGGGCGGGGCGGGCGGACGGGGCCCGGGAGGAGTCGGACCGGCTCCAGCCGCTGTGGGACCTCTTCGCCCGGCACGGATCGCTGCGGGTCATCGCGGCAGTGGCCGCCGAACTCGGCCTCACGCCCCACGACACCCTGCCCCTCCCGCTGCGCGGCCTGTCCGGCGACGACCACAAACAGGTCGCCGACGTACTGCGACGCCTCCGGCTCGGCACGTGAGACGCGGCCTCGGCACGTGAGGTCCGGCAGCGAGCGGTTGCCCCGGGGGCCCGTCGCGCGGACATGCCGGGGCCGGGGGAGCGGTGTACGTTCGACATACCGTGCGCATGCGCTTCGCAGCCGACCTCCGGCCAGTGGCCCAGATGCTCCGGGAGTGCCCATGGCTCAGCAGACGAACATCGCCGCGCAGACCGCTTTCGGAGAGGCCGTCGTCGCCGGTGACCTCGATGCCCTCGACGCGATCGTCGCGGCCGACTCGACCGACCACGACCCCGCCCCGGGACAGGCGCCCGGGCCCGGAGGGTACAAGACCATGTTCGGCGAACTGCGAACGGCCTTCCCCGACCTGAACATCCAGGTCGAGCATCTGGTGGCCACCGACGACGAGTTGGCCTTCGCCTACGTCATCTCCGGAACGAACCTGGGACCGCTGCTGGGGCACCCGGCGACCGGCAGGAAGGCCAGCTACCGGGGCATGCAGATCAGCCGCTTCGACCCCGACGGCAAACTCGTCGAACGCTGGGGCAGCAGCGACGAGCTCGGCATGCTGCGGCAGCTCGGCCTCGTCGAGGTGTGAGACGGGCGCCCCACGCGGGGCTGCCCGGCGGGCGGAGGGCCGGGGGCTGTCCGGCGGATCGTGCCGCGGACGCGCCGGGTACGGCACGCCCGCTCACCTCGGCTGAACAGCGCTCCCGGCCTTCCCGCGACGTGGTCCGCCGGACAGAACACCTAGGCCGACCCGGCCCCGGTGGGGACCGTGCCCGGGGCCGAATCCGCTCTCGACGGGAGGTGGTTGAAGAGCAGGTTCAGGACGATCGCCATCAGACAGCCCGCGCTGATGCCGCTGTTCATCACCGTCTGGAACCAGTCGGGGAACTTCGCGTAGACCGTGGGCACGCCCACCGGCAGGACGCCGACCGCCACCGAGACGGCGACCACCGTCAGGTTGTTGTTGCCCGTGAAGTCGACGGCCGCCAGCGTGCGCAGGCCGCTCGCCGCCACCGTGCCGAACATCACCAGGCCCGCACCGCCCAGCACCGGAGCGGGAATCGCCGCGACCACCGCGCCCAGCTTCGGCAGCAGGCCGAGCAGCACCAGGATGCCGCCGGCCGCCGCGACCACCCAGCGGCTGCGCACCCGGGTCATCCCCACCAGGCCCACGTTCTGCGCGAACGCCGTGTAGGGGAAGGTGTTGAAGACACCGCCGAGGACGGTCGAGAGGCCGTCGGCGCGCAGACCGTCGGCGAGCGGGCGCGCCTCGACGCGGCGGCCGGTCAGCTCGCCCACCGCGAGCAGGTCACCGGTCGTCTCGGTCATCGTGACCAGGGCCACCACCAGCATGGAGACGATCGCCGAGGCCCGGAACGTGGGCGCCCCGAAGTGGAACGGCGTGCTGATGCCGAGCCAGTCGGCGTCCCCGACCCCGCCGAAGTCCGTGAACCCGAAGGGCACCGCCACCGCGAGGCCCACCGCGATGCCGATCAGGACCGCGATCCGGGCGAGGTAGGCGGGCGCGAACCGCTGCACGCCGAGCACCACCGCGAGCACGAAGGCCGCCAGCGCCAGGTTCTTCGGCTCCCCGAAGTCCTTCGCCCCGGCGCCGCCCGCGGCCCAGTTGCCGGCGACCGGCAGCAGCGAGACCCCGATGATCAGGATCACCGTGCCGGTGACCAGGGGTGGGAAGAAGCGCAGCAGCCTGCCGAAGACGGGTGCGAGGAGCATGATCGCCAGGCCCGCGACGATCACCGAGCCGTAGATCGCGGGGAGTCCGCCCCCCGTCGTACCGATGAGGACCATCGGCGAGACCGCCGCGAACGTACAGCCCTGCATGATCGGCAGCCGGACGCCGAAGCGCCAGAAGCCGACGCACTGGATGAGCGTGGCAATGCCGCACACCAGCAGGTCGGCGGTGATCAGGTAGGCCAGGTCGGCGGGCGACAGCTTCATCGCGCCGCCCACGATCAGCGGCACGGCGACCGCGCCCGCGTACATCGCGAGCACGTGCTGCAGGCCGAACGCGGTCAACTGCCGTACGGGTGGGACCTCGTCGACGGGATGGACGGAGGCGCCGGTGGTGGCCATGAGGACTCCAGAGCGGGGACGACATCCGGACAGCACGAGACCGTAAGCGGTTTGAACAGTTTGTTGATTTCCGGTCTGTTGCCGATACGTGTCATGCCCACCCGGACGCGGGTGGATCCCGCTCCGCTACGACCCGGTCCGCGCCGCCGCCAGCAGGGAGTTCCAGTCGGCCAGCTTGACCACGCTCCGGCCGAGCCGGGCGCCGAGCGCGGCCTCGGCCCGTTCGATCGCCTGCCATCCCGTCCACGGGACCGGCTCGATGCCGGCCGAGCGGAGCGCGGCGAGCGGATCCTCCGGCACCGCCTTGTCCAGCAGTGCGGGCGCGTCCGCCAGGAGGGAGGTCACCGTCTCCTTGGCGTCGGGACGGTTGGTGCCGATGACGCCGGTCGGGCCGCGCTTGATCCAGCCGGCCACGTAGTTGCCGGGCGCGCCGAAGCAGCTGTCCAGGACCCGGCCCGCCTCGTGCGGCACGGTGCCGCTCTCCTCGTCGAACGGGAGCCCGTCCAGCGCCACCCCTCGATAGCCGACCGAGCGCAGCACCAGCTGTGCCTCGACCGTCTCGTACCGCCCGGTGCCGCGCACCCCGCCGCTGCCGTCGGGTTCGGTGCGTTCGAAGAGCACGCCGCCCACCCGGCCGCCGTCGTCGAGCAGTTCGACCGGACGCAGGAAGAAGCGCAACCGGATGCCGCGGCCCGTGCCCCGGCCGCCGGCCTCCGCCCAGCCGCGCAGCACCTCCACGTTGCGGCGCTGGGCGGCGGGCAGCGCGGACGGGTCGGCGCAGCCCGGATCGAGCGCCAGATCGGCTGCCTCCACCCGGACCTCGGTTTCCGGCAGCCCGGCCAGCTCACGCAGCTCCTTCGTGGTGAACCGCGCCTGCGAGGGGCCCCGCCGGCCCACCACGTGGACCTCTTCTATCCGGCTCGCCGCCAGTGCCGTCAGGGCCGCCTGGGGCATGTCGGTGGGGCTCAGCTCCGCCACGCCGCGGACCAGCATCCGCGCCACGTCCACCGCGACGTTGCCGACCCCGATGACCACCGCGGACCGGGCGTCGCGCACGAACCCGGCGTCGACGGCGTCCGGATGCGCGCTGTACCAGGACACGAACTCGGTCGCCGACCAGCTGCCCGGCAGCTCCTCGCCGGGAATCCCGAGCCGGCGGTCGGTCGCGGCGCCCACGCAGTACACCACCGCGTGGTACAGCTCCCGCAGCCGCGCCACCGGCAGCCCGCCCGCGCCCCCGACCCGGACGCCGCCGAGGAACCGCACCCGGTCGTGCTCCAGTACGGTGCGCAGGTTTCCCTGCAGCGACTTGATCTTCTCGTGGTCCGGGGCGACGCCGTACCGCACCAGTCCGTACGGGCACGGCAGCCGGTCCAGGACATCCACGCGAACCGTGGGGTCGAGCTGGACGAGGTTCTGGGCGGTGTAGCACCCGCTCGGCCCGGAGCCGACGACGGCGACACGCAACACGGGGGACTCCTTGCCCGAGGGGCTGGTGGTTCCAGCATCCCACCGGCCCGGCCGCCTGGGCAGGAGCCGCTGGGGTGACGTGCACGCGTGTCAAGGTGCGGAAGATGTGATCATGTGATCGCGCTGCGTATGCGGAGAGGTGTCTGCTGCCGGACTTCGCGAAGCCGGGAGCCGTCTAGCCGGCCTCGGGGCCGGGTTCGGATCCGGGCTCCGACCGGTCCTCGGTGGCGAAGAACCGGGACAGGTCCCGCCGTTCGGCCGGGGGCGCGGACTGAAGGGGCAGGCCCAGCTCCCGGTCGAGCCCGTAGCGCTCGAACAGCTCCGCCCGCAGCGCCGGGATCGGCATCGGCACCCCCGGTACCAGCGCCGCGTACACCGCGCCCATCAGCATGGCGCGCAGCATGGGGTAGTCGACCTCGACGTGGTGCGAGCCGTAGCGGGCCACGGTGTCGCCCAGCAGCTCCGCCAGCCGCCGCTGCTCGGGGCACTGCACGAAGCCCTCGGCCTGGAGCAGGCCGGCCATGTGCTGGCGCATCAGCACCGGCCGGTCCTGCGCGAGCCCCAGGATCGCGTCGATGGCCCGGGCCAGCCGCTCCCGCCCGTCCTCGGTGCGCGGCTCGTGCTCCAGCGCCTCCTCCAGGGTGCGGTGCATCAGCCGGTGCACGGCGGACTGGACCAGCTGGCGCTTGCCGGGGAAGTAGTACGACACCAGTCCGCGCGCCGACCCCGCCCGGTCCGCGATGGCGCCCAGCGTGGTCGCTTCAAAACCGTGCTCGTCCACCAGCTCCACCGCGGCCTGCAGCAGCCGCTCACGCGAACGCCTGCGCAATTCTTCATTGACCGAGGGGCTGCGGGGGGACATCCTGGAACTCCTGCGTTGACTGGCTGCCAGCCAACTATAATCGACGCAGTAGGCACCGCCCTGTGCGGGGCCTGTTCAGGGCTGCCGTCCGTCCGGGGCGACACGGGGGAGCGTCTCGGGCGGACGGCGCGACAGGTCAGGCCTGGGTGGGCGTGACCTGTCGGCGGGCCGCGCCCACCAGGTCCAGGACCGCCAGCAGCGCGTCCGGACGTTCGGCCACCGGCAGATGGTCCACGAAGTGCACCCGGCAGCCGAGTGCCGCCGCCCCGCCGTCGGCAGGCCTGCTGTCCCCGACCATCAGCGTCTCCGCGGCCCCGGCGCCGAGCGCCTCCAGCGCGACCGTGAAGAGCCGGGGGTCCGGCTTCTGGACGCCGTGCTCGTACGACAGGACGTACGTGTCCACGTAGGCGTCGAGTCCGTGCTCGCGGAAGACCGGCCGCGGGTCCCAGCCGATGTTGCTGACCACGCCGACCCCGATGCCGTGCTCGCGCAGCGTGCGCAGGACCGGGGCGGCGTCCGGGTAGGGGGTCCAGGCCAGCGGGTCCATGTGCCGCTCGTAGAGCGCGTCGTGCAGGGCGGGGTCCGGCAGCATCACCCGCCGGGACATGGCCGTGTAGGCGGCCCGGTGCAGCTCCGCGCTCTCGTCGCGCACCGCCCACATGTCGGACAGCTCCGCGGGCACCGCGACCGGGAGGGCCCCGCCGGGCTGTGCGCCCGCCGCTTCCAGCGCGCGCGCCGCCTGCGTCAGCTCGGTCTCGGAGAGCGCTGCCCCGGTTTCGGCGAGCACCGCCCGCAGCCAGGATTCGGTGGACTCGATGCGGAAGAGTGTTCCGGAGAAGTCGAAGAGCACGGCAGTCATGCGCCGGACTCTACAGAGGGGCGCCGTGGCGCGGCCTAGGGGCGAGGGTGTCCCCGGCGGTCGCGCTCCCACTCGTACGCCAGCACCGCCAGCGCCACCACCAGCGCCCCGAGCAGCCAGCCGCCGAGCACGTCGGAGGGCCAGTGGACGCCGAGCCACACCCGGGTCAGGCCGACGCCCACGACCGAGACCCCGGCCGCGGCCAGGGCCGTACGCCGTATCGCGCGACCGGCCCCGCAGCGGTGCAGCAGCCACAGCAGCAGGCCGCAGACCACCGTCGCCGTCATGGCGTGCCCGGACGGGAAGGCGGAGTAGCGGGCGGAGTCGACCGGGTCGGGCCACGCCGGGCGCGGGCGGCCCACGGCGGCCTTGAGGGACTGCTGGGCGACCGTGCCGAGCGCACAGGTCAGGGTCAGCCACAGTGCGGTCCGCCACGCCGAGTGCCGCCACACCAGCCACACCGCGACCGCGGCGCACAGCAGGCGCATGGTGAGCGGGTCCCAGACCCAGTCCGCCAGGACTCGCAGCACCTGTGTGGTGCCGTGGTCCGCCACGGCCCAGCGGTGGGTGGTCCCGGCGATGCCCTCGTCCACCGCGACCAGGGGAGGCCACTCGCCTGCGACGAGGGCCAGCAGCAGCGCCGACGCCAGGGCGAGGACGGCGGTCGTGAGAAGGGGAGCCGGGCGGTCGCCGGGTGGGGGGAACATGGCGCGATCTTTGCCGAATCATTGCCCGCGGGGCAATTCCCCTGCGGGGTACGGCTCTACCCGAGGGCGCGCAGGCTCGGTACGAGCGCCACGAGTACCGGGATCACCGGGACCAGGGCGGCCGTCGCGGTCAGCCGCAGCCGGTGCCGGGCGGGGAGGCGGTCCGGGGCGGTGAGCAACCGGTCCACCCGCTGCGGGACATGGGCGTGCGGGGTCGGCCCGGGACCGAACACCCCACGGTCCTCGTTGAGTTCGACCAGGGCGAGCGCGGTGGTGAGACGGCCGTGCCGCCGGGAGGCCACGTCGTCGGCGGCCAGTTCGACCAGCCGGTGCATCTCGTCGCGGAACGCGGCGAACACCGGGATCTGCGGGAACCCGCCCGCCAGCGCCGCCGAGCAGTGCAGCAGCCAGTCGTGCCGGGCCTGCGCGTGGCCCTGCTCGTGGGCCAGGACCGCGTCCAGCTGACGCCCCTTCAGGCGCCGCAACGCGGCCGTGGTCACGACGAGTTGGGGTGCCGCTCCGGGCAGCCACCAGGCGTCCGGGCGCTCGCCCTCAAGGACGACGAGCCGGCCGTCGGCCGCTTCCTCGCCGGGCAACAGCGGTGACCGGAGCAGCAGTTCGGCCTGCCGGCGGTTGCGTCTGGCTCTGGCCCGCGCGATCTCCCGTACCAGCATCGCCCCGCTCCACAGCCCGGCACCGGCGAGGGCCACCGCGGTCACCGCTGCCCACGGGCCGGCCGTGCCGAGCGCGTAGGCGTCCACCACCCCGCTCGGGGCGGTCGCGAACACGTGCCCGCGCACCGCCTGCCAGGCAGCCGCCGCGCTCAGCGTCATCGACAGCGCGCAGCACAGCAGAACGGCCGCCACCACGCACTGCCACACCCACAGCGCGACCACCGGCTCCCGGTCCGGCCAGTCGGCCCGGGCGAGCAGCCGGGGACCGACCACGCCGGTCAGGGCGCCGAGCAGCAGCAGTGCCACGGGGACCATCATGGCCAGCACCCTATGAGCGGGGGACCGTTCACCGGTACAGGCCATGACGCCAAAGTGACGCAGGCAACGTCCGCGCCGAGCGGGCCGTCAGGTCCTCACAGTGCCAGCAGCATCGCCACCATGCCGATCCCCATCGACAGCCGGCACGCCCGCGCCAACTCCGGCCGGTCGCCCCACCGGAGGGTCCCCGTCCCGGCGGCGACCGCGAACGGAACGAGCCGCGCACCGGAGAGCAGCACGTAGCCGGTGAAGTAGAGCAGCAACAGCCCGGTCACCGACGGGACTCCGGCACCGCCGTGATGGTGGGCGCCGGGGGTGGCCGCCATCGCCACCGCCATGTAGACCATCGCCGCCGTTCCGACCAGATGGTGCAGATGGTGCGAGCTGCTGCGGGCGCCCCACAGGGCGCGCAGCGCGGCCGCGCCGAACACCGCCGCGTACACCGGCCAGGCCCACGCCGGCGGCGTGAACGCCGTCCCGGGCACGGCCATGGCGGCCATGCCGAACCCCATCAGCGCCTCGCCGCCCGCGGCGCGCCGCTGTTCCAGGACACTGCTGCGCATCCGCAGCAGGCAGTAGGCCCCGGTCGCCGCGCACAGCGCGACCAGCAGCCAGCCGGGCGAAGCCGGTCCGTGCACGGCGCACCTCCCCGCTCGACTCGACGTCGCGTCGTTGGATGCGATGCCCAGGCCGTGCGGCGCGCACGCGAGCGCAAGGGTGTACACGGGGAGCATTCGCCGGAGCACAGCCGGTGACCAGGGCTGTTCGAGAATGATTTACGAGTAAAACACATGCTAAATTGATGGGTATGAGCTCCGCGCCCCCCACGACCGCCCGCCGTCTCCCCCTCGCCGGTGCGCTGCGCCTCGGCCGGCCCTCCGACATCTGGTTCAAGCCCGCCTGCAGCGTGGTCGCCGCGGTCGCCCCGCCCAACCTGGCCCTGCTGGCCCTCGGCCGCCTCGATCTGGCGATGTACACCATGGCGGGCTCGCTGTGCGCCCTCTACGGCCACAACCGCCCCTACCCCGCCCGCGCCCGCACCCTGGCGTGGGTGATCCTCGGCATGGTGGGCGGCCTCGCCGTCGCCCTGACCGCGGCCTCGCTCACCACCGACGCCGTCGTCCTGGTCACCGTCGGCGCGCTCATGGCGGCGGTGCAGAAGGTCCTCTGCGACGCCACCCGCGTCGGCCCGCCCGGGAACGTGGTCCTCACCTTCATCAGCTCCGCCTCCCTGTTCGCCCCGCAGACCCCCGGCCAGGTCCCCGGCCACGTCGGCCTCGCCGTCACGGCGGGCGCCTGGGCCTGGCTGGTCGGCATGGCCCCCGGCCTGCTGCGCCCGCACGGCCCCGAACGCCGGGCCACCGCCCACGCCCTGCACGCCACCGCCGCCTACGCCGACACCCACGGCACCGGCACGGGCACCGGCACCGGCGACGGCCACGACCGGGCCCGGGCCGCCGCGGCCGCCGCCGTGCAGGCCGCCTGGCAGTCCCTGCTCGCCGCCGGCGCCCGCACGGACCGCACCCGGCGCGCCCTCGAACACCTCGTCGTCCGCGCCGAGGTCGCCCTCGCCGCCCCGGCCGACGCCGACCCCGCGCTGCTGCGCGGCTGGTCCCGCGCCCTGCGCGGCACCGGACGCGTCCCGCGCGTCGCCGGCGCCGACGACGACCTCCTCGGCGTCGACGCCGAACGCGCCGTACCGCGGACCCCGTTGTGGCGCCGGCTCGGCCCACTCGCCCCCTTCGCCGTCCGCACCGCGCTCGGCTGCGCCCTGGCCGGCTACGCCTCCCTGGCCCTGGGCGTCGGCCGCCCCTACTGGGCGCTGGTCACCGCCGCCTCCCTCTACCAGGCGAATGTCACCCTCACCTGGAGCCGGGGCGTCCAGCGCGTCGTCGGCAACCTGCTCGGCGTCCTCGTCTTCGCCGCCGTCGTGCCGCTCGCCCACCTCCACCCGGCCGCCCTGGTGCTGTGCTGCCTCGCCTTCAACTTCGGCGCCGAGGCGGTCATCGGCCGCAACTACTGGCTGGGCAGCGTCTGCGTCACGCCGATGGCCCTGCTCGTCACCGAGTTCGCCCGCACCCAGGACCCGGGACAGCTGATCACCGAGCGGGTCGTGGACACCCTGGTCGGCGCGCTCGTCGGCTTCGCCACCGCCGTCGTCGTCACCAACCGCCGGGCCGGCGACCGCATCGAACACGCCCTGACCGCCGTCGAACAGGCCCACGAACAGGCCGCCCGCCTGCTCACCGGGCCGCGACCGGCCCCGCGCGCCCTGGAGACGGCCCGGCGCACCCTGTCCGCGGCCCTGGCCGACCTGCGCGCCGCGGCCGACGCCGCGTCCGGCGAGTGGTGGCAGCGCGCGCTGCCCCAGGAGCGGGTCGTGCTCGCCGAGCAGTCCGGACACCGTACGCTCGCCGCGACGGTACGACGCCAGGGAGCGCACTCCTGGGACGGCGCGAGGACAACGGAGGACGTACGGCCATGACGGCGACCAACGGACGACCGGCGGCCGGGAGTGACGCGGACAGGGGCGCGGGAGGCGGTGCCGGCCGGGACGACACGGTCGCGGCCGTCGTCCGGCAGTGGCGGAGCGTCCATCCCGCCCTGGACACGGCTCCCATGGAGGTCATCGGCCGGATCAACCGCTGCGCGGCCCTCCTCCAGCAGGCCGAGGACGCCCCGCTGCGCCGGGCCGGCCTCAGCCGCCCCGAGTTCGACCTGCTCGGCGCGCTCCGCCGCACCGGCCACGAGCTGACCCCGAGCGAGCTCGCCAAGGAGACGTTCTCCTCCGGCGCCGCCGTCACCAAACGCCTCAAGCAGCTCACCGAGCGCGGCCTGGTCGAGCGGCGCGGCGACGACCGTGACCGCAGGGTCGCCCACCTCCGCCTCACCGACGCGGGCCGCGACCTCGTCGACGGCATCCTGCCCGAGCAGCTCGCCTACGAGACGGCCGTGCTGGCCGTCCTCGCTCCCGAGGGGCAGGGTGAACTGGCGGGACTCCTCGCGGAGTTGCTGGGCCGGCTGGAGGGGAGGACGGGCGTGCTGCGGGCCTGAGGCGACGGCGGCACCGATGGCCGCGATGCGCCGTCGTGGCCGGTCGCGCAGTTCCTCCTCCAGCCCTCGGCCAGGGATGCCCCCAGCACCCCTTCGGGGCGCCGGGCCTGCTCAGATCCCCGGACGGTGGCGCAGCGGATGGTCGGCCGGTACCTCCACCAGCACGATGGCGATCCCGTCCGGATCGGCGATCCACATCTCGACCAGGCCCCACGGCTCCCGCACGGGCGGGCGCACGATCACGACGCCCTTCGCCGCCAGCTCCTCGTGCGCCGCCGCGACGTCCGCGACCTGCAGCCACAGCTGCACGGCCGGCGAGGGAGGCGTGTCCGACCGGCCGGAGACCTCCAGGAACCCGCCGCCGAGGAAGTAGACCGTGCCGCGCTCCGGGCCCTCACCGAACTCGCGGTAGACGGCGAGCCCGAGCCGCTCACCGTAGAAGGCGCGGGACCGCTCGGGATCGGTGGGGTGGATCAGCGTACGGCTGCTCAGTACATGCACCATGCGACCGGAGCGTAGTGGCAGGCCACGGCGGGAGCCGGGTGCCACGGGTGCCGGGAGGCGGAGCGGGGGAGCGGGGAAGCGGGGATAGGCTCGTGGCCGGTTCAGTAGCGCTTGAGAACGGAGAACCCGCCCATGGAGAACGTCGCCGCCGGACTGACCTTCCGTGACGCCACCGACGCCGACGTGGACGTCCTGGTCGCGTTGGTCGAGTCGGCCTACCGGGGCGACGACAGCCGGGTCGGCTGGACCACCGAGGCGGACATCCTGGAGGGGCAGCGCACCGACCGGGAGGGCGTCCTCGAAGTGATCAAGGCGCCGGACGGCAAGCTCCTCGTCGTCGAGCGGGACGGCGGGGTCCTCGCCTGCTGCCAGCTCGAACACCGCGGTGACCACGCCTACTTCGGCATGTTCGCGGTGAGCCCCGCCCGCCAGGGCGCCGGCCTCGGCAAGGCGGTCATCGCCGAGGCGGAGCGCCAGGCCCGCGAGGACTGGGGCGTGACCGAGATGCACATGACGGTGATCTCGGTGCGCGAGGACCTCATCGCCTGGTACGAACGGCGCGGCTACCGCCGTACGGGAAGGATGACCCCGTTCCCGTACGGCGAGGAGCGCTTCGGCATTCCGCAGCGTGCCGACCTCGAGTTCGAGCTGCTGGTCAAGCCGCTGGTGTGAGGCGCGGGCCGGTGGTCAGGCCGTGAAGCGGGCGGTGCGCTTGATCTCCGGGTAGTCGGTCGTCGCACCGTCCAGCTGGAGCGCGCGCACCAGCCGCAGATCGTCATGGGTGTTCACCACCCAGCCGATCAGCCGCAGGTCCGCCTTGCGGGCGTGCTCCACGACCTCCAGGGTCAGCCTGCGGATGTTCAGGCAGAGGGTGGCCGCCCCCGCCTCCCGGGCCCGCTCCACGACGTCGGTGCCGTAGCGGCTGGCGATCAGCGCGGTACGCACCCCGGGCACCAGCCGGGCGATCTCGGCGACCGCCTCGTCGTGGAACGAGGACACCTCCACCCGGGACACCAGGTCCCGTCGCTGCATGACCTCGGCCAGCGCCCTGGCCGCGGCCACGTCCTTGATCTCGGCCTGCAACGGTGTCCGCACCGCGTCCAGGACCTCCTCGAACACCGGTACCCGCTCACCCCGGCCGGCGTCGAGGCCGCGCAGCTCCTCCAGGGTCTTCTCGGCGATCGGTCCGGTGCCGTCGGTCGTGCGGTCCACCTCCGCGTCGTGCATGACGACCAGGGCGCCGTCCTTGCTGAGGTGAAGATCGAGTTCGATCAGGTCGAGGCCGGCCTGCTGGGCGGCGACGAAGGAACGGAGGGTGTTCTCGGGCTCGACGCCCATGACTCCGCGGTGACCGATGGTAAGGAAGTTCAAGATTCAACTCGCTTCCGTCGACGGCGGCGGTGGGGGGCAGGCGCGCGGACCGTACGACGGACGTCGCTGTCCACGCGGCTGGGCGCAGCCTAATGGCCGCCCGTCGCGATGAACCCGTACGTACACGGGGGGATTGGTGTGCCGGGCGCGCGACACCTGGCCCGTGCCCCGGTCGGCGGTCACCCGGTGGTGGGCGCGTCCCCTCGTGCATTGACCGGCCGGATCCGTGCGGTCCGCCACAACTGACGCCTCGTCACACGTCGTAGTGAATGTGAGCGCCTTCACGGTTTCACACAGGAAAAAGCGCGGTGAAGATGGGATGCCGCAGGATAATTTCCCGAGAGCCCCCTTGCTGGGAGAAACCCCGTACGCATACGGTGTCCACACGGAAGCTTCTCCCGTGGAGGATGGGTCATGACGGAAATTCTTGTGCAGGTGGGTTCGGAGGGACAGGTCTCTCCCGTGACCAGGGTGGTCGAGCACCCGGCATGGCCCGTGCTCAAGGATGCCGTGGAGCGGATCCGGCCATGGCAGTCGAAGGACGGGTCGGTCGACTTCGAGGCCGAGGGCGCGCCCGCACGTGCCGACGCCGAGGCGGCCGTCCGGCGGGTCGTCGAGGCGGTGGAAGAGCTGTCCCCGCTGCTCCCGCACGACGCCGAGTACCACCACGCGCTGGTCACGGACCTGCGGCGCTGGGCCGTCGGCGGCTTCCAGGTGCCCGACTTCCTCGACTCGCTGCTCGCCTTCCAGCCCGCCGCGGGTCGCACGGACGGCCTCCAGCACCTGGTCGTCTTCCCGATGTACACGCAGAACGGCAACCCGGACCGCAACCTGGAGGCGGTCGTGCTGCGCATGGTCTGGCCGGACTGGCTGGCCGAGCTGGAGCGCACCCGGTACGACAACCCGCTGTTCTGCGGCATCAAGTTCGAGGACTTCACGGCCGGCTACGACACCAACTCCGCCGTCCTCTTCCCCGAGACCATCGCCGTACGTGAGGCGCCGGAACGATTCTCCTGGGGCGGTATCTTCTGCGACCGCGAGGCCGCCCGCTTCCGCCGGGTCACCGACGCCGCCGTCGGCATCCTCGGCCTCGAACTCCCCGAGGACATCGCCGCGATGGTCCACGACCAGAAGCGCTGCGAGGAGGCCTTCGTGCTGTGGGACATGGTCCACGACCGCACCCACAGCCACGGCGACCTGCCGTTCGACCCGTTCATGATCAAGCAGCGGCAGCCGTTCTGGATGTACGGCCTGGAGGAGCTGCGCTGCGACCTCACCGCCTTCAAGGAGGCCGTGAAGCTGGCCGAGGACGGCGTCCCGCAGGCCCGTGACGTGCAGTACGCGGTGCTCTTCGACCGCATGTTCCGCTTCCCGGTCACCGGCGACCGGGTCCGCAACTACGACGGGCTCGGCGGGCAGCTGCTCTTCGCCTACCTGCACAAGCACGACGTGGTCCGCTGGACCGACAACAAGCTCGCCATCGACTGGGAGCGCGCCCCGCAGGTCACCAACCAGCTGTGCGCCGAGATCGAGAAGCTGTACAAGGACGGCATCGACCGCCCGAAGCTCGTCCACTGGTTCGCCGGGTACGAACTGGTCGCCGGCTACCTCGCCCCGCACCCGGGCTCGAAGTGGGCCAAGGGTCCGGACGCCCTGGACCTGACCCTGCCGCCGCGCAAGCTCGTGGACGACGTGCTTCCCGACGAGTTTCCGCTGAGCATGTTCTACGAGGCCCTGTCCAAGAAGCTGAAGAACGTGATCGCCGAGACCAGGGGCATCACCGCGGACAGCGCCGAGCCGGTCGCCGCGTGAGCGACCTGCTGCGGAACACTGCTCAAGATCTGCGGAACACTGCTCAAGAGGGGAAGCACATGGCGGGCAACGGGTCTCTCAGTGGTGCTGTGATCGCGGTGGCCGGGGCGGGCGGACCCGCCGGGCACGCGACGCTGGTCAGGCTGGCGGAGGCGGGCGCGACCGTCGTCGGCGCCGACAACAGTCCCGAGCGTCTGGCGGAGGCCGTGGACGCGGCCAGGTACGCGGGGGGCGGTGCCGTGGTCACCGGCGAGACGGTCGACCTGCTCGACCTGGACTCGACCCGGGCCTGGGCCGACCGCATCGAGAAGGACCACGACCGGATCGACGGCCTGGTCCACCTGGTCGGCGGCTGGCGCGGCAGCGCCACCTTCGCCGAGACCGACCTCGCCGACTGGGACCTGCTGGAGAAGCTGCTGATCCGCACCGTCCAGCACACCTCCCTGGCCTTCTACGAGGGCCTGCAGCGCAGCGAGCGCGGCCGGTACGTGCTGATCAGCGCCTCCGGCGCGGCCAGGCCCACCGCCGGCAACGCCGCCTACTCGGCAGCCAAGGCGGCCGCCGAGGCCTGGACGCTCGCCATGGCCGACGGCTTCCGCAAGGCCGGGGGCGAGGCGGGCCCCCGCTCCGCTGCTGCCATCCTGGTGGTGAAGGCGTTGGTGCACGACGCGATGCGCGCGGAGCGGCCCAACGCGAAGTTCGCGGGCTTCACGGACGTCAAGGACCTCGCCGAGGCCGTCGAGGGCGTCTGGAGCAAGTCCGCCGCCGAAGTGAACGGAAACCGTCTGTGGCTGACCGAGAAGCCGTGAACCCTCCCAGGACCGACGCCCGTCGCCACCACGACCCGCAGGTCCGCGGTTTCGCCAGTGACAACTACGCCGGAGCCCACCCCGAGGTGCTGGCCGCCCTGGCCCTCGCCAACGGCGGCCACCAGGTGGCGTACGGCGAGGACGAGTACACCGAGAACCTCCAGCGCATCGTCCGCAGCCACTTCGGGGCCACCGCGGAGGCCTTCCCGGTCTTCAACGGCACCGGCGCCAACGTCGTCGCGCTCCAGGCGGTCACCGACCGCTGGGGCGCGGTGATCTGCGCCGAGAGCGCGCACATCAACGTCGACGAGGGCGGCGCCCCCGAGCGCATGGGCGGCCTCAAGCTGCTCACCGTGCCCACCCCCGACGGCAAGCTCACCCCGGACCTGATCGACCGGCAGGCGTACGGCTGGGACGACGAGCACCGCGCCATGCCCCAGGTGGTGTCCATCACCCAGAGCACCGAGCTGGGCACCCTGTACACGCCGGACGAGATCCGCGCGATCTGCGAGCACGCCCACGCGCACGGCATGAAGGTGCATCTGGACGGCTCCCGGATAGCCAACGCGGCGGCCTCCCTGGACGTGCCGATGCGCACGTTCACCAACGCCGTCGGCGTCGACATCCTCTCGCTGGGCGGCACCAAGAACGGCGCGGTCTTCGGCGAGGCGGTCGTGGTGATCAACCAGGACGCCGTCAGCCACATGAAGCACCTGCGCAAGCTGTCCATGCAGCTCGCGTCCAAGATGCGCTTCGTGTCGGTCCAGCTGGAGGCCCTGCTCGCCAAGGACCTGTGGCTGCGCAACGCCCGGCACGCCAACGGGATGGCCCAGCGGCTCGCCGAGGGGGTGCGGGCCGTGCACGGCGTCGAGATCCTGCATCCGGTGCAGGCCAACGGCGTCTTCGCACGGCTCCCGCACGACGTGAGCCTGCGCCTGCAGAAGCGTTTCCGGTTCTACTTCTGGGACGAGGCGGCCGGGGACGTGCGCTGGATGTGCGCCTTCGACACCACCGAGGAGGACGTGGACGCGTTCGTGGCCGCGCTCAAGGAGGAGATGGCGCGCTGAGGGCCCGGCGGGGAGTGCCGTGATCTTTCGGCCGCGGCGGCGTCGTGGCTGATCGCGCCGTTCCCCGCGCCCCCTTCGGGGCGCCGCAGAACCAATGTTGCATAGGTATGCGATCCAATGAAATGTCATTGACTCTCGGGTGGCTGCATTCCTATGCTCTGCG
Source organism: Streptomyces sp. NPDC086777 (assembly GCF_040702065.1). Classification (NCBI taxonomy): domain Bacteria; kingdom Bacillati; phylum Actinomycetota; class Actinomycetes; order Kitasatosporales; family Streptomycetaceae; genus Streptomyces; species Streptomyces sp. NPDC086777. The sequence continues at coordinate 13,833 of NZ_JBFBJI010000026.1, read as the reverse complement.
GGCATGGAGCTGATCCAGAACACCACCGACCTGTCTGCCTATTTGGCCGCTGACGAGGTCATCGACCATCGCCATCCCCTGGTCCGGGAGACGGCTGCCCGGCTGGCTGCGGGAGTCGACGACTCGTATGGCTATGCACGCGCCGCCTACGAATTCGTGCGCGACGCCATCCCGCACTCCCAGGACTCCGGCGACCTGCGCGTGACCTGGCGGGCCTCGGACGTGCTGGAGCGGCGCACCGGCATCTGCCACGCCAAGGCCCATGCCCTGGCCGCCCTGCTGCGCGCCGAGGACATCCCCACGGCCCTGTGCTATCAGCGCCTGACGCACGACGACGGCGGAGGCCACGTCGTGCACGGTCTGGTCGCCGTCCGCTTCCACGGCGCCTGGCACCGGCAGGACCCCCGCGGCAACAAGCCGGGGGTGGACGCGCGGTTCTCCCTGGACGGCGAACGGCTGGCCTGGGTCCCCGACCCGCAGTCCAATGAGGTGGACTATCCGGTCCTGTACGCTGAACCTCATCCGGCCGTGCTCGGCGCGCTCGAAGCGGCGCCCGACCGCCCGTACCTCTGGAAGACGCTCCCCACCGCACTCTGAGGCAAGGTCCATGACTCTCACGCTCACCGTGTCCGACGAGGTGCGCGCTCTCGCGCCCGGCTTCACGCACCTCGTCATCGAGGCCCACGGCCTGCTCAACGGGCCCAGCACGGAGGCGAGTTCGGCGCTCCTCGACGACGCGGCCGGCCGGCTGGCGGCACGCCTCGACGGCCGCGCCCCGCACGAGGACCCGCACATGGTGGCCTGGCGGGCCGCCTACACGGCCTTCGGCTCCAAGCCGTCCCGCACCCGTAACTCGGCCGAGGCGCTGGCGAAGCGGGCCCTCGCGGACGGCGGCCTGCCCCGGATCAACCTGCTCGTGGACCTCTACAACGCCGTCAGCGTCGCCCACCTGATCCCGGTCGGCGGCGAGGATCTCGACCTGATCCAGGGCGGGATGCGCCTGGTACGCGCCACCGGCGAGGAGGACTTCGTCACCGTGGCCGGGGGCGAGGAGACCGTCGAGCACCCCGATGCCGGCGAGGTCGTGTGGTGCGACGACGCCGGGGTCACCTGCCGCCGCTGGAACTGGCGCCAGGGCCCGCGCACCCGCCTCACGGAGCGGACCGCGTCGGCCGTCTTCCTGCTGGAGGGCCTCGCCCCGGTGCCGGACGTGGTGGCGGCGGGCGCCGAACTCGCCGAACTGCTGGAGAAGTTCAGTCCGGGCGCCCGTATCGAGGTGCGCGCGCCCGAGCCGGCGGGCTGAGGCTCGGAGCGGGCTGAGGCTCAGACCGCCTCGGCGGCCTTCAGCTGGTCGAGCGTGGGGGCCGTGCCGCCCAGGTGGGCCGGGAGCCACCAGGTGTCCGAAGCGTCCTTCGGGCGGGCGGGGTAGGCGCGCTGGGCGGCGTCGAGGAGCTCCTGGACACGCTCGCGCAGCCGGCGGGTGATGGCGCCCGCGTACTGGTCCCGCGGCGCGTCGACCGGCTCACCGACCCGGATGGTGATGGGCAGGTGGTTCCGCTTGAAGTTGCGCGCCTGGCCCTTGGTCCAGATGCGCTGGGTGCCCCACAGGGCCATCGGTACGAGCGGGACGCCGGCCTCCTGCGCGAGGCGCGCGGCACCCGACTTGAAACTCTTCAGGGTGAAGGACTGGGAGATCGTGGCCTCGGGGAAGACGCCCACGATCTCACCGGACTTCAGCGAGTCCAGCGCGTGCTGGTAGGCGGCCTCGCCCTGCTTGCGGTCCACCGGGATGTGCTTCATGCCGCGCATCAGGGGGCCGGAGATCCGGTGCCGGAACACCGACTCCTTCGCCATGAACCGCACCAGACGCTTCTGCGGCAGCGCCGCCAGGCCGTCGAAGACGAAGTCCAGGTAGCTGATGTGATTGCTCACCAGTACGGCGCCGCCCGAGCGGGGGATGTTCTCCGAGCCCTGGCAGTCGATCCTGAGGTCCCAGACCTTGAACAGCGTCTTGGCGAAACCGATGACGGGACGGTAGACCAGCTCTGGCATGGGCGGGGCGGACCCTCTCTGCTCTGCCTGGGGAAGGGGCTCCCGGCGGGAAGTTACGGAGCCGTAGGTTTACGGCGTCTCGCAGATCGTGCCCGAAGAACGGACGGGTAGCCAGCCCTGGTGCCCGGGCGTGGCGAGATCCTCGTCACGTTGGGCCCCTTGATCCACCTCGTGGTTTTAACCCGTCTTTACTCCGGGCGGGCCGTCAACCGCCGTATGAGCAGGAACATCTCGCATCCCAGGCAGTACCCGAACGCCGCATTGAGGAAGGCCGCGGCGAGTGCGAGCCCGGTCGCCGCGAGGCCCAACCACGCGGGCCCCAGCGCGAATCCGACCAGACCGAGCCCCGCGAAGACCAGTCCGACCGCCTGCGCGAACCGCGGCGGCTCCGGCGGTTCGAACTCCGTCGGGGCGCCGAGGCGCGGTCGTACGAGTGTCCGGAACGCCCAGCCGTACGGTGATCTGCCCACGCCCCCGGCCGCGCCGAGCGCGAACGCCAGCGTCTGCCAGGCGAGGATCCAGGGGCTCCTGGTGATGAGTGCGGCGGCCAGTACGACCGTCGTCACGGTCGCCGCGAACCGCGGCCCACGTGCGTCGATGTCCATGAGCCAAGGATTCCGCCCCGCGGGCCGGTAGGGGAGCCGGGAATCTTTGCAGTCTCGTGAACGCTTTTCCCCGCGGTGAGCCGTCTCGTGGATCCTTGTCCGGTGACGACCGGACTGGTGGTGTGCGTGGCGGTGCTCGCGGCGGCGAGCTTCTACGGAGTGCTGCACAGGCGGCGGAGCGGGAGGGTGAGGGTGCGCGGGCGCGACGACGGCAAGCGGCTCGGGGCGGCCGAACTCGGCGGCGAACTGGGCGAACGGGCCACACTGGTGCAGTTCTCCAGCGCCTTCTGCGCCCCCTGCCGGGCCACCCGGCGGGTGCTGGACGAGGTCGCCGGGATGGTCCCCGGCGTCACCCACGTCGAGATCGACGCCGAGGCCCATCTGGACCTCGTACGCGAGCTGGAGATCCTCAAGACCCCCACCGTGCTGGTGCTCGACGCGACCGGCCGGGTGGTGCGCCGGGCCACCGGGCAGCCCCGCAGGGCCGACGTCATCGCGGCCCTGGGCGAGGCGGTCTGACGGCCATGACGATGACGGTGAGGCACCTCCCATATCCCGGAACGTACTTGACTGGGCGCACCACCTATCGTCAGCCTGACTGTATGCCTCAGGAACTCCTTCTCTTCGGACGGGTCCACGTGGACCTGGCCCGCACCGCGAGCGCGCGCTGTCCGGGTTGTTGAGCAGCCCCGGACCCGACGACCGCCTCCCGCAGAAGGACAACTCCATGACGGCCACGCCCGACCTCGGCGCTCCTCGGCTCGCCTCTCCCGACCTGCTCCGCTCCGCCTTCCGGCGGCACGCGGCCGGTGTGGCGGTGATCACCGCGCGCGGCGCCCACGGCCCGGTCGGCTTCACCGCCACCTCCCTCACCTCCGTCTCCGCCGAGCCCCCGATGCTCTCCTTCGGTGTCGGCGCGGGTGCCTCCAGCTGGCCCGCGATATCCACCGCCGAGCACATCGGCGTCCACATCCTCGGCGAGCACCAGGCGGAGCTCGCGGCCACCTTCGCGCGCAGCGGCGCGGACCGGTTCGGGGCGCCCACCGGCTGGCGCGACGGCCACGAGGGCGTCCCGGTGCTCGACGACGTGCTGGTGTGGCTGGTGTGCCGGGTCGTGGCGCGGGTGCCTGCCGGTGACCACCGGATCGTGCTGGCCGAGGTGCTCGTCGGTGATCCCTCCCGGGCCGGCCGGCCGCTCCTGTACCACCAGGGCGCCTTCAACGGACTGCGGGACTGATCACACGCCCCTGGTTCCGCGGATCACACGCCGCTCGCTCTGCGAGCGCGTCGAGTTCCGGTTACGCTGCGTTGCGAAGGTCACAGTTCAAAGCGCTTGCTTAGCGGGAACGAACTGGGTGTACTGGTGAGTAATATTTCGTTCGGAGCGCGCGGCCGCCCCGACCGGGATGAGCCGCTTGAGGCGCCTATGCTGCCTGCAAGAGGCAGCCCAGAAAAGACGATGCAGTAGGAGAGCCGGCGTGAGCCTGAGGATCGTTGTCACTGTGAAGTACGTGCCCGACGCCACTGGCGACCGGCACTTCGCCGATGACCTGACCGTCGACCGTGACGACGTGGACGGTCTCCTCTCCGAGCTGGACGAGTACGCGGTCGAGCAGGCGCTGCAGATCTCGGAGAACTCGGACGACGACGTCGAGGTCACCGTCCTGACGGTGGGCCCCGAGGACGCCAAGGACGCGCTGCGCAAGGCGCTGTCGATGGGCGCGGACAAGGCGATCCACGTCGAGGACGACGACCTGCACGGCACCGACGCCATCGGCACCTCGCTGGTGCTGGCCAAGGCGATCGAGAAGGCCGGCTTCGACCTGGTGGTCTCCGGCATGGCCTCCACCGACGGCACCGCCGGTATCGTGCCGGCGCTGCTCGCCGAGCGCCTCGGCGTCCCGCAGGTCACCCTGCTCTCCGAGGTCTCGGTCGAGGGCGGCACGGTCAAGGGCCGCCGTGACGGCGACGCCGCGAGCGAGCAGCTGGAGGCCTCCCTGCCGGCGGTCGTGTCGGTGACCGACCAGTCGGGTGAGGCGCGTTACCCGTCCTTCAAGGGCATCATGGCCGCCAAGAAGAAGCCGGTTCAGTCCTGGGACCTGTCCGACCTCGACCTCGAGGCGGAGGAGGTCGGCCTGGAGGGTGCCTGGACCGCGGTCCAGGACGCCACCGCGCGTCCGGCCCGTACGGCGGGCACGATCGTCAAGGACGAGGGCGAGGGCGGCAAGCAGCTCGCCGAGTTCCTCGCGGGCCAGAAGTTCATCTGAGCCCCGCACTCGCTGACCGCCCCTCAACTGATCCAAGCAGGAGAGCATTCCCATGGCTGAAGTCCTCGTCTACGTCGACCACGTGGACGGTGCCGTCCGCAAGCCCACCCTGGAGCTGCTGACCCTGGCCCGCCGGATCGGCGAGCCCGTCGCCGTCGCGCTGGGCAACGGCGCCGCCGACACCGCCGCCGCGCTGGCCGAGCACGGCGCGGTCAAGGTCCTCACCGACGACGCGTCCGAGTACGCCGACTACCTGGTCGTCCCGAAGGTGGACGCCCTCCAGGCCGCCGTCGAGGCCGTCTCCCCGGCCGCCGTGCTGGTCCCGTCCTCCGCGGAGGGCAAGGAGATCGCCGCCCGCCTGGCGCTGCGCATCGGCTCCGGCATCATCACCGACGCCGTCGACCTGGAGGCCGGCGACGAGGGCCCGGTGGCCACCCAGTCGGTGTTCGCCGCGTCCTTCACCACCAAGTCCCGTGTCTCCAAGGGCACCCCGGTCATCACGGTCAAGCCGAACAGCGCCGCCGTCGAGGCGGCCCCGGCGGCCGGTGCGGTCGAGGCCCTGAGCGTGACCTTCTCGGACCAGGCGACCGGCACCAAGGTCACCGGCCGTACCCCGCGCGAGTCGACCGGGCGTCCGGAGCTGACCGAGGCCGCGATCGTGGTCTCCGGCGGCCGCGGCGTCAACGGCGCCGAGAACTTCGCGATCATCGAGGCCCTCGCCGACTCCCTCGGTGCGGCCGTCGGCGCCTCGCGTGCCGCCGTCGACGCCGGCTGGTACCCGCACACCAACCAGGTCGGCCAGACCGGCAAGTCCGTCTCCCCGCAGCTGTACATCGCCAACGGCATCTCCGGCGCGATCCAGCACCGGGCGGGCATGCAGACCTCGAAGACCATCGTGGCCGTCAACAAGGACGCCGAGGCCCCGATCTTCGAGCTGGTCGACTTCGGCGTGGTCGGCGACCTCTTCGACGTCGTCCCGCAGCTGACCGACGAGGTCAAGGCCCGCAAGGGCTGATCACCGCCGCAGGGCGGTGCGAGGCCCCCGTGACCGGCACCGGTCGCGGGGGCCTCGCCGTGTCACCGCAGGCTCAGTGAGACCTGCACGGGCAGGTGGTCGCTCGGGAACTGGCCGTGCATCGAGAAGGTGTCCATGGTCGCCCGATGCGTGGTCACGCCCGGCGAGGTCAGGATCCAGTCGATCCGGTCGCCGTCCGGCCTGAGGCGGTGGTAGCCGTGGAAGGTCGCGTACTGCGGGCCGCGGTGCTCCGCCACGTCCCAGGTGTCGACGAGCCCCGAGTCCACCAGGGTGTCGTAGGCCCGGTTCCGGTGGGCGTAGGCGTTGAAGTCGCCGGTCACCACCACGGGCAGCCTCCGGTCGAACTCCGCGATCCGCCTGACCAGGAGCGTGGCGCTGCGCTCGCGGGCGTACTGGCTCTTCTGGTCGAAGTGCGTGTTGGCGACGTAGAACTCCCGCCCGTCGTCGGCCAGATCGCGGAAGCGGACCCAGGTGACGATGCGGGGGAACGCGGCGCCCCAGGTGTTGGAGCGGATGACCTCCGGGGTGTCGGAGAGCCAGAAGGTGTAGTGCTCCACCGGTGCCAGGCGCCGGAGGTCGTAGTAGACGGCGGTCGACTCGTCCCGGCTGCCGCCCTCGCGGCCGGTGCCGACCCAGTCGTAGTGCGGTCCGAGGTCGCTGTCGATGTCGCGCAGCTGCTGGTAGAGGCCCTCCTGGGTGCCGATGACCTGGGGCTGTGCGCGACGCAGCAGTTCGGCCAGCACCGGGCGGCGGTCGGCCCAGCTGTTGGGCTCGGCGGTGCCGGCGTAGCGCAGGTTGAAGGTCATGACGTCGAGACGGGGGGCCGGCCGCGCCGGTACCGCGCGGGTCGCGAGCCGGCGGGCCCGGGATCCGGCGGCGGAGACGGAGGAGGCGGCGGAGGTGGGGATCGCGGCGCTGGAGAGGGGCACGGTGACCGCTGCGGCCAACAGGGCCTGCAGTCCCAGCCGGCGGGTGACTCGGCGCTGGTTCGGCACGACGGCTCCTTCAAGGGGGCACAAGCCGGACGGGCGGGCGTTGAGCAGTGTGATACCCCGGAGTGTGATGAGCGTGAACATGCCCAGATGGGGGCGTGTCGCCCCGTGGACACGGTGTTGACCGCCCCGTCGACGCCCGGATACCTTCATTCAACGGATTGTTGATTCCGTACAGTGGAAAACAGGAGGGTGCGGGATGGGTCAGGGTCGGCAGCAGAAGGTGGCGACGAGCCTCACGGGCGCCGTCAGCGAGGAGATCAGCGCCTCCCTCGCCCCCGTCGACGCCGAACTGGAGCGCCGCTATCCGGGTGATCCGGGAACCCGGCAGCCCGTCCACACCGTGTACGTCCCCGGCGACGCCTTCACGGCCGGCACGATCCGCTCCTGGGGCGACCGGGCCCTCGCCGCCCTCGACGAACACGCACCCGACGCCGCCGCCTTCGCCGCCGTCCTCGGCCTGCCCGACGAGCTGGCCGAGCCCGTCCACTCCCGGGTCCGCGCCAAACTGGAGCGCGAGCCGGTGGAAGACCTGCGCGTCGACTTCGAGGACGGCTACGGCCCCCGCCCCGACGCGGAGGAGGACGAGGCCGCCGCCCGCGCCGCGCTGCTGATCGCCGAGGCGTACGCCGAGGGCACCGCGGCGCCGTACATGGGCATCCGGACGAAGTGCATGGAGGCGCCGGTGCGCGACCGCGGCATCCGCACCCTCGACATCTTCCTCACCGGGCTGATCGAGGCCGGAGGACTGCCCGCCGGGCTCGTGCTGACCCTGCCCAAGGTGACCTACCCCGAACAGGTCACCGCGATGGCCCGGCTCCTGGAGGCCTTCGAGAAGGTCCATGGACTGGAGCCCGGCCGGATCGGGTTCGAGATCCAGATCGAGACCAGCCAGGCCGTCCTCGCCGCCGACGGCACCGCCACCGTCGCCCGGATGATCCAGGCCGCCGAGGGCCGCGCCACCGGCCTGCACTACGGCACCTTCGACTACAGCGCCTGCCTCGGCGTCTCCGCCGCCTACCAGGCGAGCGACCACCCGGCCGCCGACCACGCCAAGGCGGTCATGCAGGTCGCCGCCGCCGGCACGGGCGTACGCGTCTCGGACGGCTCCACCAACGTCCTGCCGGTCGGCCCGACGGCCAGGGTGCACGACGCCTGGCGGCTGCACTACGGCCTCACCCGGCGCGCCCTGGCCCGCGCCTACTACCAGGGCTGGGACATGCACCCCGGCCACCTCCCCACGCGGTACGCCGCCGTGTTCGCCTTCTACCGCGAGGGCCTGGAACAGGCGGCCGCCCGGCTCGCCCGGTACGCCGACCGCGCGGGCGGCGACGTCATGGACGAGCCCGCCACCGCCAAGGCCCTCAGCGGCTACCTGCTGCGCGGCCTGGACTGCGGCGCCCTCGACAACGGCGAGGTGGCCCGGCTGACCGGCCTGACCCGGGCCGACCTGGAGGGCTTCGCGGTGCCCAGGCGCGGCGGCCTGACGGCCTCCGGGAAGTAGCGCGTACCGGTCAAGTCACAGCTTTTCCAGCCGACTTGAACCGACCCTGTCACTGCCCCGTACTCTGGTGCGCCATTCACGGACGTGTCTTCAGGATCGGGGCTGCGGTGTCGGGTTCGTACGGACAGGCTGACGGGACCGGTCGCCTGCTGGCAGGGCGGTACCGGGTCGTCGCCAGGCTCGGGCGCGGTGGTATGGGTGTGGTGTGGCGCGCCGTCGACGAGGTCCTCGGCCGCGAGGTCGCCGTGAAGGAACTGCGCGCCTACACCGACAGCGCCGCACCCGAACTCGCCGACCTGCGGCTGCGGATGCAACGCGAGGCGCGGGCCGCCGCCCGGGTGCGCCACCCCGGGGTGGTCGTCGTGCACGACATAGCCGAGGTCGACGGCCGCCCGCTCATCGTCATGGAACTGGTCGACGGCCCCTCCCTGGACGACCTGCTGCGCGAGCGCGGCACGCTCGGGGCACAGGAGGCCGCCCGCGTCGGCGCCGAGGTCATGGACGCCCTGGCCGCGGCCCACCGGGTCGGCGTCCTGCACCGCGACGTCAAGCCCGGCAACATCCTCCTCGACCGCTCGGGCCGGGTCGTCCTCACCGACTTCGGCATCGCCACCATGGCGGACCCAGGCGACGGCTCCGCCACCCAGCTGACCGGCAGCGGCGAACTCGTCGGTTCCCTCGACTACCTGGCGCCCGAGCGGGCCAAGGGCGCGGCCCCCGGCCCGGCCTCCGACATCTGGGCCCTCGGCGCCGCCCTGTACGCGGCCGTGGAGGGCACCTCGCCGTTCGGCCGTACGTCCACCTTCTCGACGCTCACGGCGATCGTCGACGAGCCCCTCCCGGAGCCCCGCAGGGCCGGCCCGCTCGCGCCGGTGCTCCGGCGCCTGATGGACAAGCTTCCCGACGCCCGCCCGGACGCCGAGGAGGCCTGCGCGCTGCTGCGGGCGGCCGCGCGGGAGCCGGTCCCGGACACGCCGACGACGGTCCTCAGGGAGCCGGAGCCGGAGCCCCAGCCCGAGCGGCCGGAGCCCGGGCCCGGGCCGGTGCCGCTGCCGGCGGCGGACGGGCCGGTCCCGGGGACCGGGGAGGAGGCCGGCGCCGGGGCCGGCGAGCAACGGGGCCCGAAGCCCACCGAGGGGTCCGCCCCGGAGCACGCCGGACAGCTCGCCCCGGTGCCCGCCGCCGGACTCGCCACCGGAGCCGGCACCCGGAGTGCCGAACTGGTGCGCGCCCGAAGATTAGCGCCCGCGCCCCTGCCCGGCGCCCCGGACGGCCCGCTGGGCGCCGCCCGCCCGGGCCGCACCCGCCGCCGCGCCCGGTTGCTCGTCGTGATGGCCGTCGCCGTCGTCCTCACGGCGACCGGACTGACCGTCGCGTTACGGAACGACAGGGGACAGACGGCGAAGACGGACGCGGGTCCGCCCGCCCCGACGCCGCCCGGCGCCTCGAAGAGCGCCCGCGGCACCGGTGCCGGGCGCCCGGCCGGGGCCGATCCGGTGGGGCAGGGCGCGGAGACGGGCGCCGTACCGGCCGGCAGCGCCACGCACGCCGCCGGGGGCGCACCGGCGGGACCGGCGGACGGCGTCGCCTCCGCCACACCGTCCGGGGCGCGGTCCTCCGGCCCCAGCCCCTCCGGCGGATCCGGCACCGCCGGTGCCACCGCCCCCGCCACCGCGACGGCTCCCGCCACCGCCCCCGACACCCCCGTCCCGGTCTGCGCGCCCGCGGGGGACGGCACGTACACCTGCCAGGTGCGCAGCGGCGGCGCCAAGTCCTACACCGCCGACGGGACCAAGGTCGGCAAGGTCCGCCCGGGCGTCCACTCGTTCTACTGCCAGGCCGACCTGGGCCGCCGGGAGACCCACGGGCAGTGGACCAACGTCTGGTGGGCCGAGACCGACGACGACAAGGGCAACACCGGCGTGTACGTCAGCGACGTCTACATCAAGGGCGGCACGAACGACGAGCCGCTGCCCGGACTTCCCGTCTGCTGAGCACGGACGTACCGCTCCAGTCCCGACGCGACCGCCCACTTCCGCTCCGCGAACAAGCGGGTGCCCTGCCCGCACAGCGCCGCGTCGGCCCGCGCCCGCGCACAGAACTGCTCGGGCGTGCCTCCGAACAGCTCTCTCAACTCTGCGGAACCCGTGAGGAGTTCGGTGAGCAGGGCGCGCTCGCCGGGGTGGCGGCGGGGCGCGCCGGTGCCGTCGTGCAGCACGCCGTGCCGGTTGACGTACGCGTGCACGCCGGGAAGCGTCGAGCCGTCCGCGAGGGTGGCGCGGACGGCCGGGGCGGGCAGCCAGGCCCGCACGAAGTTCCCGTTCGGCAGCGGTACGCCCTCGCTCGCGTCGATCACCTCCAGCTGCCGCCCGTCCAGCCAGAGGACGAACAACTCCCGTACCGCCGAAGGGGAGGCGATCGGGGACGCCGAGACATAGCCGAGGCGGCTGACGTGCGCCGATACCCCGACGTCGAGTCCGCGGACCCGGGCGCGCACCATGGGAATGGCTCCGGTGACACCGGACTCGGCCATCTTGTGCTGGAGCTGGGCGGGTGAGGCGTTGGAGCCGACCGCGAGCACCGGCACCCGGTCCCCGTCGTGCACCAGCCGCCCGAGCGGCAGCAGCCGGTCGCCGTCCAGCAGCCCGGAGTCGGCGGGCCAGACACCGGGGTAGGTCAGCGGATGGTCCCGCGGCGCCTTGTCGAGGCCCAGCTCGGCCAGCGTACGGCCGGTCACGGGCGACGCGATCCGGCGAGCGCGGGGCAGGCCGTGGTCCGGCTCGGCGCGGCCGGCATCCGCCCCGTCGACCGGCGGCCCGACGCCCCGGGCGTCCGGACGGTCCTCCCGCGGCGCGCCTCGGCGCACTCCCGGCCGGCGGCGGTGCGGCGGCACGGTCCCGTGCGCGTCCGGTCCGTCATGCCCGGCTCAGTCCGCCGGGGGCAGTTCGCCCGAGCCGCGCGTGATCAGCCTGGTGGGCAGCTCGATCCGCTCGGGTGCCATGAGGGTGCCGTCCAGCTGGCGGAAGAGCCGTTCGGCGGCCGTGCGGCCGAGCAGGGCCGCGTCCTGGGCGACGACCGTGAGGCCCGGGTGCAGCAGCTCGGCGAGTTCGATGTCGTCGAAGCCGACGAGCGCGACCGGGCGGGCCTGCTCGGCGAGGACGCGGATCACGGTGACGGTGACACGGTTGTTGCCCGCGAAGATGGCCGTGATCGGTTCCGGCCCCGACAGCATCTCCTCGGCGGCCCGGCGCACCCGCTCCGGGTCCGTCACGCCGAGGGAGGTCCACGCGGCCTCGACGGCTATCCCGGCGTCCTCCAGCGCCGCCTGGTAGCCGCGCAACCGCTCGGCCGCGGTGTGGATGTGGGGCATGTCGCCGATGAACCCGATCCGGCGGTGGCCGTGTGCGATCAGGTGGGCGACCCCGTCCCGGGCACCGCCGTAGCTGTCGGAGAGCACCACGTCGGCGTCGATCTTCCCGGCCGGGCGGTCCACGAACACCGTCGCCACGCCCGCCCTGATCTCCGGCTCCAGATAGCGGTGGTCGTCCCCGGCAGGGATCACCACCAGGCCGTCCACCCGCCGCGCGCACAGCGCGAGTGCCAGCTCCTGCTCCCGGTCCGGGTCCTCGGCGCTGGAGCCGTTGATGAGCAACGCCCCGTGCGCGCGGGCCACTTCCTCCACCGCGCGGCTCAGCGGGCCGTAGAACGGGTCGGCGAGGTCCTCCAGGACCAGGCCGATGCTCGCGGTACGGCCCTTGCGCAGCACCCGCGCGCTGTCGTTGCGGCGGAAGCCCAGCGCGTCGATCGCCTCCTGGACCCGGCGCTCGGTGTCCGGCGTCACGCCGGGCTCGCCGTTGACCACCCTGGACACCGTCTTGAGGCCCACACCGGCCCGAGCCGCCACGTCCTTCATCGTCGGCCGGGTCCCGTAACGGGAGCCGGGGAGACGGTCTGCGCGGCGGGAGGTCTCGGGCACGATGCGGCGTCCTGTCCTGTCGTCCACGGGATGCATGGGCTCACGGAATTGTGTCTGGGCTCATGGGTTTGTATCAGGGATACACAGGCTCGTGGGTTTGTATGAGGATGTGGCGTCGAGCATAGAGCCTGGACAACGTTGTCAGATGCAAGGGAGACTGTCCACCGCAATCTCCGGCCTGCGTCCCCACCGCTTGACCGGCCTGTTGTGTCACTCGGCTACTCATGGTTGACGGGGAGAACTGACTCTGATGCACACCGACCTCGTGGCGGCCCTCGACATCGGCGGCACCAAGATCGCCGGCGCGCTGGTGGACGGTCACGGACGGATCCAGGCGCGCGCCCAGCGCGCCACGCCCGCCCAGCAGGACGGCGAGACGGTCATGAGGGCCGTCGAGGAGGTGGTCGGCGAACTCGCCGGTTCACCGCTGTGGGGGCGCGCCCGTTCGCTCGGGATCGGCAGCGCGGGCCCGGTGGACGCCTCCGCCGGCACCGTGAGCCCGGTCAACGTGCCCGGCTGGCGGGAGTATCCGCTCGTCGAGCGGGTGCGGGCGGCCGCCGGCGGGCTGCCGGTCGAGCTGATCGGCGACGGCGTCGCCATCACGGCCGCCGAGCACTGGCAGGGCGCCGCCCGCGGCCACGACAACGCGCTGTGCATGGTGGTCTCGACGGGCGTCGGCGGCGGCCTGGTGCTCGGCGGCAGGCTGCACCCCGGCCCGACGGGCAACGCCGGCCACATCGGCCACATCAGCGTCGACCTCGACGGGGATCCCTGCCCCTGCGGGTCGCGCGGCTGCGTCGAGCGCATCGCGAGCGGCCCCAACATCGCCCGGCGCGCGCTGGAGGGCGGCTGGCAGCCGGGCCCGGACGGCGACACCTCGGCGGCGGCGGTGGCCGCCGCCGCCCGGGCCGGCGACCCGGTCGCGGTGGCCTCCTTCGAACGGGCCGCGCAGGCGCTCGCGGCCGGGATCGCGGCCACCGCGACCCTGGTCGAGATCGACATCGCGGTGATCGGCGGTGGCGTCGGGAAGGCGGGGGACATCCTCTTCACGCCCCTGCGCAAGGCGCTCACCGACTACGCGACCCTCTCCTTCGTCCAGCGCCTGACGGTCGTACCGGCCCAGATGGGCACGGACGCGGGTCTGGTGGGCGCCGCGGCCGCCGCGCTGGCCGCCCGGCCGGACGCGGAGGCGGCGGGGGTCTGAGAGCGGTCCGACGGCGGTCGTCAGGCCCCGCAGGAACGTTCAGGTCCGGTCGGCCGGGGTTCAGGCCCGGCCGACCGGACCGGGGGGGGGGGGCGGGGGGGGGCCCCCGTGGTGCGCCCGGGCGCCCCCGCCCCCCGGGGGGGGGGGTTTGGCGGGCCCCCCGCCGGGGGCGCGATGCCGGCCCCCCCCCCGCCCGG